>NZ_CP134509.1:0-22804 GCF_055698815.1 Leuconostoc sp. XM4 | reverse complement strand
AAATACTCCCCAATGATTGTTTTAATGTGTTTCATTCAGTGTCGATGTTTATTCGTTTTAGTTGACATATACGCTTTAGCTACTGTAGCCACAAAAATTGTCATTAAACCAATCCCTACCGTAGAGTACAACATAGTAAATACTTTTCCAAAATCCGTCACCGGATGAATGTCACCGTAACCAATCGTCGTTAAAGTAACAAAGCTTAAGTAAAAAGCGTTAAGTAGACTTAAATGTTCTACCGTACTGTAAAAGAAAGCACCACTTAGTAATGTCAAAAATATGACTATCAACAGTCCTTTAGTTTCTTCTGATTTGAAAATAATCCAAAAAGAGGAAAATAATTTTTTGACTGACAAAATCATTGAAATCAAATTGATTCTCCCTGAACCGTTTTTTATCTACTTTCGAGTATGCATATTTGTTTAATCAAAGTCAAATATGAAACAAGTTTAACGTTGAGCCCAAACACATACAAATAAAAAAGTATATAAACGCATAAAAAAGAACTCTTCTCAGAGCACTCCCTATGTACGGCACCGCATCTTCCTATCGTCGCATCCAGAGATCCGGCAACTACTTTCGGCGTGATAGAACTTAACTTCTCTCATCTTATTAGTCATAGAATTACTAGATTGTTTGAGTGTCATTAAATTAGGCAATATACAATTACAAATAAAGCAGCATAATCAAAAAACATCATCTTCTAGGATCATTCCTAGAAGATGATGTTTTTAGTAGATAAATACATGTTAACCATTAGCCACCGTAAAGCGCTTTTGATTGTATTGGTTATTTTTAACTTCTTCAATGACCTTAAATGCCATTGTGCCAGAAGTAGTTTCTGATACATTTTGGTCATTCATTAACAGTATGTCATCACCAACTAAAATGTTATCTGATTTTTCACCAGCAATAAAGTTACTACCAGGTGACACACCAAACCAATTTACGTTTTTAACACGGCGTAAGAATTCAAGTTCGTATAATTGATTTTCAGGAATCGCACTCCACGGTTTTGTGCTGTCATCTTCGGCAATTAAATCATAGGTAAGTTTGCTCTTTGATTCATCAGTGTATAAACTACCTGCTCCTAATATGAATCCAATACGCTTGCTACTATTACGTAGCAAAGAAATTAAATGTGCAGCAAGATCAATTTGTAAGTAAGCTTGGTCGGGTGCGGTTGCAAACGCATCAATAATCACATCAACATCTTCTAAATCGCTTAATGTGATTCCAAAAGCATCTTTGTTCAAAATGGTAATATCTTTAAATTCGTTGTTTAAAGCACTGAGCTTATCTAGATTGCGCCCATTTGCAACAACTGATAATCCATTTGAAATGGCTTCAGCGACTAACGATTGCCCTGTCATTCCAGTAGCGCCAATAATCAATAATTTCATTATTACTATCTTATCCTTTTATCTTTAGTATATTGATCATAGTAAAACAGCTTACTATTTACAAGTTACAACCCTTAACCAAGTTCAGTTTGATCTAGCATGGTCTAACTCAATATTGGAATGTGACTGCGTATAGACGCGATAAGCGCCTGTTTTACGCATGTAATCTTGATACCTAATAGATAACCAACGCGATCCAACACCTTATAAAACTTCTGTGCAGGGGAAATTTACTGTTAAACGTAATTACTATTAGCTACTCTAGCTAGTCTTACTTTTGCTGAGACCAGCTTGTTTTCATTTGTTCGAAAATTGTAAATACATCATCTGTCATTGTCTTGTAGTTTTGAATGTTTGATGGATCAGCAATTATACTTTCGAAATCTAAAATTTCGTAGAACAAAGCATTTTCTGTGTTTCCCTCTGTGATTGATTCTGTGGTATCACTATCTACATGATAAAAATTCGCTGATTGTGCCCGTGGGTATTCTGGAATTGTAATATAACCTTTCGTTCCCGAAATAGTTAGTGCTTTAGGTTGCTTAGCTTGCAAAGAAACAGATACCGTAGCAGATTCGCCCGACTGATTATGAAGAATTGTGACTGCCTGTTCATCAACTCCCGTTGGAGCATAGTCAACAAAAGACTGCACATTATCAGGTTGATCTGACATAAAATAGCGTGCCCCAGATATACCGTAAACACCCATATCAAGTAAGACACCACCGCCTAGATCAGGATTAAAGAAGCGATTCTTAGGATCATAGGGTTTAACACTGCCATGTGCCACACTAATATGCTTAATTTTACCTAATTGACCGTCATTAATCATAGCTTTTACTTTTTTGGCTAAAGGCATATGAACTAAGGTCATTGCTTCTAAAAGGATAACGTTATGCTGTTGCGCCAAATCTTCAAGTTGATCCAAATCTGCCTTATTCAAGGTAATTGCTTTCTCCATGAGTACATGTTTGCCATGTTCAATCGCTTGTTTTGCAATATCAAAATGGGTATTGTGTGGCGTAGCAATATACACAGCTTCAACTTTGTCATCAGAAAATACATCATCTAGAGAATTAAATTGATGAAGAACGCCATAATCGGTAGCAAATTGTTTTACTTTGTCTGCATTACGACTAAATACACCATAAATTTCTCGATTATTCTTATTAAACACGGTTGCCATTTCATGCGCAATAACACCTGTTCCAACAATTGTCCAATTCATTGTCATTTTGTAATCCTTTCAATTATGTGGTATCTAAATTGTAGCGCTTTTAATCATATGATTGTATAAAGAACACTTCGGTACTATTTGATCCTATAAAGATGTTTTTTAAGCGTTCTCATTTTGAAATAGCCTTGATCACAAGCAACATCATAAAATCTATGAATAATGTACTCGAATCAATACTAAACATTATCCAAAATCAATTTGATCTAATATAGTCTCTCGACTAGCTTGATCCAAGCCAAGATAAGTAAGCGTCATAGCCTCACTTGAGTGATTCAATAAGTGCATGACTAGACCTATGTTGTAATTTGATTGCGTATAAACGCGATAGGCGCCTGTTTTACGCATGGTATGAGTACCTAGATAGTTGATGCCTAATAGATCACCAACACGCGCCATCACTTTATAAAACTGTTTCTCGGTTATATGGCGATCAGAATTGGCTGTTGAGGGGAATAGCCATTCAGAATTAATATTTTCTTGGACCATCCAATCATGATATTGCAGCAAGTCTTGCTGAACGGGTTTTAAATATAACGTGTTTGCTTTACCCGTCTTTTTATCATGAATAAAAGCCGTATTTTTAACAGAGCCATCTGGATTATAGATATCTGATTTCTTTAACGTCATGACATCACTCACCCGTAGCAGGGTGGCTTTGCCGACTTGAAAGATAGTGTAGTTTCGGCGACCAGCCCGAAAACTATCTAGTAAGGTGTCTTGCACCATTTTTAAGACGTTTGAGTCTTTGATTGGGAGTACGATTTGTTGCACCATATATGTTAAATATCCTTAACTAATTCATCGTTTAAGTACGAGACTATGATTTTTTTAATAAATTCAATGTAATTTATAAAATCTTGCTTAAATATATATTCATTAGCCATATGGCTTGAATCATTTCCTGGACCAATCTGGACAATATCCATGCGATCATTTTCAGAGATAAATGTTGCGGCATCAGTTGTACCAGCTACAGTTCTCAAAGTGATTTTCTGTTTAAAGCACTCTGGTCCATATAGCGAAACCAATTTAATGATTGATGAATCTTTACTGGTCACTACGGGATCTAATTGTCGTAGAACATTGAGTTCTAAATTCATATCTGCAACCTTATTCATTTTGCTAGTAATATCTTCTAAATCACTAATTATTCGATTGGCATTAACCATAGTTGTTGTTCTGACTTTTGTTGTCAATTTGGCATAAGAAGGGACTGAATTAATTTGTTCCCCACCCGAAATAATAGAGTTTACAGGAATAATTTTACCCAGCACACTATCATTTATTTGAACCATGTGCTCAAAATACTTTTTTTGTTGATTCATGTATTCCTGTAGGTTATCAATAGCATTGATACCAAGCTCCGGCATTGAACTATGGGCAGATTTTCCTTTAGAGATAATTTCAAAATCTAGCACACCATTTTGTCCAAAAATTGCGAATTGAGTACTTTTTCCTGATTTAGGATTAGATAATCGAGAAGGTTCAGCAACAATTAGTGCGTCGAGATCTGATATTAGTTGATGACCTAATAAGCTAGCAGATCCTAATTGGCCCTTTTCTTCACCACCTGTAGCTAGAAGTCTAATTTGTCCACCTAAATCTATCCCCTCATCCTTAATTTCGATTAAGGCAATAATTAAAGCAACCAATCCGCCTTTCATATCAGAGGTACCACGTCCAAATAATTTCCCGTCCATATCAGTTAGGACAAGCGGATCGCTTTTCCAATCTGACAATGGTCCTATATTTACTGTATCCATATGTCCAGTTAGACCTAGTATACGATCACCATGTCCCATCGAAACTATCAAGTTAGATCTTCCTGTGGCAAATGGTATTTCTGTTGATTCAATGTTATGATCCTTCAGAATTTTTTTAAAATATTCAGCTAGTTCTTGTTCATTATGGCCGTCTGTTTTTATAGATATAGATTTTTCTAGTATAGAAATACGTTCAACATTGTTCATGTTTAAAACCCCCTAATTTTAAGTTCTATTATATCACCTAACAAAAAAACAACCCCTATTATCTACTGGTTAGATAATAGGGGTTATTTTAATAGTCTTTTTGAGGGGTGATTAGTAATTTATAGTCCCTTTTTAAGTTATTTTTACCAACCGATAGATTTAAATGTAAATCCCAAATTGTATTTGAGCGTTGTCATGCTTGTTGTGGCAGATGAACCTCCGTAAGTAAACTTTACGGAATTATCTCCTTCATTAGCTGCTCCACTGCTAGTCAACTTACCATCTTTATTAGCTAAATTGATCAGTGGAGTATTTACAGATTGTTGAATTGAGCCCTTATTTATTAAATTTATCGTAGCTGTTGTTGCTGGATTGGTTGATGTCCCGACTGTGTTTAATGTCAAATCGAAGTCACTAGGTTCCGAGTTATTTGCAACTGAAGTTAATCCTTCTGTTGATACTGATACTGGACGTCCTGAATTATTCGTGATGCTGTAAGTAGGTGATTGGATTGCAGAATTTTTTGGTGTATTGTAGAAAATTGTTGATGTCGGTACTGTAACGTTAATCCAATTATCATCACCCTCTGGAATTGTTGAGTCTGGGTTTGTGTTATCAGCCCCCAAAGTTCCATTAACCTCTATAGTTGCTGTTCCACCTTGAATCGTTTGGTCAGCAAATGCTTTATCTGCAAACAATCCCGACCCAAGGATGGTTGCGACAATTACTGATGCCCTTATTAATCTAGTCATTACCCTTAACTCTCAGAATATAAATATTCTGCCTTTCTCCATAAGATATTTTTTTGACTCATTTTAATGTCTTTGTCTTGACACTATATTATTGAACAATCATGTTGACAATTGCAAACTGCTGACCACGCTTTTCATGAGTCTTGTTATCATATATATCAAAACGAGCCCTTATTTCATATTTTCCTCTCGGTATTTTTTCAGTTAACTTACCATTGGTAACTTCCTGGCCCGGTTCGATCGCGCCGGATGAATATATTTTTTTCCTATTTTGGGTAAAGAAAGTGACATTAATCGGATATGCGTTTGTTTTCGGATTTTTAATACCGATGTAGCCAGACTGAGTATCGTAATTTATAATCGACGATGGATTTATCTCTAACTGAAACTTTGAATCATCAACTGCTTTTTGAGCATATTTCCCTAACTCCGCATCTGTCATATCTCTAGCGTCCTTTTTCTTAGGTAAAAAATCGCCAGAAACCACTTGTGACTTCGGTGTATGTTCTGCACGATGATAATAGAAAAATGTACCCCCAGCTATAGCAGCAAGTATTATTAAAATTAACCAAAACCATATAAAGCGTTTTTTCTTTTTTTTGTTTTCTTCTTCGAGTGATGTGTGATTTTCGATAGGAGTTTTTGGCATAATCTTTTAACTTTCTAATCTAGTTAGTTTCTGAAATACTAATATTAATTTTATATAATAGCGGTAATTGACCAATCAGTGGGCCCGAGTAATTACCTCCTATATTTAATGTAACGTTGTTGTTAACCGTATAATACGGATCGACTTCAATTTTTTCTGTTCCTGGATTTTTAAAATCCCAAGATGTAGACGATGTTGAAGACGACCCATTTAGCTTCAGTGAAACTTCCTGTTTACCTGTATTAAAAATAGATCCTGTTTCAACTAATCCAACGTTTGTATTAGAATTTGTAATAGATGTCACGCTTAAGTTAACAGGTACATTACCTGAGTTATAAACTTTATAATCAGATACATCATTAAACAATCCGGGAATTGGTTGATCAAATGTGATATTTTTATCAGGAATTGTGATTTCTTTATAACTAGTTTGTATTTTTTGTGCTTCAACCCATTTAGATTTTAAGACAAATCCCGGATATTTATTCGAATCTTGAATATTGTAATAGATATATTGAAGTTGCCCGCCACTTATATTTGATCCAATAATAGCAGGATCATTACCAGATACGGTTTGAGTGGAAATAGTTGATTTATCAATTTGAGATTGTGCTGTATCTGTTGTAATATCAGACCCTGTGTAAAGTTTAGATGACGAAACTTTTATATTTCGAACTGTATTTTGAGATCCAATAATGGTTCCCGTTAAGTCACTTATTTTAGATCCAACTTGAGAATCAAATGATACTGAATCAATTGTTGGTGTAGTCGTATATACCCAAGCCTTGCCATTAATACCAGTACTGGAGTTTAGAATGAATGAGGTATTGGCTAAAATATTATCCTTACCAGTTGTCTGTATATTTGTAGTACTTAATGATTGCAGAGTATAGGGATACTTACTAGAATCAGTTCTATTTACAGTCATTGCTCCAGAAGTGGCAGCAATACCATTATTATTTAACGCGTAAATTGATTTAGGTCCATTTGCATTTAAAATAATATTTGATAATCCAATCGAATAATCATTTGAAATTAAGTTAAACACACTATTTGGGCTTGTATTTATAACAGTGTTACTTGAACTAGCTAAATTAGGAGTAGCATATGACATTCCTTTATAACTTTCATAGGTAAAGGTTGCGTTATCTAAAATATTTAGAGTTGGCCTATTGTAAAGTAAATTCTGCTTATTAGACCTTATTGATAAATTAGCATTCGCTTCTACATTAATATTTGTTCCACTAATTCCCCAAAATACAGCAGATGCATCACTAGTATTTTGATCAACGGATGTTGAGCTTCCTGATTTAAAGTTAACAGTTTGGAATCTTTCAACGAATTCTCCGCCATAATTTGCAGATCCGTTACCTAATTTAAAGGAATTTTTCCCATAAAAGTTAAGAACCGTTTCTGAATTACCGTTTGCATAAAAAGGTTGCGCCCCATATGTTGCATAGTAATTTACATTTAATACATTCATCGTAACATTTGAATTTACAACTCGTACGATACCATACCATGTATTTCCGGGATTGTTAGCACTGCCGATAGAGATATTTTCAATATTAATTGAAATTCCATTTGCATCTGTATAAAGGACTGGGGGATCATACGATGTCATTAAATAAGATAGGTTGTGCCCTTCACCATCAATCGTCAAACTTCTTTGAATATTTCCTGATCCGATGCGATTACTTTCTTGTGCAACAATATCATTGGCAAGAACAATATTAGATACAGTCTGGTCTGCAATTGCTGACCAATATTCTTTGTCGTTATGAACAATTGCAACACCAGGATCATTTGACTGGGCAGAACTAGTGGAATTTGTTGTAGAAGTGTTACTGTTATCAGCTGAAGTTGTGTTATTCATAACTAGTGTTACCCCAAACAACGCAATAATCAGGATTAATAATTTATAGTAATATTTATTCATTATCTACGCTCCCATAGTGTATACATTAACACTAAACTAATCTTAATATCAAAAAATGGACTATTTTTATTCAGTCCATAAAAGTAAAGTATAGGAGTATTTTATGTGCATTCATTACAATCTACTACCAAATTGCCACCATTTTTTATTTTGCTTTTGAGGAATTTTTTTCTTGTATTCTACTGAATTTTCTTTTTGAATAACATCGTCTTCTTCAGTACCTTTTTTTGGCATATTTAACGATTTTAATTCTTTGATTTCTGACTTATATTCTTCCAAAAGTTTTTTATCTTGTAATGCTAATCGTTGTTGTTGATCTAACAAATTTTGCATTTGAGATATTTGTGAATCTTTATTTTCTATTTGCTTATCTTTTACAGCTAATTGTTGTTCTAAGATTTTAAATACATAGCTGTTATCTCTTATTTGCTTAATATCGCTGGTAGTATCTACATTACCAGTGTTACTACCAACGTTACTACCTACTTTTTCACTGTCGTTACCACTAGAAAAATGTTGTTTTAAAAGCATGTAACCAGTAACTGTTACTACCAACGTTGCTACTCCGTTTCTATATACAGTTTCTACGTAGTTTGCTCTAAATTCATCTGTTAATCTTTTTCTAACTGCTTGCTTAGATACCTTGAATTCATCAGCAAGTTCTCGGATTGTTTTTAAATTTTCACTCATGATCTATATCCTGCCTTTTAACGATGGGTAGATACTGTTCAATCGATTTTTTAAGATACTTAGCAATATTCTTTTTCGAATAGTCATCTTGTTTGTCTCTGATATAGGCTAAGTGTTCTTTCACGCCCTTTAAACCACGTAACTCTTTTAATTCGTCATAAAGTGGATAAACATTTTTCTGTAACCCTGACAAAATAGTAGTATCCGTTAAATCAATATATGACAATAAAAACTGTTCCATAAGTAACTTTGTATATGGACTTTTTATTGCCTTAACTGTCAACATATCTTCTGTTTCTTCTTGACGAATCTTACCCTCGATATAAAGAAGATCATCTTGTTTATAACTACTGTCATCAGCAATTTGTTTTTTATTAATGTGAAAGACAATGCTATCAATGCTGCGGCCTTTTTTAACTTTTTCGTACGTCACATTAAAAGTTGTATGATTTGTAATTTCTTCAATACCATTTTTTAAAATTCTTTTTTCAAAATTTCTAAAATCCTGATACTCATCTACCGTATCTGTCATTTCTCGTAAATCTCGGATACTCATTTCAGGATTACGATAACTATCAATTTGGTCTTGTCTTCGACCACCTTTAACGCTGTAATGCTCGTACTGGTTGTAATTCATCGATAACCAACGGTATAAAATAATTGCATACTTGCTATTCAATTCTGCAATATCTGACAAAGCATGCTGCGTAAAATTGGTTTTGAGATTTATTAAATAAGGCATGATTTCACGATGAAATTCAATTTTCACTTCGTCGTTATAATCCGTCCACTTTACATACGGTATAGGAACAATGCTTTCAAATTGAAATCCCTGACTGGTTTTTTCTCTAATTTGAAAAAAAGCCTGTTTTTGCATTTTTTCAATCGCTTGTTTAAAGCGACTATGTTTATCGTTGTCATTCACCTTAAAGAAAGCAAACAGCTCTCGTTTTGATAAATAAACCGTTTGATCTGGAGGTGGGTTGTCTGTATCAATTAAAGAAACAGCTAATTCAAACATCTTTAATGGGGTTTTGTCCATTTTGGCAATCGACGTGATTAGGCTATTATGTTCAACGACTTTACGTTTTGATAATTCATTCAAGGTCTGCACCTGCCTTGTCTTTGATTCTGGTATAATAGACATATAGATACGCTCCTTTAGGCGTGTTGTTGGATAAGCATAAAGAAAAACTTTTAGCCGGGAATTTCTTTATGCTTTTTATTATATCATTTAACGTGTACATAAAAATAAAATTGTACACGTATGCACAGTATTTTGTACACGTATGCACAGTATTTTGTACACGTATGCACAGTATTTTGTACACGTATTTAACTTTAAAGTACTGATAACGCTCACTTTCTAAGCGCGCAAAAGAACAAAAGATTAAAATATAAAAGATAAACTTATAATAGGCTCCGCCTTTTTATTAATTCAATAAAATAGAAAAATAAAAAGAACACCGTTGTACATAAATTTTGTACGTGGTGTTCTTTTTGTGTTGAATCATTTCAAATGCCGGCACCTAGTTGTCTAACATGATTGCCATTTATTAAGCTGATAGCGACATTTTAATCTATTTGATGACTATTTCTACGTATTGCAGATAAAAACGCTTAGACGGGCAAATAAGCCGTTTTAACGTTAGAGACTTGGTCCTTTAAAAAGATCACGCGTTAATTCAATGATTCGATTGATTAATGCTTTAACTTGTTCAATACCGTGATCTAATCTAGTTGGCGATATTTTCGTGTCTTGATCTTCTCGTGCTAGCATGAGGGCCTTTAACCAGGAATCGGCTATCTTCTTATTTTTTGTAAGTATGTCATGATCAAGCTTATAAAGCACATAGCGTGCTTTAACATCACTTGTTTTCATACTGTTCACACCATAATCATTTTTAAGCATATCACGCATAGCATAACCCATCTGTTGGTGTTCTCGCTGCCGCTTCTGAAGCGCTTCATGCGTTTCTTTAAGGTTTTGATAATCAGATTGGATGTCAGCTAATTGCGCTTTGACTTGTTCTAACGCTTGCTTGAGTTCTTCCGTCTCATGCTGGCTTTGTAAGGTGTCTTTCTTCATCGTGGCTAACACGTTTTTAAAGCGATCTAAGTCATCTGGTTTAATCACCGTCTTACCAAAGAGGTTTTTAGATAAGGCTTGTTTAAAATCATCAATTTGTTTTTCGGCTAAGTCAACTTCCGTTAAGGCTTGATCCGTGATTTTAAGTACGGCCTGTTTAGCACTAATATTTTCTTCAACGTCAGCTAGTTCATTTTTTAAGGCGTTAAACTGATCGTTGTATTTTTTGATTTCAGCGACATTCTCAAACGGTAAGGTTTTGTTATTTAAAATGCCTTTTTCATAAAAAGGGAGCACCTTTTTTAAATCCTGATCTAGATCCTCATGAAAGGTTTGTAAATCATGTCGCGTTAGCACTTCTTTAGCGGATACTTTATAACGCGATTTTTTATCATCAAAAACAACAGGGACAAAGGCATAGTGCAAGTGAGGGGTTGTCTCATCATAATGCACGACAGCGGCCACGGCATTTTCTTGACCATAACGTGCATTAAGAAAATTGGTAGTTGCTTCAAAAAAGGCGCTCTGTTTCTCGTGGGGCACTTCTGTGAGTTCTTCAGGTAAAGTAACAATCCAAGTCGCTAACGCCTTTACATCGTCTCTTTTCATGCAATAAACGTCATTTAAACGTCCATTGAAGCGTGAAAGCATATCTGAACCATCAGACATGAGATCTTGATTCAGATAGGTTTTCGACACATCAATGTCTTTGTTAGTATGATGATCGGTTTTACGTTCAAAATGAACGGCTAACCCGGGCACTGCACCACGGGTATTTTTCTTTAAATGCGCCATAAAAATTGCCTCCTCGAAAAAGGTTTTACGAGACCAGTATAACACCGTTAAAAATCTGGTATAGCCTGTTATACCAAAATGCTATTTTGGACAGGCTCTGCGAGGCGCGTCATCGACAAGCGATGACAGTAGCGTTTCCCCTTCCGACTGGGGAAAGGGCTATTTTACAACGCCACTTATCTGGCTTGTAAAACCTCCGGCGGGTCACGCCGTGACAGGGCAATTTATCATTGCAAGATCACCTTCAGCGGGAGCATGTCATGCAGAACGCTACCCGCGTGGGGCAAGCTGATGTCAGCTTAACCACATAAAAAATAAGTTGAGATAGCATCGGTGTCTATCCCAACTTATTTTGAATGCTAATATAATTTCTCATCGTATTAAGTTATGACCAATATTCCCTGTAAGCAAACTACACGCGTTTTTTTGGTAACAATTTTAATAAATCTACACTGGTATGGATTGCTCAGAAGTCAATAAATTGGACTATTTTTATTTGCCACTTATTATTTTGATAAGTCTAACTATTGCTTTTGGCATAAAAAGTGTCTTAGCGATACTGGTACTAATTATTCTGTCACTTACATTAGCATTATTTATTGCAAAATAAAAAAGCAAAGCTTTTATAAAAAAGTCTTGACATTTTATTTTTCCCAAATCATATGATACTCTTTTGAATCAGTCTCAGTATCCATACCTACACTGTCTATGATAAAATCTTTATTCTCATAAAAATTAACGGCATTAATATTATCTACATAGACTGAAAGTGTTAATTTGTCGTTAATTTGTTTTAGGTAATTAATTAATCGGCTACCAACACCTTGGTTTCTGTAGTTCATGTCAACAAATAATCCAGCTATGTAACCATCTAATTCGCCTAAAAAACCGATAATTGTTTCATTATTCCTATACACAAAAATATTTGCTTCAGGCAACATTTTTTTAATGTTCACAAATTGATTTTTCCAATACTGAGCGGGAATAAATGAATGTGCTTGTAAATTGCCATTCAACCAAATCTGTGCCAATTGTTCTAAGTCCCTATCTGAAAAACTGTTTAATTTTGTAATCATTGTAGCCCCCTTTTTCCTAAAACAAGTTTAACAAAAAATAGGAGAGGATTCGATTATCTAAAACTAGGAAATGATATTAATTAATCATATACTTTCATTTTACGGACTGAATAAAAATAGTCCATTTTTTAGTATAAGATCAATTCCTTATGAGTTCTGAAAGATACTAGATTTATAGTATACTATGCCAAAAGGAGGAGTTAGATGAACAATCAAATCACACTAGCGTATTTAGATTATGATGATCTAGATGCTTTACAAGTTGTAAGTGTTGTCACTTTTTATGAATCGTTTATCGATGGCGCAGATCCACTTGATATGCAAGTATATTTACAGACACAATTGACAACTGAAATATTGGCAGTAGAATTGGCACAGCCAACCAGTAAATTTATTGGTATTAAGGATCATCAAATACTCATTGGTTATATGAAAGTCAATGATGAAAAAGATGCTATAGAGATTCAACGGATCTATCTGCTCAAAGATTATCAAAACAAAGGGTTAGGGCAACAGTTACTCGATGAAGCGAATCGTTATGCTAAAACGAAACAAAAACGTTATTTACGTTTGACTGTTTATGAAAAAAATTATGCAGGTATTCGTTTTTATGAACGTCATGGATTTAAAAAAATCGGGATCAAACATTTTCCTTTAGGAAAACAAGATCGTATTTGTCCGATTTTAGAAAAAGAAATCTAAAAAAACGTCCTCACTTTTGATGCTGAGGACGTTTTTTTTCTTGTGTTAATCCTTTTGACTTTCTAATTAGTGTAATACGCGTTTCGTGACTCATACATTTTTCTCTCTTTCACTAATGATTTTATAAATAATCATAGATATATGCTAAAAGAGTTAACACGTCAGTAGTCCGACAATTAGGCGACAGGTTACTGACAATACTTAGTTATCATGCAGAATTCTACCCGTCTGGGACAATCTCGAGACGGTTTAACCACAATAATTAATTTTTGAAGTTTCTGATGAATTCAACAATATAGTCACTAAAACTTATTATTGAAAATCCAAGCAAGAGACCTAACATAGATAACTCATTTGATAAAAAGATCATACTAGGCACAATAAAGAAAGCGCCAATCAAAATAACAATATTTTGTAAATTATACTTGATAAGAGAGTTAGATCGAGGTGTGTATTTTTGTTCATCGCGCATAAGTTCATCGAGTGGAATATTAAATAGATTGGAAATCATAATGATATTTTCTTTGTCAGGGTAACTTTTATTCCTTTCCCAATTTGATATAGCTTGATAGGAAACGTGTAAAGACTTAGCTAAGTCAGATTGCGACATTTTGTTAGATTGACGTAAATGTTTTATTTTTTCACCTAATTGCATATGATCAACTCCCATTGCTTATATATTTAATACATAGGTTAGCAAATTTTAGCTTGATCAGTCACTAAAGTATTACTTGAGTCTAATTAAGGCATGAGTTTACCCAAAATCAATTTGATCTAACATGGTTTCACGACTTGCTTGATCTAAACCAAGATAAGTCAGCGTCATAGCCTCACTAGAATGATTTAATAAATGCATGACTAGACCAATGTTGTAATTTGATTGAGTATAAACACGATAGGCGCCTGTTTTACGCATGGTATGTGTGCCTAGATAGTTAATGCTTAGTAGATCGCCAACACGCGCCATCACTTTATAAAACTGTTTCTCGGTGATATGTCGATCAGGATGGGCTGTCGAGGGGAATAACCAATCAGAATTGATATTTTCTTGAACCAGCCAATCATGATATTGCAACAAGTCTTGCTGAACAGGCTTTAAATATAACGTGTTTGCTTTACCGGTCTTTTTATCATGAATAAAGGCTGTATTTTTGACAGAGCCGTCTGGATTATAGACATCTGATTTTTTTAATGTCATGACATCACTCACACGTAGTAGCGTGGCCTTACCAACTTGAAAAACGGTGTAATTTCGGCGACCAGCAAGGAAACTATCGAGAAGTGTATCTTGTACCATCTTTAAAACGTTGGAGTCTTTGATGGGTAGGACAATTTGTTGCGCCATGATTCATATATACCTTTCTGAAATTAAATAATTAAATTGTTTATTTATTGATGACCAGGACCGCATTTCTAAACTTCTTTTATGGTTTATTATATCACTTAACAAAAAAACAACCCCCATTATCTAACCGGTAGATAATGGGGGTTGTTTTAATAGGGTTCATCAGGGGTGATTATTACATTTTAGACCATTAGTTTTTGAATATATTGGCGAACTTGTCTTGAATCACCATAAAAATAAAATTTAACCCCATACAATTTAGCTTGATTATTTTCACCTATCACATCAACTCTTCCACTGATCTTGGTCAAGTAATTGGGTACCTCTAGGTTCAATATAAACCTGATAAATATAAGACAAAGTCCGGTAAGAAACCGACATAGTGTGACACCTCTCCAGAAAATCGATGCATTTTCAGTTTAGTATTGCGCTCATCACTACGGATGAGGTAAACATCTTTATGTTTATTTTTCAGTTCTTCAATATAACTTTGTAGACAAACCAGGGTGTTTTTTAATAGTCATAAGTTTGAATTAACTCATGAACACCAGCATAGTTAACTGGTACACGCTTTTGATAGTCCGGAACAGTTTCTTTAATTGTTAATCCAATAAATTTATTTGTCCCACATTGGCGCTTATTGGGTGTGCCTTCAAACTTGTGAAATTCATTCAAAATACCAGTCCTCTGGCCGGAAAAGGGGTAAACCCACAAAAAAATCTGGGAACGAGCCCGAAAGGGGTCGAAAAAGTGGTCCGGATTCCTGACATAAAAGCCTAATGCATTATTTAAAGAATACATAATCCTAAATATCCAAGAAAATATCAAATACGCTTTGTGGTAATTCAAAATCTAGTTGCTTGGTTTTGCGCTTATTTAGGCTTTGTCGGCGGAGCAAGGCTTGTTGCTTTGAAATACTCTTTTTCTCACCAGAGACGGCGGCATTCTTTCGAATTGGAGGAATATCGACACGGGCAATGACTTTTCCTTCAACGATGGCTTGTGCCGGCATTGGATACAATTGGCGTGGCACGGTGTACTTTAGCTTGTGGACGATCTCTTGGGACTGATCCGCAGCGTTGGTCCGGTTTGTAATGAACGTCAATTGCGGTACATTACTGTAATTAATATCAAAAGTTATTTTCACTATATCTGCTGGCTGATAAGTGATCTCACCCATCGCCAACGTCGCGTAACCATGGGTTTCTGACTTCAATGCGTTGAAAAAATGGTACGCGATTTCAGATAACGGCATGTTATAGGTTAACTGGACTAAGTTACTAAGGTTGTTCAGGTCAATCAAGACACCCCGGTACTTCTCTGATAAGTTAATCACCTGATTAACGGATTCGGGAAGTGTAGTGATGGTCATCGTAACGATGGGTTCTTCTACATAATCGATGTCCGAATAATTTGGAAAATTGACTGGATTATTGACTGAAACGTCCTTGTCATTCTTCAAATGTACTTTGTAAGTCACATTGGGTGAAGTCGTAATTACTTCCATCCCATACTCTACCAGTAGGCGTTCTTTGATAATCTGCAAATGGAAATTACCTAAGAAGCCCACTCGAAAGCCCTGACCCAGCGCATCGGAGTAATCATTTTCGATCTTCAAAGACGAGTCATTTAACGCGATTTTAAATAACGCTGACTTCATCTCTAGAAAATCGTCCTTCGGGAAAATGCCCGCATATACTACGGAAGTCGCCTCCTCATAACCAGGTAGTGGATCTGCGGTACCGGCAACCGCGGTCGTAATCGTATCACCCACACGAATTTGGTTCACTTCTTTGATACCAGTCACCACATAGCCAACTTCACCAGCATGCAGCGTGTCTTGCCCGACCATATTCGGATTGAAGATTCCAATTGATTTGGCATCAAATTTTTTGCAAGCATTCATCAATATGAGCTTCTGGTTGGCTTTGATCTCACCAGCCACTAAGCGAATATGGGCAATGACGCCTTGATAGCTATCATAGGTCATATCGAACACGAGCGCTTTTAGTTCTTGGGCTTGGTCAGCTAATGTCGGTGCGGGAATGTTGACCACGATGGCTTCCAGTAATTCAGTCACCCCGGTACCGTTTTTCGAAGAAATCTCCAGGATATCTGCCGGCTTAAATTGACTATCTAAATCCAAAATTTGCTGTTTAACATTCGCTATTTCAGCATTGGGACTGTCGATTTTATTAATCACCGGCATGATTTTAATGTGCTGGGCTTTAGCTAAATTATAATTCGCAATAGTTTGCGCTTGCACCCCTTGCGTAGCATCAACCAATAAAATCACACCTTCTGTCGCAGACAGACTCTTTGTTACTTCATATGAAAAATCAACGTGACCTGGTGTATCAATCAAGTTCAGTACGTATTGCCGATTGTCTTTGGCAAGATAATAATTGGTGACCGTTTGGGATTTAACCGTCACACCGTGTTCTTTTTCGACCGTCATATTATCTAACAATTGGGGCTTAGAAGTCCTGTCATCCACCGTGTTGGTGAACTCCATAATACGGTCTGCTAAAGTCGACTTACCGTGATCAATGTGGGCAATGATCGAAAAATTTCTAATATTGTTTGAATCTATATTCATAATTCTGTTCTCCATTTCGTTTAATTGAAACTAAGCGAAAAAGAACGTCATTTTTTAGACGTCCTTTTAACGGACGCCACCAATCAACATAATCATTATGTCTCTCCTTACTAATTTTACATATATACGTATCCATAATATGACTATAGACCCTATAAAGTCGTGGTTTACGAATCAAAAATATAAATACCTAACTGCTTCTCTAACCTTTGTATATGTTTTTTCGGAACTTTTTTATTGTGGCTCATATACAATAACTTTTTTTAACTTCATACCTGAATAATTCAACCGTTTCACCAGATATAAAATAAATATTCCCAAAGTCTTTCAAAATAGACTGGGTTGTCTCCATAATTTTTGAATCAATCATTTTTTTGTACTCTTTTGCTAAATGGCCACCACTTTTTATTTTTCTTTTGGGGCGATTCTTGTATATTGTCTTCTGTAGTTTCTTTTGGGGAAACATTATCTCTTTCTATATCTTGAGATGGATTATTCAATGCTTTTAAAGCCTTTATTTCTGATTTATATTCTTCCAGTATTTTCTTATCTTGCAAAGCTAACCGTTGTTGTTGATCTAGCAAATTTTGCATTTGAGATATCTGTGAATCTTTATTTTCTAATTGCCTATCTTTAACAGCTAATTGTTGTTCTAATATTTTTAGTACAGATACTTCATCAACGGTTTTCTTACTATCACTGGTAAAGTTGACACCACCGTTACCACCAACGTTGCTATCAACTTTACCAGAATCATTACCACCCGAAAAATGCTGCTTTAAAAGCATATAACCAGTAAATGTTACTACCAACGTTTCCACTCCGTTACTATGTACAGTTTCTACATAGTCTTCTCTAAATTCCTCAGTCAATCTTTTTCTAACTGCTTGTTTAGACACATTAAATTCGTCAGCAAGTTCTCGAATTGTTTTTAAATTTTCACTCATGATCTATATCCTGCCTTTTAACGATTGGTAGATACTGTTCAATCGACTTTTTAAGATACTTAGCAATATTCTTTTTCGAATAGTCATCTTGTTTGTCTCGGATATACGCCAAGTGTTCTTTAACACCCTTTAAACCACGTAACTCTTTTAATTCGTCATAACGTGGATAAACATTTTTCTGTAACCCTGATAAAATAGACGTATCCGTTAAATCAATATATGACAATAAAAACTGCTCCATAAGTAACTTTGTATATGGACTTTTTATAGCCTTAACAGTCAACATATCTTCTGTTTCTTCTTGACGAATCTTACCCTCGATATAAAGAGGATCATCCTGTTTATAACTAATATCATCTGCCACTTGGTTTTTAGTGATATGAAAGACAATACTCTCAATGCTGCGTCCTTTTTTTACTTTTTCATACGTAACATTAAAGCTGGTATGGTTTGTGATTTCTTCAATCGGATCTTTTAATACTCTTCTTTCAAAATCAGTAAACTTTTTATATTCACTCACCGTATCGGTCGTGTCGCGCAATTCCCGAATAGTGATTATCGGATTACGGTAACTTTCCACTTGCTCTTCTCTTCGCCCACCCTTAACGCTGTAATGCTCATATTGGTTGTAATTCATTGATAACCAACGGTACAAAATGATTGCATACTTGCTATTCAATTCAGAAATCTCTGATAAGGCATGTTGCGTAAAATTGGTTTTGAGATTGATTAAATAAGGCATGATTTCAGGGCTAAATCGGATAGTTACTTCATCATGATAATCAGCCCATTTAACATAAGGGATAGGCACAATACTTTCAAATTCATATCCCTTTTCTTTGGCTTTTTTTATCTTAAAAAATGCTTGTTTCTGCATTTTTTCAATTGCTTCCTTAAAACGACTATGTTTATTGCTATCATCCACGTTAAAAAAAGCAAATAACTCTTGCTTGGATAAATAAACTGTCTGGTCTTTTGGTGGATTTTTTGTATCAATTAAAGAAACAGCTAATTCAAACATCTTTAATGGGGTTTTGTCCATTTTAGCAATCGACGTGATTAGGCTATTATGCTCAACGACTTTACGTTTTGATAATTCATTCAAGGTCTGCACCTGCCTTGTCTTTGATTCTGGTATAATAGACATATAAATACGCTCCTTTAGGCGTGTTGTTGGATAAGCATAAAGAAAAACTTTTAGTCGGGAATTTCTTTATGCTTTTATTGTAACATTATATAGCGACAAAATATTTTATAAAGTCGCTATATACATAGTTTTTTGTCGCTATATGCATAGTTTTTTGTCGCTATATACATAGTTTTTTGTCGCTATATTACCTATTAAACCCTTGATATTACTGAATTTCTAACTACGCAAAAGAACAAAAGATTAAAATATAAAAGATAAACTTATAATAGGCTGCGCCTTTTTATTGAACCCATAAAAAAACAAAACAAAAAGAATCCCATCGTACGTCAATTTTGTACGTGGGGTTCTTTTTTGAATGAATTTAAATGACATATCACTTGTTATCTAATATGATTGCCACTTATTAAGCTGATAGAGCCATTTAAAATTGGTTAATACTTATTTATACGTTGCGTGTTTAAAAACGCTTAAACGATCAAATAAGCCGTTTTAACGTTATAGACTTGGTCCTTTAAAAAGATAACGCGTTAATTCAATGATTCGATTAATTAATGCTTTAACTTGTTCGATACCGCGATCCAATCTAGTTGGCGCTATTTGCGTATCTGGATCTGCTCTAGCTGTCGTAAGTGTTTTTAACCAGGACTGGGCTACTTTTTTATTTTGAGTGAGTTTTTCATGATCCAGCTTATAAAGAACATATCGGGCCTCCACATCAGTATGCGATAACTTGTCGACACCATAATCATTTTTAAGCATGTCTCGCATGGCATAATCCATCTGTTGCTGTTCTCGCTGCCGCTTCTGCAGCGCTTGATGCCTATCCTTCAGCTGTTGATAGTCAGATTGCACCTCTGCTAATTGGGATTTGGTTTTTAATAAGGCTTGGTTGCTATCTGCTGCATCACGTTGGCTTTGCAGGGTGGCTTTTTTCATATTGGACAAAACGCTTTTAAAGCGATCTAAATCATCGGGTTTAATGACGGTCTTACCAAATAAATTTTTAGATAACGCTTGTTTAAAGTAATCAATTTGTTTTTCAGCTAATTCAACTTCAGTTAGAGCTTCATTCGTAACTTTGAGTAAGGCTTTTTTAGCACTGATATTTTCTTCAACATTGACTAGTTCCTCTTTTAAGGCTTTAAATTGATAATTGTATTTTTTGATTGCAGCGACATTCTCAAACGGTAAGGTTTTGTGATTTAAAATCCCTTGTTCATAAAAGGGCAGGACAGCTTTTAAATTCTGATCCAAATCATCATGGAAGGTTTGTAAGTCATGACGGGTAAGGACTTCTTTAGCAGAAACCTTATAGCGCTCTTTTTTGGAATCAAAAACAACTGGTACAAAGGCATAGTGCAAATGGGGTGTTGTCTCATCATAGTGCACCACAGCGGCTACAGCATTGTCTTTCCCATAACGATCGTCTAGAAATTGTTTGGTTGCTTCAAAAAAGGCGCTCTGTTGCTCATAGGGCACTTCTGATAACTCTTCCGGTAAAGTGATTATCCAAGTCGCTAAAGCCTTCACATCGTCTCTTTTCATGCAATAAACGTCATTTAACCGCTCATTGAAGCGTGACAGCATATCTGAACCATCTGATATAAGATCTTGATTCAAATGAGTTTTCGACACATCAATGTCTTTGTTAGTATGATGATCGGTTTTACGTTCAAAATGAACGGCTAACCCGGGCACTGCACCACGGGTATTTTTCTTTAAATGCGCCATAAAAATTGCCTCCTCGAAAAAGGTTTTACGAGACCAGTATAACACCGTTAAAAATCTGGTATAGCCTGCTATACCAAAATGATATTTTGGACAGGCTCTGCGAGGCGCGTCATCGACAAGCGATGACCGTAGCGTTTCCCCTTCCGACTGGGGAAACTACTATTTTACAGCGCCTATTATCCGGCTTTTAAAACCTCCGGCGGGTCACGCCGTGACGGGGCAATTTATCATTGCAGGATCGCTTTCAGCGGGAGCATGTCATGCAGAACACTACCCGCGTGGGGCAAGCTGTTGTCAGCTTAAACCCATCAAAATAACTGATCATAAAAGAAAAGCATCCTCTTCTAGGAGAGGATGCTTTTAATAGATACATAATTAGATACAGTAAATCACTTTTTTATCTTTATATAGTTAAAAAAATAAAAAAAGTAATAAAAAATAACCATAATCAATAGTATTGTTGTAGTCAGTAGGTTCCAATCAAGCATTAGCGCCCTACTATAATTACTAGGTATTCCTTGACTCGTAATATTAAGTAACTCTTTGATAGAGTGATTATGATCCGTCACTATCAATGAACCTGTAATCATGATGATAAATTGGTAAATAATACTACCTGTACTTTGTATCGTATTTTTAACCCAAATTCGTTTATCTGATGGCAAATTATTTTGCTGTACGTAGAAATGGTTTAATTCGGAATTTAAACACCCTTTCGTTGTACTTAACAATAAGATACCCAATGAGAATAGAGGTCTAACAAACATCATACTGAGGCCTACAAAAAGCATGATAAAAATATTATGATGATTGTTTTTGACTAGAACTTTATTGATGATTGGTGCGATGACTATGCCTACAACATATGGTATATAAAAGCGGATAAATAAATCATCATGACCATAGTATCCAGCAACATATAAAGATGCGAATAAGAATAAATAGTTGCCTAAGGCACCATTTATGATTGCTATATAACTCAAAACTTTAGGAACACGACGTTGTGGTGATCTATGAAAAAAAAGTTTTGACACAATAAGAATAATAGCTAGCAGTAATGATCCCCATATAAAATCATCAAATTGCATAATATTATTCATCAATCGACTAGATCGCAAACTAAATATTAAAACGAAAAATACTACAAATAATCCCAAATATCGATATGAATAGGTTTCTAAATCATGAGAATCTACTGCGTATTGATTAATAGTAGATATTGTCATAATAGCTATCAAGTACAAAAATGTGTAAAATACAAAAAATATAATAAAAGAATTTTTAGATGGAATAAACAGTATATATCCGATTAATATCAAAGTTAAGACAGTAAAATATTTATTTTTAGCTACAAGTAAATGGCTTTTTATATTAAGAAAATCAATTGACGTATTAGCGGTTGGTAACCAAGCAGCACTTAATCCCAGAAAAAAGGCAGAAATCATATAAAATTCCGAAAAAAAATTTCCAATTATGCCAAACATAGATCCTAATGTACCAACGTAAAGAGAAACTTTTAGCAGACTAGCACTATTAAGACTTGTTTTGATACCTCTAATCAAAAATATTCCGGTTGTCCGTAAGGTATAAAAAATAACAAAAGGTAAAACTGACAATACTGTATGCGTCCCGCTAATTCTCAGAAAAAACATAAACGGTAGAACAATCACCGTACTACTAATAACATTTAATCCAGAATTACCAATAGTTAAAATATATTTTTTCAT
>NZ_CP134508.1:0-37372 GCF_055698815.1 Leuconostoc sp. XM4 | reverse complement strand
TCTTAACTCCTTTATAAAATTATAAAATTATAAAATTATGTATTTATAAAAGTATAAAAGTATAAAAGTATATTTTTATAAAAATATATTTTTATACTCAATACATGCTAATAACTGATACGTAAACACTTTTTTTAATTTATAAATTTATACTATCATAAAAATATAAAAGTAGCAAAATATAAAAGTATAAATTTATAATAATATAACTTTATAAATATATACATATCACAATAACTTTATAAAATTATTGACATAGCGGTAGCTATTACGTTATATTATGTGCATAAACATAAATTGAGATAATTAATTTATTACAAAAAGAAAAGCCACCAAGGACGGCAATCCTTGATAGCTACATGATTCTTATATGTACGAGAATGTGTATCTATATTATATAACATAACCTTTGTGTTGTAAATGTGGGTGATTTCAAAAAGAGTGAAGCCAAACACTTTAAGGGGTATGGCATATATGACGTGTAGGGGGTAGTTACCTAGTGTGACTCGGAAGATCCAAATCGCTGTATATGGTATACGAAAAAATAGACAAGTGCCATTTTCCCAGACACTACTGTACAAAAATATGTGGGTGCTACACAAACAATCCATACTGGGCGTGTAGTAGGGTGAGAGCGGCCACAAACGGCTCGGCAGGTAAAACGGTGTCTACGGACACAGGGCTTGTATTTAAGCTGTATAACGCGAAAAAGATAATAAATATAGTGATACAGCGCCAATAAGGGCGTTTTTTTATTGGTTTAATGAATAAAGTAGTTAATTAAAGCAGGCGGGTAAAACCAAGGCTTGTATGGATAAGGTGACGGACGACTGAACGATCGGTCAAGTGTTTGTTAACAGTAAAGTTTTCTTCTTCCCAAAACAAGGGGAAAACTATCTTCAGCTCAAAACTTCCCTCACTCTCAATCAAGCATTTGTAACTTCCTGTGTCAACAACTTCTTTTAGTTTTCTCTATTGATTTAGATTTAAAGACAATAAAAAAAGTCACAATCATAATAATAACCACGGGCGATCTTAACTGTTGTGGTGGCGGTTGGCTGTCGCGCGGTTTCCGTGTTTGGTGGCAGATTTTATTTGATATTTAATTGATAATTTTTATAAATATAGTTGGCAATTGTTTATTGTGAGAAGATAAAAATATTCTTAACTTGTTTTTCTTCTTCAAAGACCTGTTTAGCTGTTTGAAAATAGAATAGGTTAAATAAGCGGATGCACATAGCTTGATTACTAATTCCGAAAGAGTTGCGCAAATAATTAAAAGGTTTTCTATCATCTAGTAATAATTGAGTGGATTTTTTATTTGCTAATAATATGCTAGCCATATTATTAGCCTCTTTTTCAAGGATTCGATCTTTTTCGGTATAATCGTTTTCTGCATTAGAGACGGATACGTTTGCTTATTCTCGTGAAGTAAGAAGTGCTCGTATACTGAAAATCCGGACTGCTTTATTTCTAGGGCATAATCCGAGATAATCAAGTATAGGAGTTTTTTATTATGAAAGCTAAGCGATACTCAACTGAATTTAAATCACCAATTGTTGCCTTGCACAATGAGGGCCATTCTGCTAATTCCCTAGCCAATGAATGTCATTTGGCTGTAAAACCGTCACGGGTTGGGTCAAAAAGGCTCAGATCGTTATGACTGATGTGAGTGGTAAGCCAGTGACTCGTGCCGAATTTAATGCGATGCAGAAAGAAGTTGCACGACTCTTGGTAGACTTTTATAGTTTAGTTGTGAACTAATAAATCAATATAAGTTTGATAAAGTAGCTTATAATAATTATTATACATTGGTTAGGAGGGGGAATATGAGTATTATTGATGATATAGCAGCAGATCAAATGAATATGGAGTTTACTAAAAAAGGATTAAGGCCAATATTTCACGTATCGGAAAAAGCAAAATTAGTCATTATTGGTCAAGCACCGGGATTACGAGTTCAAAACTCGGGTATAATGTGGGATGATGCATCGGGAGATCGATTAAGAGAGTGGATCGGGGTTGGTAAAGATACCTTTTATAATTCAGGAAAAATTGGCGTAATTCCCATGGACTTTTACTATCCAGGAAAAGGAAAATGGGGTGACTTACCGCCCAGACGAGGAGTAGCTAACAAATGGCACCCAAAATTATTGGAGCTTATGCCCGATGTTCAGTTAATTATATTGGTGGGATCATATGCTCAGAAATATTATCTGAATCTTGGTTATCAAAGCAAGATAACCGATGTAATAAAGAACTACAAAAATTACTTGCCTCTTTATTTTCCGATAGTTCATCCTTCACCAAGAAATAATATATGGATTAAAAAAAATCCGTGGTTTGAACAAGAGGTTGTGCCAGAATTAAAAGAGATAATTAGTAAGATTTTATCGGATTAGTTTGAAGATAATTTGGAGGAGATTTGTAGCAGTGCTTAGTAAAAAAGAAATAAGAAAAATGACCTTGGATAAACTAAAATTATATGATTACCATAGCAAGATTACTGAAGAAGAGCGATTACAGGCAATTCTGTTTTCTAAGGCATATTGGAATAACTCTAATTCAGTGGCTGTAACTATAAGTATGGAACACGAATTGAGTACTGATGTCATTATTCAGGAGGCATTGAGAAGCCATAAGAAAGTAGTAGTACCTAGGGTGAGTAGTGGAAAATTATTATGGTTTGACTATATAGAAAGTTTAATGAGTAAATCAAAATTCGGAATTCTAGAACCAACACAAGATGAAAATCAAGCACAAAATTTGAAGGGAATAGATCTAATGGTGGTTCCCGGTGTAGCCTTTAGCGAAGATAATTATCGGATAGGTTACGGTGCAGGTTTCTTTGACGCAACGTTGGCAGAGTATAATGGTATAACGGTTTCGCTAGTGTTGCCTCCTCAATCAATCCATAAATTTTCAAAGGATACGTGGGATAGACCGGTGAGGTATCTTATAAAATAGGATTTATGCTAAATAAACTTATAATGAATATGTTAGTTTTTCATTATGAGTTTATTTTTTTAATTACTTTATGTTAAACAATCTCATTTAGGTAATTATGATTATTCTAAAATTCTGTGTTAGCTCCTCTCAAATAGATATTTCTAGTAGCCCAGTCTATTGCTTAGAAGTCAATAAATTGGACCATTTTTATTCAGTTAATTAGGCGACATTTGAGATACGACTGCGATTATAAAAATTGATATACCAACCAATGGCTGCTTGGACCTCAGTTAATGTTTGGTATGCCTTCAAATAAACTTCTTCACGCTTCAATATTGAATGAAACGCTTCCATACAGTCATTATCGTATGGATGTCCTTTGAGTGAATATGAATGTTTCAAGCCATAATTTTGACCCTTGGTATTAAATTCAGCACTCGTGTATTGTGACCCCATATCCGAATGAACTATTAGTGGCTTTTGATGATTATCTAACGCCATCTGTAAGGCACTTGTAGCTAGTTCGGCTGTCCTTGTATTGCCAATTTTATAGCCTAATACTTTTCTCTTCTCAGGATCCAAAACGGTTGCTAAATAGGCCCATCTGTGATTAGTCAACTGAATATAAGTGATATCTGTTTGCCAAATACCGCTCAAATCATGCTAGTGCCTAATCAGATTAGTTTTTTGAGAAACCGTCACAACGGTTTTGTGTTTGCGATAACGTTTTGCATGCTTGATCTAATCCTTAATTCACGCATCAATTTGAGTGTCATATACTCAGATATTTTCGGGCAGTCATTGGTTAGTTGACTATAAGTAGCAATACGACGATAGCCATAAAATTTAAAGGTTTTCCAAACGTCCAAAATATAAGGTTTTAGGCATTCTCTACGCTTTTCTTGTCGACTGAACTGCCAATGGTGCCAGTTGTAATAGGTACTAGGTCTGATTTTAAGTGGACTTAAAATACGCACAAGCGCGTAGCCTTGTGCTAAAAATTGATTAACTAGCGGCAATCCCACATTACGAACTATTTTTTGACTAGTCAAATATCCGCTCGCTGCCTGTCAGGCTATGCGTGATAAAATTTCGTTTTCTTCCTCCAAAATAGTGAGGCGCTTCTCTAGTTCCTTGACGTATTTTAAAGTCTTTGACTGACCCTTGATCAAGATTGGAGTAGCTTGTTTAACCCAAATATCCATAGAATCGTTCGACGGTCCGAATCCTTCTGCTAGTGATTTAAGTGAACGGCCTTCTTGGTGAAGTTTAACCAAGAAATCTTTGACATCTTGTGAATAACGGACTGAATAAAAATAGTCCATTTTTTAGTATATTAGCATCGGATTATGCCCTAGAAATAAAGCAGTCCTGATTTTCAGTATACGAGCATTGTAAATCTAGGTAAAATTGGTTGATTATAATAAAGTGTGAGTCTGGTATAAGCGTTTGTCCATGTTACTGAACTGATATCATATATGCATATCAATTGGAAGACGTATATTTTTGTCATCTGCCATTAATTTAATATAACTAATCTTGAATAAACAATTTTTTAATGTATTGTACTGTTCTAACAGAAATATTGAAAGCTTCTGCTGTAGATTTTATTGTGTGCGTTTGAGAATACTCAAAGATAGCTGTGTTTCGGCTATCTTTTTTTCTTTTGGGTCTACCTTCTTTATAGTTGGGATTGTGTTGCCTTGCAAATATCTTACCAGCCTGCGTACGTTCGATAATCATGTCGCGTTCCATTTCCGCAACCGAAAGTAATGTTCTTACAATCATGCGACCCATTGGGGTATTGTCAATTGTTCCTAAGTTTAGAACTTTAATCACAATTTTTTGTTTCAGAAGATCATCAATTAAATTTAATGCTTCACGTGTATTTCGAGCAAAGCGATCTAACTTGGTGACGATCAATGTGTCATTAGGTTCAATTAGATTGACAAGTTTTTTAAACTGTGGTCGTGATGTAGTTGTACCTGAATATTTTTCACTGAAAATCATTTCAGCCCCGGCATTTTTCAAAGTCTCTTTTTGTTCATATAAAGATTGTCCAGCTGTTGAAACCCGTGCATAACCATAAACTGTCATTTTATACCTCTTTAAAATTGCATAACTAAGTTGCAGTATATAAAGCCAAGTATAGCATGACTTTGAAAAAGCGCAAAATACTTAAAAGTTTATTGCACTAATAACTGTAAAGCTGTCATATTTTTTTGTGAAGATTAGGTTATGATATAATTTTATTTGCAAGCAAGTTAAGGAGTGGTGGAATCTGATAGTTGGGGGTGATGCTTATTGTTGAAACTCAAGGCTACCTGAAAGGATAACACCAAATGGTCTGTTAGACCGCGGTAATTGTGTTGATCACATTTCTGGTTGTTTTAGCTACGAAAGTAGTCGAACTACTAAAAGAAATTAAAAAGTCTAAAAAATAGGTAAACAAAAACCCCTTAACTTTGGCCGGTTCTAGGGGTTTTCGTGAAATGACTATTTTAGTTTATTAACAAAATAACAACTACCAACGCTGAAGCACGCTTGTGACTTAAAAGGTCATGTACCTAACATGGGTCTTTTTGTTTATATTTATACTATACCACTTTCACTGTTTTTGCCAATTATTTCTATTTCATAGATCATTTTGCTTGTTTTTATTTAGCATTTTTAAACTAATTTTCAGGTGTGTTGTTTAATAATCCATTAATACTAAATGGGGTTAGTAATGAAATGGTCGTACTAAGCGATACTTCATCGGGTGTATGGCGTTCTTGATATATTAAGTATACGAAATTCGGAATCTTATTTGATATTGTTGACTCAACGTATATACGTTGCTTAAGGGCGGTATTGTCATCAGAAAGCGTTATATTTGCAATTTTTGGTGCTAAGTTATTTTCAATGTTATCTATTTTGTAGCCATTTTCCGCAAGAATCATTTTTAAAAAAAAACGAATTCCTTACTTGCAATGCAGTCTTTGTTTGATAGGTTTGAATAACATTTTGTGTTTTCAAATTGTACTGAACTGATCATAATTATCTCTTTTCTATTTTCATGTAGTATCCCAATTTAGGTTGGTATAACGTGCATTTTAGATACATGATGATATCAGTAAATTATTTTCCACATCTGTAATTTTTACTTTTGAAGAGACACTATAAAATATAAATATTTGATTTTTATACTTTTTAAAGTGTTAACAAGTATTGTTTAGGAGAAAACATGAAATATTTAAAAGATAGTACCCTGCTGACTAGTTGTCTTGTAGTATTTTTTGGTGGGTCATTAGGTAGCTTGTTCAGGCTACTAATTACCGAAATTCCACATATTGGGAGTAGTCCTTGGGTTATAGTAGTCATCAATGTTTTAGGATCATTCTTCCTTGCTTATATCGGAGCAGTCATTCCTGACAGCTATGACTATTCTTTAATTTTAAAAAATTTTATAGGGACGGGTATCATGGGTGGCTTTACAACATTCAGCACATTTATACTTCAAATTAATCAATTAGGTAGAGAAAATTTTTTAATTAGTATTATTTATACATTAATTAGTTTTATACTGGCTTACATTGCAGTTGTTTTTGGGAAAAATGTAGGAAAAAATCGGAGATTAAATCAGTGAATTTTTTTAACTTTTATTTGTATTTCTGTTTAGCTGCTGGGCTAGGTGCTGTTATTCGATATCTAGTTATAAGTTTTATGCCAAGGATTACAAATTTTTTCACAGGTGTTTTTTATGTTAATATTATTGGTGCTTTTTTGATGGGTGTATTATCAGTTAATATGAACAGCAACGTCTGGCATATTATTATTGGAACGGGTTTTATTGGCGGCTTGACGACATTCAGCACCATGATGACACAGGGAGAGCAGTTTAATAGTTTTAAACGGAGTATGGTATATTTTGCATTGACATTAGTCTTAGGAATTTTTTTATTTATTGTAGCTATACACATACACGTTTAACGAAATACTTTGAATGTGAAACACGCAGTTTTAAATGTCTTTGATGTTTTGTTAATACATACACAAAACGAATTCGCTTGATTCTGTTTTAATCAAAGAATGAGAATATATAAAGAAAATCGTTAAATTTTCCTGTATTTGGAATCAACCCCCTTTTTGTTGTAAACTGATTTTATGTTTAAAAAAAGAATTAGACTCAATACATCAAAGCTGTCAGTAGTATTATATGGCACACTTATAGGTTTTTTAACAGGAATAGTTGTTAGTGTCTTCCGCTGGACAATTGAAAAATTGCTTCAATTTGTGCAAACGCTGTATCTCGATATTTCACATGGCAATATAGCGTTAATATTTTTAGTGATAACTGCTAATTTAATTTGTTTTTTAATTGTTTCATGGATGTTAAACAAAGAACCTAATATATCCGGTTCCGGCATTCCACAGGTTGAAGGTCTATTATTGGGTGAACTAAAAATAAACTGGTGGTCGACATTGTGGCGGAAATTTATATCAGGAATTTTGGCTATTGGTAGTGGTTTAATGCTGGGGCGGGAAGGTCCTTCAATTCAACTGGGTGCATCAATTGGTCAGGGTGTGGCATCATATAAACGTCTTAGTCATAATCAATCGAAAGGGCTTATAGCCAGTGGTGCCGCTGCAGGTTTATCATCTGCATTTAATGCACCTTTAGCCGGCGTTATGTTTGTATTGGAGGAAGTCTATCACAGTATTTCTCCCTTTGTCTGGGTTGGTGCATTGACAGGCGCAAGCGTTTCGGATTTTGTCTCTACGGTTTTGTTTGGCCAAACACCAGTTTTATCTATTGGACACTTAAGCGTTTTCCCGGTACAGTTATATGGTTTATTGTTGGTATTTGGTATTATATTAGGCTTATTTGGCTTTTTATATCAAAAATTTTTACTATTCAGCTTAAATTGTTACAGTAAAATTAGGGTTCCTAAATATTTATACGGTATCGTGCCGTTTATCTTGGTGATACCGATTGGAATTTTATGGCCAAATCTTTTAGGTGGGGGAAATAATTTAATTTTATCACTGAAAGAAGCACCTATGACAATGAAAATGATCATCGTAATTTTGTTAATTCGATTTGTTTTCTCAATGATTAGTTACGGTTCCGGTCTGCCAGGGGGAATATTTTTACCTATTTTGACTCTAGGTGCACTAAGTGGCGCATTGATGGCTCATATATTTGTCTATTTACATCTCATGAGTGCAAATTATGCTTTAAACTTTATTGTGATCGGTATGGCAGGTTATTTCGCATGTATTGGTAAGGCACCATTTACTGCAATTATTCTTATCTTTGAGATGGTTGGGAGTGTGACCCACATTTTACCTTTAGCACTTGTAAGTTTAGTAGCCTACTTAGTAGTTGATCTATTAAATGGTGCACCAATATATGAATCTTTATTAGAACGTTTGTTGAAAAGAAAACCAGCGCATTTAGCGACGTCCTCCATGATAACTATGGAAGTCACTGTTCTTGCTGGTGGTATGCTAGAAGATCAACAAATAAGAGACTTACAACTGGAATCAAATAGTTTGATTACACTGGTCAGAAGATCTGAAAATGTACTGATTCCCAAAGGAGACTTAGTATTACGTGCTGGTGATATTATTTATATTAGAATGAACCAAAAAGATGCAAAAATTACTAGAAATCAACTATCACTTAACAACTAAATAAATTTCAAAAACACGATTTTAGAGTTTTTGCGTCGAAAAGATAAATTCGTTATCAATTAAATTACAATTACAGAAATAATTACCAGGAGATTCTTTTTTACAAATAATTGGAACCAGCTTTAGTTTCAAATTCAATTGAGATAACATCACTTTATCGTAATTTAGAGTGTTTTGATTGAGTGAGCACATCGTAATAGTGAAATTATATTCAACATAATTGTATCAAAATAAAAATTTGCCTAAGAAGAGATGGAGTATGATGATATAAAAATTAGTTTTGTACTAACCATCAGCTTTTTTTGGTGTAAGTTCTTTGTTTAAACAATTTCTATATATTCCTTTTTTGCTAATAAAAAATCATATTTTTTTAATTAGAGACAGAAAATGTCTTTTTAAAAATTATATCGTAGGATCAGGACAATAATATATAGCGAAATTTGATTTGAATAATAAAACTATGGTATATTTAACTTAATTTAATTTAAACGGTTGGGCGCAAGCTTCAAGAATTGTTAGTCGGGGAACTAGCATTTTTTGGAGCTTTTTAAATATTAGGAGAAATAATGGAATATCTATTAATCATGTTCTTAGTCATAGTTACTATTTTTCTGGGAAAGGTAGGCACCTGGTTTGGTTTTTCTGAAGTTGTTGGGCAACTATTTTCAGGTATCATTTTAGGATCCAGCATATTTAATATAGTACAGTCAAGTAATTTAATCCACTTGATAGCTGAGATAGGTATTTTTTTACTGATGTTAAATTCGGGACTAGAGTCGGATTTAAAGGAAATGAAAAGATACATTAAAGCATCGTCACTCATTGCAGTTATGGGGGTACTACTACCCTTAATTACTTTCCCGATTGCATTTTTATTGCTTGGATATAATATACAGACTTCCATATTTGCCGGTGTTGTGTTCTCTGCAACTTCAATCTCTATAACGTTAGCTGTACTATCGGAACAAAAAAAATTAGCCACTGCAATAGGAGCAATCATACTTTCGGCGGCTGTAATAGATGACATAATTGCTTTGTTTGCGGTGACTTTATTTTCTGTTTTAGTAGGTGGAGGTGCACTGGGGATAAACAGTATTTTACCATTACTCGCTTTTGCGTTAGGTATACTACTCAGGAAGTATAATTTTTCTGATAAAATTGGTGTTATCAGTACGAAAATGGGTAATTCTTTCTTTTACCCTGTATTTTTCGGGTCCATCGGTCTTGAAATCGTAATCCAGGGACTGGGAGATAAGATAACAGCTATTATAATTTTTAGTATTTTAGCTATTGTCACAAAATTTGTTGGCTCGTTATGGGGAGCAAAAATTTCTGGTCTAGATACCAGAGTTTCAAGTGCAATTGGGGCAGGCATGATTTCTAGAGGTGAGATGGCCCTTGTGATTATTCAAATAGGTATATCATCACATATTATTGATGATTATACTTCAGCGGAGTTTATTGTTGCTGTCATCGTTTCAACAATAGTAGCTCCGATAATCATGAAACCACTGTTCAAAAAGATTTGATATTACAATTATAAAAGTTGCTATATTAGCAGATGGCTGATTGGTTTCTGTCAGGTTATGCGTTATAAAATTTCATTTTGCTACTTAAATAGGGTTCCAAGCCAATAAGTGAAGGCCATTGTGAGCACTCCTGTGAATATGTTGCGCAAAATAGCTGGAATTATTGGTGCTCGTCCCGCCCAAGCGCTTAGCCAACCAGTTAAAAAAAGTGCCCAAAGCGTTGCCAAAATTGTTCCTATAACTTTCAGATTGTCGGGTAGTAATATCACGGATAGTAATGGCCAGATACCACTGCTCTTATACTAAAAAAATGGACTATTTTTATTCAGTCCGTAAAATGAAAGTATAGGAGTATTTTTATGTCAATTCGTTATTCACAAGATTTCAAAGATTCATTGGTTAAACTTCACCAAGAAGGCCGTTCACTTAAATCATTAGCAGAAGAATTTGGTCCGTCGAAAGATTCTATTGCTATTTGGCTTAAACAAGCTACCCCAATCATGATCAAGGGTCAGTCAAAGACTTTAAAAGACGTCAAGCAACTAGAGAAGCGCCTCGCTATTTTGGAGGAAGAAAACGAAATTTTATCACACATAGCCTGACAGGCATTGAGCGGCCATCTTACTAGCCAAAAAATAGTCCGTAATGTGGTATTGCCGCTCGTTAACCAATTTTTAGCACAAGGCTACGCGCTTGTGCGTATTTTAAGTGCACTTAAAATCAAACCTAGTACCTATTACAACTGGCGCCATTGGCAGCCCAGTCGACAAGAAAAGCGTAGAGAATCTCTAAAACCTTATATTTTAGACGTTTGGAAAACCTTTAAATTTTATGGTTATCGCCGTATTGCTGCTTATAGTCAACAAACCGACGGTCCGAAAGTATCTGGGTATATGACACTCAAATTGATGCGTGAATTAGGGATTAAATCCCGCATGCAAAAACGTTATCGCAAGCCAAAAACTGTGGTGACTGTTGATCAAAAGCCCAATTTGATTAGACACTTGCATGATTTGAGCGGTGTTTGGCAAACAGATATCACTTATATTCAGTTGACTAATCACAGATGGGTCTATTTAGCGACCGTTTTGGATCCTGAGAAGAGAAAAGTATTGGGCTATAAAATTGGCGATACAATGACAGCCGAGCTAGCCACAAGTGCCTTACAGATGGCTTTAGATAAGCATCGAAAGCCATTAATTATTCATTCAGATATGGGGTCACATACACGAGTGCTGAATTTAATATTAAATGTCAAAATTATGGCTTGAAACATTCATATTCACTCAAAGGACATCCATACGATAATGGCCGTATGGAAGCATTTCATTCAATATTGAAACGTGAAGAGGTGTATTTGAAGGCATACGAAACATTAACGCAAGTCCAAGCAGCCATTGGTTGGTATATCAATTTTTATAATCGCAATCGTATCTCAAATGTTGCCTAAGTAACTGAATAAAAATAGTCCAATTTATTGACTTCTGAGCATGTTGATGAGATTGCTAAAAACTAAGAAAGAAGGTAATATATACCCTAGGGGGTATATATTACCTTCTTTCTTAATCATAGAAACCTAGAATATTTGGAGGAAAGCAGAAATGAGTGCAACAATCAAAGAAATTACTGATAGTACATTTGAAAATGAAACACAAGAAGGGGTTACTTTGACCGATTTTCGTGCTGATTGGTGCCCGCCATGCAAGATGATGGACCCTATACTACAACACTTATCAGAAGAAAATCAATTAGGCGGTAAAATAAAGTTTACCTCAGTAAATATCGATGAAAATAAACAGGTTGCCAGCCAACTAGGCATTCAAGGTATCCCCACGTTAATTATTAAGAAAAATGGTCAAGTCATTGATAAAATTGTTGGATTTCATCCTAAAGATGAAATCGAAAATACTTTAAAAAAGTATATCTAAGAGGTATAACATGAGGATTATTATAGTGGGGGGGGTAGCAGCCGGTATGTCAGCTGCTACTAGACTGCGAAGGCTATCTGAAAAAGATGAAATTATAGTCTTCGAAAAAGGCCCTTTCGTTTCTTTTGCAAATTGTGGGTTACCTTACCACATTAGCAAAACGATTAAACATCGCTCCCAATTAATTGTGCAAACCGCTGATGATTTAAGAAGTAGGTTTAATATAGATGTACGTGTTAACAGTGAAGTGACCCATATTGATAGAGATAATAAGATGATATCTGTCAATCATGATGACCAACAAGAGAAGCTATATTATGATAAATTAATATTATCTTTAGGATCTAGTCCTGTAATACCTAAGATTGAGGGGCTTCATACTCAATCAAACATTTTTCAATTACGTAATATCCCTGATTTAGATAACATTATGAGCCATTTAGATGAGAGTATTAAAACGGTTGCGGTACTTGGTGCTGGATTTATTGGTATAGAAGTTACTGAAAATTTGATTAAGAGAGGTTTTTCAGTCAATCTTATTGAACGTTCTAACCAAATATTGCCAAATCTTGATATTGAGATGGCACAGTCGATTACGAATGAGCTCATAAAAAATGACGTTCGTATCAATACGGGAACTACTATAAATAAGGTGAGCAGAGACATTCTTTATTTAGATAATGGTATGTCAATACAAGCTGATGCTGTTATTATTGCTGCAGGAATTCGACCAAATTCTGATATAGCCATAGCTGCAGGCCTAAAAGTTGGGCCCAATAAAGGCATTGTTGTGGATCATGATTTTAAAACAAGTGACTCTAACATTTATGCAATTGGTGACGTTATCAGTGTTATTCATCAAATTACTGAACAGGAAACACTAATTCCATTAGCGGGACCAGCAAACAGACATGGGCGACAAGTTGCTGATGCTATTCACGGTTTATCTATTAAAAATAAACCTGAGATTGGCACATCAATCGTTAAGGTTTTTTCTAAATCAGCTGCAAGTACAGGTATTAATGAAAAACAAGCAAAGCAACTTGGTTTAAATTATCATGTGACTCATACTTTTTCTTATCATCACGCAAGCTATTATCCTGGCGCAACACAAGTTATGATGAAACTTATTTTTACAAATACTGGTGATATTATAGGTGCCCAAGCTGTTGGAAATGAAGGGGTAGATAAGCGTATTGATCTTCTTGCAACGGCAATCAAATTTAGGCTGAAAGTAGATGATTTACCTGAACTGGAATTAACGTATGCTCCTCCTTTCGGAGCAGCTAAAGATCCCGTTCATATTTCCGGTTATGTGGCTGAAAATATTATTAATAGTCGATCTCATAATATTCAATATAATGAATTAGAGAATTACAGGCGTGATGGTTACTTATTAATTGATGTACGATCTTCTCAGGAAATTAGAGCTATGGGATTAATTAATGGTTTCATAAATATTCCGTTAGAAAAAATACGAGACCGTATTAATCAAATACCAAAAGATACTGGTATCATTGTATCGTGTGCTACAGGTCAACGAAGTTATACAGCTGAACGAATATTTATTAATAATGGATTCAGAAATGTCAAAAATCTTGATGGTGCGTTTTCACTGTATCAGTTGATGTATCCACAAAACATTGTAAAATAATTGACTTATGAGGTTCAGGTATGAATACAATAGCATATCAGTATGAAAATATACAAAATAGGTTAAAGAGATCAGCAGGCCAAATAAATGGAATTGTCAATATGATTGATGAAGAGCGTCCTTGTGAAGAGGTCGTCATACAGTTATCTGCTGTCAGAGCAAGTCTTGATAAGGCAATAAAGTTAGTTATTGCTGAAAATATTAGAAATTGTTCAGAAGCAGAAACAGGATCTGAGCAATATCAAAAGGCACTTGAACTGTTAGTTAGAGTTAAATAGATAGGAACATTAAAATTTAATATGAAAATTTAACAAATTAGAAATGCCACCGTAAAAATAGAGTATAGTGATCAAACCTTCTTAGTGGATCCCATGCTTTCTAAAAAAGAAACACTGGCTGCTCGTATACTGAAAATCCGGACCGCTTTATTTCTAGGGCATAATCCGAGATAATCAAGTATAGGAGTTTTTTTATATTATGAAAGCTAAGCGATACTCAACAGAATTTAAATCATCTATTGTTGCCTTGCATAACGAGGGCCGTTCTGCTAATTCTCTAGCCAATGAATACCCATTTGGCTATGCAAACCGTCACTAGTTGGGTTAAAAAAGCCCAAATCATTGGGACTGATGTTAATGGACAGCCAGTGACTCGCGCCCAATTTAATGCAATGCAGAAAGAAGTCGCAAGACTCAAAGAAGAAAACGAAATTTTAAAAATTGCGGCCGTTTTGCTGGGCGAACATCGCAAGTAACACGTAAGACCCATTTTCCTATTGTCCAATCATTGCTAAAACAGCATTTTAAACTCATGATGGTGCTTCGCCTACTCAAAATACCCAAAAGCACCTACTTTGATTGGGTTCACTATACTGAGAGCCAACGACAACGAGAAGACACGATCTTAAAAGCTTTGTTGCGTGAAATTTGGCAAAATAACTATAAAGCTTATGGCGCGCCACGTCTGCGATTAGCATTAGCTGATCTGAATTTGCATCATGGAACCAACCGAGTTCGTCGTTTAATGCGAGAAGCTGGCATATACTCTGTCATGAGTCGTCGATTTAACAAACCAACGACAACTGTTGATTATCGTCAACGTCCCAACTTAATCAGGCATTTACCCGAAGCCAACGCTTGGAGCATGGACATCACTTATTTAAAGTTGAGTAATGGTCAGTGGGTCTATTTAGCGTCAGTTTTAGAGTTACAAACGCGTAAGATATTAGCCCATCAAATCAGTGCCACGATGGATACCAAATTGGTAGTTACAACACTACAAAGATCGCTGTCAACTGATAAAAAACCAAATTATTTACATACTGATATGGGCAGTCAGTTCACTAGTTTTGGCTTTGAAAATTTGTTAAAGCGACATAAAATTGATCATTCGTATTCAAAAGTAGGACATCCATATGATAATGCCAAAATTGAAAGTTTTCACTCCCTATTAAAGCGTGAAATGATTTATCAATTCCGGTTTCCATCGATTGCACATCTAATTTTAGATGTGTCCAAGTATATTCATTGGTTCAACAACGAAAGAATCAGTCTTGCCAATCAAAAAATAAAAGTTGCCTAATCAGTTCAGCCCTAGATAAAAAATATTCCGAATTATTGACTTATGAGCATTAGCTATAACTACAACTATAACTGTAGTTATAGCTAATGAGTTTAACCAAAATCAATTTGATTCAACATAGTCTCACGGCTGGCTTGATCTAAACCAAGGTAAGCCAGTGTCATGGCCGCACTAGAATGATTCAATAAGTGCATGACTAAGCCAATATTATAATATTTTTACTTATTTAGAACTATTTCATAAACTTGATGGACGTCAAGTTTATATCTCCCAAAAGTTAATACACTTTAGTTGAACTAAAATTAAGGGAGAAATCATATGCAACATAATATTCTTAAACATAAAAATAAAATTATGAGTATCAGTGGCTTACTCATTGCTTTAGGACTAATCGCACACTTTATTTTTGCCAATACAACAATTTCTAATAGTGCTTTTATTATAGCTTCGATATTAGGCGTTACCCCCATTTCTTTACAGGCTTATCAGGCTATGAAAGTAAAAGTAGTAAGTATTGATATTTTAGTAACGATAGCGGTCATTGGTGCTCTCTTTATTCAAAATTATGAAGAATCAGCAATTGTTACTTTTTTATTTTTATTTGGATCATATTTAGAACAACGAACACTTAACCGAACACGATCAGCTATTAAAGAGTTGACGGAAATGGCTCCAGAAACTGCTTTTAAGCAATTGACAGGGGGACAATTTGCAGAAGTAGATATTGATGAAGTAGAAGAAGGGGATATTCTCCTAGTAAAGACTGGTGCCAAGATTCCCGTAGATGGTCAAGTAACTACTGGAAAAGGATATGTAAATGAGGCTAATATCACAGGTGAATCTTTACCTTTAAAGAAAGAAAAAGACGATGAAGTATTTGCCGGTACTATTATGGACAATGGTACTATTCAAATAGTGGCTGATAGAGTAGGGGAAGATTCTACATTTGGAAAAATTATTGAGTTGGTAGAAGAAGCACAGGATTCTAAATCAGAAGCAGAACGATTCATTGACCAGTTTTCTCGCTGGTATACACCTGCAGTACTTACAATTGGGCTGTTGGTTTGGGTATTAACCAAAGATACAGAACTTGCGATTACTGTATTAGTACTTGGGTGCCCAGGGGCCTTGGTAATTGGTGTACCTGTTTCAAATGTTGCGGGTATAGGAAATGGTGCAAAAAATGGTATTTTATTTAAGGGTTCTGAAGTGATTAGTCATTTTGCCAATGCAGATACAGTGTTATTCGATAAAACAGGTACCTTAACTGAAGGAAAGCCTGAAGTGAGCGAGATGATTCACTACGGGAATAATCAGGAGGAGGATTTATCGCTATTGTTTTCAGTTGAAAATGAGTCTGATCATCCATTAGCCGTTGCTATTGCAAATAAATTAGCACAATATAAATTAAAACCTATAGAAAATACACAGGTTGTAAAAGGTGGGGGCGTAATTGCTCACGTAGATGGGCACATTGTTTCAGTAGGGAATAAAGCCTTAATGAAACAAGAAAGTATACCGCTATCTGATGATGTTCTAAAAAAATTGAATAAATTAGAAAGAACCGGTAATTCAATTGTATTAACGGCAGTTGATCATAAGTTAATCATGTTAATGGGTATCCGCGACAAAGTTCGACCAGGTGTTAAGCAGGACTTACAAAAATTAAAATCACTTGGTATTAAAAATCTCATTGTATTATCAGGTGATAATCAAGGTACAGTTAATTCAGTTAAAAAGGAACTAGGTTTAACCGAAGCCCATGGTGATATGCTACCAGAGGACAAGCAAGCATTTCTAAAAAGACGACAGGACTCAGGTGAAATAGTTGTTTTTATCGGTGACGGCGTTAATGACAGTCCCTCTCTGGCTACTGCAGAGGTAGGTATAGCTATGGGGAATGGAACAGATGTCGCAATTGAAAGTTCAGATATTGTTTTAATGAATTCTAACTTTAACCGCCTTCCTCATGCCTTAGGCCTAGCAAAAGGAACATATGCGAATATGCGACAAAATATTCTAATTGCTGTTGGAGTCGTAATAATACTATTGGTTAGTTTAATATTTAGTGAATGGATGTCTATGTCAATTGGGATGTTGGTTCATGAGGCCAGTATTTTAGTAGTTATTTTAAATGCAATGAGATTAAGAGGTTATCAATTAAGATAATTGATCTATATCAAGTATTTTAAAAAGAATGGCCTATATAATTTACTTAAAGGAGTGATAGATATGACTAAAGCAACATTAAAATTAGAAACATTAACTTGTCCATCATGTTTACAAAAAATCGAACATGGTTTAAAACAGACTGCTGGTGTAAAAAAAGATTCTGTAAAAGTACTTTTCAATGCGAGTAAGGTAAAAGTGGATTTTGATGAAAATCAGGTCAATTTGAATACAATTGAAAAAGCAATTGAAGACTTAGGATACCCAGTAATTAGTTCAAAAGTAAAGGAAGGTGCATAAAATGACAACGATAAATGAAAGGCAAGAAAAATTAGCTGCCGAACAAGCATATAAAGAACACATTCATCATACTAAGATTAATTCTGCAGCTGTTACAGATCATATACTTGCTAATATTCATACATTACATGTAAAATTACATCAATATCATTGGTATGTAAAAGGCAAAAATTTCTATGCATTGCATAATGTTTTTGAAAATTTATATAACGAGAATGAGGCATGGTTTGATAAAATTGCAGAACGTTTACTAGCTTCAGGATTTAAGCCAGCATCAACAACTACTGAATTTCAAGAATTTACAACGATTTCTGAAGATTCTTCGGAAAAATATTACACTGCTGATGAGATGGTCCTACAGATAGTAGAAGATTTTAGATCTAATCGTGAATTTACTATTCGTGCAATTCGCTTAGCACAAGAAGAAGGAAATGATGCTTTGGAAGATTCACTAATTAGTTATAAAGCTTATTTAGACGTAAATATTTGGCAACTTCAAGCATTTATTAATAAGGATGCCTTAGAAGACGATGACTATATAGATAACGATTAATTAGGAGGAAAACGGTATGGCAAACCATAATCATCATAGTCATGTAGATTGTATACGTTTAGTGCCGATTTTCAATCATCTCAATGATGAACAAATGCGTCTAATTGCTCAATCAGCGAATGAAGTACAATACGTAAAGAATGAGCTATTATTTAGGTTTGGTGATAAAGATGACACATTATATATCATAAACAATGGACGTGTACGTATTTATAGCCTAAGTGAGTCTGGTCGTGAGCAAACTATACGCATCCTACATCCTGGTGATTTTATGGGGGAAGTTGCTATTTTACAGACTGAAAGTTATCATTCGAATTATGCTGAAGCAATATCGGAAACAAGTATTTGTAGGATTCATAAAAAGAATTTAGATCAATATTTAGATCTCTATCCAGAAATCATGCGACGAATATTATCGGATATTACAAAACGGCTACAGTTATCAGAAAAACAAACTGTGCAAGTCAGTACTGAACCTGTTGAAGCTCGAATTATTGATTTTCTATCAGAAAATGTTGAAGATGAAAAAAACCATACTTATGTGACTTTACCCATGTCAAAAAAAGATTTGGCTACTTACCTGGGGACAACTCCAGAAACAATAAGCCGTAAGTTCTCATCATTGGAAGAGAGAGGTCTAATTAAACGGCATACCCAAAAATGTGTTGAGATATTTGATTTAGATGAATTATTATTTGTATCAAGTTAAGTCGATTTATACTTAAAAATAAGGATATCGTTTTAAATGATGAACATGGCGGTACACAGTTCATCGTCACTAACCTAAGTCTTCCACAAAAAGACATCGTCCGTGTTTACCGCAAGCGTGCGGCGATTGAAGATATTATTCGCGAGCTTAAAGGTGGATTTGCCTTTGGCAAAACTGATAGCAGTTCATTTTTCGCCAACAAAGCGCGCATGTGGATCTCAGTAATTGTATCAAACTTGATGCGGTTGATGAAGAGTATTGCGTTGGACGACCAGCAACAATCGTGGACAATCAATACCTTTCGAGACCGTTTGTTAAAAATCGGTGGACGTGTGTCACTAAGCACGCCCGCAAGGTGATTTTGACGTTAGATAGCCGCACCCAAGAACAATTCGATGGTCTGTTCTGGCGAGCTTGGGAACGACTAAATGCTTTGTAGCAATAAAACAACGAAGTAGATTTTCAAAAAAATAGCAAAATCTGGCTGGTTTTAGTGTTCCTATTTTTCTCAAAAAACGCTCAATCGAAAAAAAACCCTGAAACTGTGCCAAGGTACTGGCAGTTTCAAGGTGTTTTATCGTATTTTACTGATTTAGCTGTGGTTAAAAATTTAGTGCATGAATAATCCGGGTTTTATTTGTTTCGTTTTTGAAACATTTTTAATCCGATGTGAAATTACCGATAATTGGTCACTTTTTTCTTATATATTGGTTTTATCACCACTGAGAGAAACTGGAGAAAATAAATGAAAAAACACGTTTCAGCCATCGTCTACGGTGGCTTAGATGGCATTATCACGACGTTCGCAGTCGTTGCTGGATCGGTCGGTGGTAACGTTTCAAACATCGTTATCATCATTTTGGGATTCTCAAACTTATTAGCCGATGGCTTTTCAATGGGGGCCGGTGCCTACCTGTCAGCAACATCGGATAACAATCAATCAAAAAGTAAAGCATTGGCAGCTGGTATCGCGACATTCATTTCGTTTAACGTCTTCGGTTTAATTCCACTAGGTGCCTACTTAATTACAAATGCGCTCATTCACGACAAAGACATCGCCTTTCCAATCGCCTTTGTCATCGTCGGTGTCTCTTTGGCGTTGCTAGGCTGGGTGAAGGCCAACCTGTCAGAGCAGAAAGTAAGAACAGAAATTCTACGCACACTTTCTGTCGGGTACGTCGCTGCAATTGTTGCTTATGGCGTTGGTATCTTACTGAATTATTATTTGTAGACAAAAAAACACCTTGAATATTCAAGACGTTTTTCTTTTTAGATATTTAGTTATATGGTAATCAGTTATAGATTATTTAAGTCAAACAATCCTCGATGCTTAGCTTCTTCTTTAGCTGCGTTCATTAAATCAGCAGAGTATAGCGCATCAGGGTGCTTGCCTGTCGATTCGTTAGAAATAATCCGGGTAAAATTTTAAATCATATTTTTAGAACACCTTTAATTGAGTCGACCTGTAATAGCTAACCATGTATACAAAGAAACGATATGTTATATTACGTCATCGAAAATGGTGTCCTTAGGGAGTTACTTTTAGTGGTTACCAACACGCCTGCTGACAAAAAACACTTTTTTGTAAAGAAAACCCCAAACAGGTGAGTAAATCTGTTCGGGGATATCTAGAAAGACGCTCTATGGTCGAGAAAAGTGAGATGGTGTAGAACTTAATACCCGGATTATTCATCAAGACAAACAAAAACCCGCTGAAACAGCAAGTTAATACCGTTTCAGCGGGTTTTGCGCTTTCACCCGTTGGGTGAAAACCATAGGAGCTCTTTGTTATGATATTTTGTTAGTGAAAAACAAACCAAATACTCAAAAATTGGAGCGTCTAAAATTATGACTCAAAAAGTATTACCTAGCAACCCTTTAGTTGCAGTTTCAGACAATGGGGCACCAATTACCTCGGATGGTGGCAACGTGTAATGATGTTGTCTAATTGTGCCTTAGTAATCCTAGTCATTAAAAATACCTCCATAGTGGCGTCAAAATGAACAAATACGTACTAATTTAGGGAGATTAGTTGGCGTTATTACCCAAAATCAATTTGATCTAACATTGTTTCGCGACTTGCTTGATCCAGGCCAAGATAAGTAAGCGTCATAGCCTCACTTGAATGATTCAGTAAGTGCATGACTAAACCAATATTGTAGTTTGACTGTGTATAGACGCGGTAAGCGCCTGTTTTACGCATGGTGTGTGTGCCTAGATAGTTGATACCTAATAGATCACCAACACGTGACATGACCTTATAAAACTGCTTCTCAGTGATATGCCGGTCTGGATGGGCCGTTGAAGGAAATAACCAGTCCGAATTGATATTCTGTTGGACTAGCCAATCATGATATTGCAACAAGTCTTGTTGCACGGGCTTTAAATATAGTGTATTTGCTTTACCGGTCTTTTTATCATGAATAAAGGCCGTGTGTTTAACAGAGCCATCTGGATTATAGACATCGGATTTCTTTAACGTCATCACATCACTCACCCGCAGCAGGGTGGCTTTGCCAACTTGAAAGATGGTGTAGTTACGGCGACCTGCCCGAAAACTATCTAGTAAGGTGTCTTGCACCATTTTTAAGACGTTAGAGTCTTTGATTGGGAGTACGATTTGTTGCATATCTATTTAACCTCAATAATAGAACAGTCCTTGCCTATAATTGGTTCACTTTTGTCTAGTATAACCTATTCCGAACGAATTAAAATCGAAACCTTTTGTGAACTAGGGCTGTCCAATATCCAAATGGGCGTTCGGCTGAACCGATCACCGTCAACAATTTCTTATGAATTATCTCGATGTCAACCTTATCAGGCTGAATTAGCACAAACAACAGGATCAGCAACACAAACAACGTCCCACTGATAATGATCAACCAGTGGATATTGCTACCTAAAATTGTAATCGCCAGCATGGTTAAAAACGAATAGAAAAATAGCGAAAACCAAATACCGTTACCTAGGCGAACCTTATCGCGATGATAACGCCAACCAAAAATGGTTCCAAATATGAGTGGTACTAACCAGCCCCAGTAAAACATTGCTGGAACTGGAACCCAAACCGCTGCGTCATTCACATCAATACCCCCGCATTAAGTTTTATTTCAGCTTCCATCATAAAGGACTCCCCGCGGGACTGCAATCAGGAGTCATTACTTCAACTGTTTTTGTTCATTATAGAAATTACGGTAAGCTAAATAGCACGCAATGATTGACCCCAAACTAGTCGCTGATAAGAGCATGAACGTGACCATAATTTGATACCTAATGGCCCGTACTGGATCGACCCCTGCAAAGATCAAACCGGACATCATCCCTGGCAGACTGACTAGACCCACAGTCTTTGCCGAATCAATGGTTGGTGACATCCCCGTACGAATCGCCTCACGCACGATGGCAATCGAAGCATCAAGTAGACCAGCCCCTAACGCCAACCGTTCAAGCACACCTTGCCGCTGGTCATGAAACTGACTATTGAGGCTGCGATAAGCCAGCCCAATTGCGACCATTGAATTCGACGCAATCATACCAGAAATGGGAATCATTTGCGATGGCACAAACTTAATCGCACCAGATAGCACGAGGACGCCGAGTGTTACCCCCGTACTAACAAAAATGGCTAATAACGAAATGGCTAATGCATGGTCAATCCCCGGCCCCCGTTTTTTCGCATTCCAAGCCGCATTGAAGATAATGAAGCCTATCATCGCCAGCGTTAGCCACAAATTGTTGACTCGGAAAATATACTTTAGCAAGTAACCCACGATAAATAGTTGTACAACAGCCCGCACGACACCAATGACGATGTCCCTATCCAAGCCAAGTTTCTGCCACAAACTAATTCCTAACGCGACGAGCACTAACATTGCCGCCAAAAATAGCGACGTATTATTAACTGCTAAATTCATGCGTGTACCTCCAATCTGCCAGCAACCACTTTCGCTAATTGATCTGCCGCAGCAATCTCTGTCGCGTCATGAGTAATCATGATCGTTGTCACGTGATCCTGCTCATTTAACTGTCGTAACCAGGCGTGCACGATTTGCTTATTATTTTCATCCAAACCAGCTGTCACCTCATCTAATAACAACACTTTTGGTAAGAATAAGATGTTGCGAATCAGCGCGACCCGCTGCCGTTCACCACCGGAAAGCTCGATAATCGGCTGATGCAGGGTTCGTTCGGACAGCCCAACATTATTTAACGCCGTTACCACTCGTTGCGTATCCATGACTTGCTTACGAATTTGGTACGGGAAAGCTAAGTTATCTGCCACCGTCTCACCAAATAACGTCGGTTGTTGGAAACAATATGAGACTTGCCGCCGATACATGATTGGGTCGTAACTTTCAAGCGGCTGCCCATCAAAAATCAAGGTCCCACTTGTTTTAGAAATCATGGCCGCAATGATCCGTAATAACGTACTTTTCCCACCACCGGATGGTCCCGTCAATGTAATATGAGCCCCAGCTGGAATCTGCCAATCAACATCATGTAAAATATGTTGATCAGCGATTTGATAATTAACTTTTTCTAAACTAATCAATGAATTCATATGCCCACCCCCGATCGCACAATGATCGGCGCCGACAACAGCCGGATGAAAAAGTGCTCAGAAGTCAATAAATTGGACTTATCTGTTTGATGTATTAATACACGAACCTGTGTAGCCATTGGCAAAGCCATATGAATCATACCTGAGTCAAAGTGTTCCGTATAACTACGGAGGAGTTCTAATTGAACTTTTAATTTATCATTATTTTCCTTGATCGATCGTTTTTGTCTAGACATACGTTTTCTCCTATATAGGGAGTATTATATCATTTTATAAAAAAACAACTCCCGTTATCTAACTATTAGATAATGGGGGCTGTTTTAATAGTCTTTCCTAGGGGTCATTATATAATTATAGCCCCTAAATTAAGGAATGTTTTAGTGACTACCTAGGATCATAGTTAACTCATAGCAAAACTCCTGGTATTTTACTTAGAAGTCAATAAATTAATTGGACTGTTTTGCTGCGGCACTATATGGCGTTTTTTTATTAATGAACGTAGTTATTCAAACTTGTAACTAATTTTTTAATTTCGTCACGAACCTTACGGAATTCTTGTAGTTGTTCTTCTAAAGTTCCTGTGGCTTGCGCTGGGTCAGATAAAGGCCAGTGTAAACTCTTGGTTTGAGGGGGAAGCATAGGACATTTATCCTTGGCATCACCACATAAAGTAATAACTAAATCTGAAGTGTTCAAATAATTTAGATCAATTAATTTAGAGTAGTGGCTACTAATATCTACTCCATCTTCAGCCATAACTTTAACAGCATTTAGATTTAACCCATGAGTTTCAATCCCTGCACTCTCGATTTGAAACTCATTTGCCGGCAATATTTTTTTTGCATATCCTTCAGCCATTTGACTGCGACAAGAATTTCCTGTACATAAAAAATAAATTTTTTTCATTCTAAACCACCTATAATTTTAATTTGTATAACAACATGATACACCATAAACTTAAATGCAATGCTTCCATCAACATAGGTGTATAAGTATCAAGGTCTTCTATGTACTTTGTGGCGCTTTAAAGTGCCATTATTATAATTATAGACCCTGAATTAAGGAATGTTTTAGTGACCACCTAGGATCATAGTTAACTCATAGCAAAACTCCTGGTATTTTACTTAGAAGTCAATAAATTAATTGGACTGCTTTATGGTGGTAAGTTATGACTTATTTTAACACCTTTAATTATAAGGCACAAAAAAAAAGCGACACAATTGTTAAGATATGTCACCTTTTAATGCACATTATCTTGTATCGCAAATTAAATTTAATATAATTTCTTACCGTCCTTAAGTTGATATGTTCTGGATCTTTTATAGTCAGTAATAAGCGAGTATCTGAATTATTCTAGTTAAAATTTATAAGTTAAGAAATCGGAAACTTTATTTTCAAACGTATTACTCCCAGAACCAATTTTGAAACCCTGACTTTCAGATAGTGAATTGTTCATAACTTGTTGTAATTTTCGAATGTTTGTTTCTTGATTGCTAGATAAACTGTTTAAAATATCTGAAATTTTCGATTCCGAATTTTTTTCAAGGAAACTCATCCAATGTCTTAAAATGCCAACTGTTAAATCAGATAATTGTAATAATCGAGAATGTTTAGAATCATCAAAAATATAGTCTACTAGTTTGTCATTTACATAAATAGGGTTATTCGCTAAAAATGGCTCAATATTATATTCATGATCAAATTTGTGATGAGAATTTGGAAAAGAATAAATACTCTGTGCGTATAGATCAGAGTAGTTATCTATCAATTCACCCTCGACATTATTTTCTAAAAGAGGAAGTTTGGACCTAATTGCTGATTTTAAGATCTGTCGTAAATACTCTAAACAAAAATCATCTCCGTATGGGGTAATTTCATTTATCTTTTCTATAATTTTATTTATTAGTAATTTAGGGTTGTTAACATTTGGATAGCCTAATAAAACGAAAAGGTTTGTAAAATATTCTTTATCAGTTTTCATAATTTGATACAAACAATCTTTTAGGTCACGATTAAATTCTATGCCGAGAAGCATTGAATTGGGTAAAGAGTCAACAATAGAGAAATAAAAATTATCTACATAATTATAGTGGATAAAAACATTGTCATTTTCATAAAGCCAATTCAAAAAAACTTTTACTCTTTTTTTATCCATTAACTCAATAAAATTATTGGCACCATTCTTGATATGCTTAAACTTTATTTCTTGAGCATTTGCTTGCATACCAAATTTTGAGAAGAGGCTATCAACACCTTCAACAATGTCATGCGAGTCGGTTTTTATGCCAATTCCTCCAAGTATGAAATAGGCATGTTCGTCAGCATTAAAACCTTTATCGTCTACTTTAAAAGATCTAAAGTTATTTGTTTCATCATAATACAGATGAAACTGGTTATCTGTTCCGGTAACTTTCAATTCGTTTTTAACATGTTTGTAGAATTCAGTGTAATCCATCTATTAATGCTATCCCTTTTTTTAAATATTAGTTGTATTTTACCCTTAACTTGTTAGTTATTGTACTTTAATTTAGCTTGTAGCACTTTATTACAATCGTCAATATTTAGATCCTGACCAATAGGGTCATCAAAAATAATTTTAACAGCAAACATTCTTGTTTTACCAGTAACCGTTTCATAAACAAAATATACATAAAATGCTTTCTTATTAGTAAACTTTGTAAGTGCCTTAATATTACTGTATAGCTTATTTTTTATTGAATTTAAAAAATTTTTTTTATTGATTATAATTTCTCTCATTTCATGGCTCTTAACAGCAAAAAAATCAGATTGTTTTATTTCTTCGTTATTCTGAATATTTACCATTTGATGAAAAGGGAATAAAAGCTGTTTATTATGTCCAAATTTTTTATTTTTCAAATTCCATTTAATTACTTTTTTCCGTAGTAAGTTTGGCTTTTTTGCAGTGACTATTATTCCATTAAATCGTGAAGTTTCTGTTACTAAACTGTCGTTGTAAACAGTAATAACTGTATTACATGGGTGGGTTACTGATGAATAATCAAATCTTTGTCGTAATTTATTATGATTATTCCTAGCCAAACCTATGATGGCTATAAAAAAAGATAACCAGCTAACAGGTATATTAATTAATCCCCATGATACTATCCCTGATGTAAACTTGTAAATTTGGTATATGGATTCACTTAGTATTTTAAGCATAACAAAATTTTCCTTTTAGTCTATATTTTTGAACTACATATATAATATAACAAAAGTTTAAAATCGAGCCGCTTGCATAAGGGAACTAACGTTCGTATAATTGAGGAATAAAAAATTTGAAATGAGAAATGAAATGGATCAAGATTTTAGCGCTTTAATCAATAATTACTTTCAGTATGATTATAGAGATAGGGGCATTAAAAAGTGGCGTGGCTTCTTTTTAAGCGACCATACTTCTGCATTAAGGAAAATGGATCAGGAAAATGTATATAGTGAAAAAAAGTTACCCAAAATGACTACGGATAAAATATTTCATAATGCAATGCACGCATTAGCAAATTATTATACTGTGACTATTCAATTAGATGAAACTAACTTCAATCATGAAACCAAAAAAAAATATATCTGGGTTCATTGAAAACATGTCGGATAATTATATTTATATTGAAAATAGAAAACTAGCCGTTCAGGATATTAGAGCATTAATCATCAATAGGTAAATCACGCTTTATCCTGTATAATAGTTCAAGTAGAGAAGTTAAGGCGGTGGCTATTTCCTTAAGGGGGGTGGTGCTTATGGTGTAAAAACTATAAACTCACATTCTAGGAAAGGAGTAGCCCAAGTGTCCGTATCGGACGCTTTACAGCTTATGCTAATGTTTGGTACTTTCATAGTTACCTTACTAGCATTAGTTGTTGAGTTGATTAAAAACCAACAAAAAAAATAACCGCCTTAGCTCTGCCAAGCTAGCGGTTATTTAATCGTTTTAAGTTTGCCACCGTCTTATACGGCTCTATAATGGGAAGTCTTGTTAGCGCAAGGCTTCCTTTTTCTGTATTCATTATAACATGCCTAGCCAAAATTGAGAAACAAAGTATTTATGCGCCTCTATATAGCAACGCTTAGCCATTCAATTTAGCCTTACATTTCAAGGGCTATTATATTATCTAAATAAAAAAAGCCTCTAACAAGCCAAGTTGATTTGTTAGAGGCTTTTTTTATAGTATTTAACAGAGACAATTGATAGTTATAGCCCCTTAACTCAATCATTTCTGAATTATTCAGCATTTCTATTTTTTGTGGGCCAAATGGGTTTAGTCATAATTATTATGACAACTCCAACTATCATAGTAACGAAGTAAATAATTTTTTGTGGATAGTTTACGATCAACCAAGAAGAGCCAATTATTATTGATAAGCCTAAAACAATGAACAGTGCTATGAAGCTATATCGAATTATTGGCGATATAGAATCAAAAGGATTTTTATTATCAGTAGGCTCTATCATATATCCAAAAATGAAGCCAACAAATAACCAAGTTGAAAAAACAATGGTACGAAGTGGGGTTTGAATATTTAAAAACCACACCATTGCTAACATACCGGTTAACATCGAATATAAACTCACCACGATAGACATTACATTATCACGAAAAACTTTATGACTATCTTTGATTAGTTTATTCTCTAACTGAATATTACCAGTAATTAGTTCATCCAGTGTTACGTCTAAGACTTTAGATATTTTAATAATCAATTCAATATCCGGTAAATTTCTTTCATTTTCCCAGTTTGAAATAGTTTTAGGGGAAACATTTAATTTTCTAGCTAATTGTGTCTGTGATAACTCATGTAGCAAACGTAATTCTTTTAAACTCTTTGAAAAGGTCATAACATACCTCCGTATTTTCTTTTTCTATTAGTATGAATAAAACTATAGCCAATTATCAAGCATTTTAACTAAAAAAGTATCTCGTTATTCGAGAGAGGTACGATTTTTGTGAATTTATGTAGCTCACAAAAAACAAATACCTAATTTTATACTTGGTATCCGTTTTTTTTTACTGTATAGTTTTAAAAAGCAACATTTTTAAGACGTTAGAGTCTTTTATGGGGGGCGCTGATGTCAAGATTATGGACAGGTTTTTTCGGTACCGAGAGTTGCCGGACTCCGAAAATTTTTCAAAACCCGGATTTCAGCTTAAAACGGCGTGATTTCTGGGTGTTTTTGTAGGTGGAACAGGGCCGAGCCCTGCCGGTGAGAGAAAACAGGTGGTATAGATTGTGAACCAGCCGGATTTCACAAGTTGTATCGTGCAACAAATAAGCCTTCACAAGGCGAATTTTTGAAATTCACAAGTGACGGCTTATAAACGGCGTCGTACCGGCTAGTGCCGATAACCGCCCTTATGTAAACTTGCATATTTTAATTAGTGGTATATATTTAGATGTGGATATAACAATAGATTAATAGAGAGAAACATAATTTCATGAGACGCCCACCAAAGAAACAAGACTTTATACAAAAACATCCATTGCCTTTTATAATCTGCGCCGTAATTATTGTTGCCGTTATTGGATTATCAATTTTTAGTGATAATTCTGGCAATTCAGAATCAGAGTCATCTTCTTCGGTCAGCCATAAACAGTCTTCTAGTTCAGAGGAAGATAGTTCTGAAAGCTTTAGCGACGATGAATCATCAAGTTCTGATGAAATTGAATCTAGTAGCTCTTCAAGTACTGATAACTCAAAAGACTATGAGGATAAAGTAAATTCATTATTAAAAGGCACTGCTCAATATGCAACCTATGATAAGAGCACTAACACATTAACTTACGTTGGGTATGATGACTGGGCTAACTATTCTAATTCCGATTTACGTGACGCAATGGACATACTTGAAACTATTGCAAACAGACAAGCTGTGGTTTTCGATATGAATAATCCTGCAATCAATGTCCAATTACCTAATGGAACAATTATCGCTACTAGCGATGGTACAGATGATATAGAGTTTAGTAATTAAATAATATAATTAATATTTTCAATTGTTGCATTAAGCACACATGTTGTTATACAATTTAAGTATAGAAAAAGCCACGTGCTCTAACACGTGACTCTACAACGTTACTATATCAAATAGTGACTATCACAGATTAAACTTTAAAAAAGTAACTGCAACTCACCAAAGTTAAGCAGTTATTTTTTTTTGTCTAGATATGCCAACAGGGCAATTAATAATATTCCAAATTGGAACATCAACCTGATTGCTCAGAAGTCAATAAATTGGACTATTTTTATTCAGTTACTTAGGCAACATTTGAGATACGATTGCGATTATAAAAATTGATATACCAACCAATGGCTGCTTGGACTTGCGTTAATGTTTCGTATGCCTTCAAATACACCTCTTCACGTTTCAATATTGAATGAAATGCTTCCATACGGCCATTATCGTATGGATGTCCTTTGAGTGAATATGAATGTTTCAAGCCATAATTTTGACATTTAATATTAAATTCAGCACTCGTGTATGTGACCCCATATCTGAATGAATAATTAATGGCTTTCGATGCTTATCTAAAGCCATCTGTAAGGCACTTGTGGCTAGCTCGGCTGTCATTGTATCGCCAATTTTATAGCCCAATACTTTTCTCTTCTCAGGATCCAAAACGGTCGCTAAATAGACCCATCTGTGATTAGTCAACTGAATATAAGTGATATCTGTTTGCCAAACACCGCTCAAATCATGCAAGTGTCTAATCAAATTGGGCTTTTGATCAACAGTCACCACAGTTTTTGGCTTGCGATAACGTTTTTGCATGCGGGATTTAATCCCTAATTCACGCATCAATTTGAGTGTCATATACCCAGATACTTTCGGACCGTCGGTTTGTTGACTATAAGCAGCAATACGGCGATAACCATAAAATTTAAAGGTTTTCCAAACGTCTAAAATATAAGGTTTTAGAGATTCTCTACGCTTTTCTTGTCGACTGGGCTGCCAATGGCGCCAGTTGTAATAGGTACTAGGTTTGATTTTAAGTGCACTTAAAATACGCACAAGCGCGTAGCCTTGTGCTAAAAATTGGTTAACGAGCGGCAATACCACATTACGGACTATTTTTTGGCTAGTAAGATGGCCGCTCAATGCCTGTCAGGCTATGTGTGATAAAATTTCGTTTTCTTCCTCCAAAATAGCGAGGCGCTTCTCTAGTTGCTTGACGTCTTTTAAAGTCTTTGACTGACCCTTGATCATGATTGGGGTAGCTTGTTTAAGCCAAATAGCAATAGAATCTTTCGACGGACCAAATTCTTCTGCTAATGATTTAAGTGAACGGCCTTCTTGGTGAAGTTTAACCAATGAATCTTTGAAATCTTGTGAATAACGAATTGACATAAAAATACTCCTATACTTTCATTTTACGGACTGAATAAAAATAGTCCATTTTTTTAGTATAAGAGCAAACTGTAGTGTAGTTAAAGTGATGTTTTGTTTTTAAATATGTTGTTCCCTTAATCTTAACATACCAATAGTTTAACAGCGAATATGATTGATCAACCATTTTTCATCGGAAGTATTCTAGCAAAATCTTACATTTTCATTCCCATTTTTTCGTACGACTCCATACCTGCCATCCAAAGATTAGATAACTCAATACCACGCTCCTCAGCTAACGCGTTCATTAAAGTATTCATATCCATTAACTGATACTTCTGATGCGGCTTTTTTGGATCTACTATCTCTATTTGTGCCATCATACCACCATCTTCATGTTCTAAAATATGGCAATGATACATATATATACCAGGTAAATCAAACTTAACTAGTATTCGAACAGTTTCTCCTGGGTTAACTCCAATGGTGTCTTTGAAACCGTTCTCATTTGGATATGGATCTTTTCCATTACGTGTTAGTACTAAAAAGCGAGTGCCGTGTATGTGAAATGGGTGAACCATTCCCGGTTTTTCGTTACTATTCGTGACATCCCAATACTGATACTCTCCAACTATTTGCTCGGCATCAATGCGTTCCATAGCAAATTTCTTGTCATCTATGGCAACACTTTCATCCATTCCTTGCATGACGACATGTCGAATGGGTAATGACGGTTCAACTGACGGTTTCTTTAAATTAATTAAATGATCGGGAATTTTTGTAGTATCTTTTGCGAAATTGTGAATGCGGAACTTTAATAGTGGCACTTGATCAGTATATAAGGTTACCTCATCACCTTCATGATATTGGCTAAAATCAATAATGACTTCTGCACGTTCAGCACAGCTCAACATTAAACCTGTCAGCTTGATTGGCTTGGGTAATAGAGAACAATCCCCCGCAATCTGATCAAATGGCAAATCATCGGAAAAATGCAAACGCCATTCCCGACGGTTAGCACCATTTAGAAAACGTAACCTTATTTTTTGTGTTGTGACATCGAAGTATGGGTTGACTGTTCCATTGATAACAGCCGTGGGACCTGCAACACCATCAGGATCATAATCGGCACGATAATCAAACTGATTATCTTTGTGAAAATGTCTATCTTGTAAAATAATTGGAATATCATCTACTCCATAATTTCTTGGTATTGATAATTGGGATTCATGCTCATCTTGAACAATAACCATTGTAGCTAATCCTTGCCACACCTGTTCTGCTGTGGATGGACATGGGTGAGCATGCAACCATAATGTCGCAGCGGGCTGATTCAACGTAAAATTAATATGTTTGATTTCCCCTGGGTAAACAGGCGCGTGACAACCCCCATCAACATAAGGGCCACTAACATCAGCTCCATGCCAATGAAAAGTAGTTAATTCTGGCAGGTCATTCTTCAAAGTGATATGATTTTTTTGACCGCGGTGAAATATAATAGTCTTACCTAAAAAATTAGCATTATAACCCCATGCCTGTGTCTTTTCCCCTGGCAATATTTGCGATTTCCCTGATTTTGCAGTGACGGTATAGTAGATATCATTTTTAGACTCTCTATCTGCTTTTAAAATAGGTGGTATATTTAAAGGCATTTCCGGGGCATTATTTACTATGAGAGGTACATATCCGCCATCATGTAGATCAAAAGCTGGCTCATCAAAGAAATATTTTTTATTGGACTGTTCCATTTTAATTTTCCTCTATATTTTTAGCAGTGTACTTACTGAAAATTGAAATTACAGGATATGAATGATCACTCCTCATCTCAAATTCTAGCACTTTTTAGTAATTATGAATAATATTAGCATTCTGAAGAGTGTAATTATCTTAACTATTTAATCATGTTACGCTCATAGTCGATATTATGAAAAGCTATTTAAGTAACTATAAAAAGTTATCTAATTCAGAGTGCAACAAAATTAGCGGATGACATTGGATTGGCGACGTTTTAGGGGCAATTGGACATGTATACCATCCAGCCGACCCTCAAAAGGTTCTAGATCAATTGAATGGCAAGACGCAACCTAAACCTGGACACCAATATAGTCCATATGGGTATTATTAATTTAACGAATTAACATAATGCAGCTTATACCAAGTTAAAAGCGCCAAGCCTTAATTTCATAGGGTTTGGCGCTTTTTCTGTGATCTGTTCTTGTGAATTGAGCTTAAAATAATTGGTCTAGCTCTCATAATCCCCAAAACTAGCCTTTTGTTATTTGTGAAATTTTAGTCCGTGAGCGGTTTATGAGACGGCTGTTTGTGCTTTTTGCGGAGGCGTAAACGGACCATTAATTTGTGTTGGGTGACTTCTTCGTCAGACAACGTTAACTTCTCATCAATTGAGAAAGAGGTCGTTTTATAATTTTTGGCCAGGACAACCGCATAAACCGCCTGGTCAATCTGTTCACTTTGTTCTGGTGTTAAGGCAAACGTATAAGGCTTATCACCGTACACTATCGATTTATCGGGCGCAACGTGTGTAAAGCGTCCTTTAATCGCATTGTATGTCATATAATCCTCCTTAATCGTAAATAGCTTGATAGCAACCTAAAAATGATTTATCTAATAAAAAAGCCATTTAACGGCCGATTTTTATTATCAAATTTTCATTATTACATTAATTTATACACGAATATTATTTCGCTGTAACCCTACGCCCCGTAAGCATGAGGGTTGTTTGCCTGTTGGCTTTTTTGTAAATTTAACCCCCCTATTAGTGATTTGGGGGTTAAAGAAATTTTTTGAAGCGTCTTTAATTGTCAAAAATAACAGTCCAGCCATCATACTATCAGCGTCACTGTATTTTAAAGTGGGCCACCAGGCTTGACCAGCGTACTGGCCCAAGCCTTTGAAACAGCAGAGCTGTTTCATGGCAGTTATTGTTTATAATTATACACTGTCTTGCCCTGAAAGGAAACTTGCTTCAAAAAAAAAAGACAAACAAAAAGAGCTGGTGTTCCTACGCACTAGCCCTTTTTACTAGAGAGGTTAGTCTCCATGTACTTTCTTCTATTAACATTATAACATTATATTATTGGTATTTCAAAACATGATATACTTAAAAAGCTGTTGTTTCCTACTATAACTGCAACGGCAAGGAGGTTTAGACTCCATGATTTACTTTTTTCAAGAACTCACACAATTGTTTAACGCAATCTGTGTTGCTGTTGTGACGTTCGCAATCAAACGTTATTTTGATGATCTTAATGATCGTTAAAATAATGTGGGCACCTTAAGGGTGCCTTTTTGTTTGCTTTTATTGTATAACACCTATTAATTGCGATAGTCCACTACAATTTTTTTGTTATTATACACTTACGTTTACCGATTATTTTAATGTGGTTAAGCTGACATCAGCTTGCCCCACGCGGGTAACGTTCTGCATGACATGCTCTCACTGAAAGTGATCCTGCAATGATAAATTGCCCTGTCACGGCGTGACCCGCCGGAGGTTTTACAAGCCGGATAAGTGGCGCTGTAAAATAGCAGTTTCCCCAGCAGGAAGGGGAAACGCTACGGTCATCGCTTGTCGATGACGCGCCTCGCAGAGCCTGTCCAAAATAGAATTTTGGTATAACAGGCTATACCAGATTTTTAACGGTGTTATACTGGTCTTGGAAAACCTTTTTCGAGGAGGCATTTTTGATGGCGCATTTAAAGAAAAATACGCGTGGCGCAGTCCCTGGTTTAGCAGTCCATTTTGAACGTAAAACTGACCATCACACTAACAAAGAAATTGATGTGTCGAAAACCTATCTGAATCAAGAGCTCATGGCGGATGGTTCAGATATGCTGTCACGTTTCAATGCGCGTTTAAATGACGTTTATTGCATGAAAAGAGACGATGTGAAGGCGTTAGCCACTTGGATTGTTACTTTTACCTGAAGAACTTGCAGAAGCGCCCTACGAGCAACAGAGCGCCTTTTTTTGCTCAGAAGTCAATAAATTGGACTATTTTTATTCAGTTACTTAGGCAACATTTGAGATACGATTGCGATTATAAAAATTGATATACCAACCAATGGCTGCTTGGACTTGCGTTAATGTTTCGTATGCCTTCAAATACACCTCTTCACGTTTCAATATTGAATGAAATGCTTCCATACGGCCATTATCGTATGGATGTCCTTTGAGTGAATATGAATGTTTCAAGCCATAATTTTGACATTTAATATTAAATTCAGCACTCGTGTATGTGACCCCATATCTGAATGAATAATTAATGGCTTTCGATGCTTATCTAAAGCCATCTGTAAGGCACTTGTGGCTAGCTCGGCTGTCATTGTATCGCCAATTTTATAGCCCAATACTTTTCTCTTCTCAGGATCCAAAACGGTCGCTAAATAGACCCATCTGTGATTAGTCAACTGAATATAAGTGATATCTGTTTGCCAAACACCGCTCAAATCATGCAAGTGTCTAATCAAATTGGGCTTTTGATCAACAGTCACCACAGTTTTTGGCTTGCGATAACGTTTTTGCATGCGGGATTTAATCCCTAATTCACGCATCAATTTGAGTGTCATATACCCAGATACTTTCGGACCGTCGGTTTGTTGACTATAAGCAGCAATACGGCGATAACCATAAAATTTAAAGGTTTTCCAAACGTCTAAAATATAAGGTTTTAGAGATTCTCTACGCTTTTCTTGTCGACTGGGCTGCCAATGGCGCCAGTTGTAATAGGTACTAGGTTTGATTTTAAGTGCACTTAAAATACGCACAAGCGCGTAGCCTTGTGCTAAAAATTGGTTAACGAGCGGCAATACCACATTACGGACTATTTTTTGGCTAGTAAGATGGCCGCTCAATGCCTGTCAGGCTATGTGTGATAAAATTTCGTTTTCTTCCTCCAAAATAGCGAGGCGCTTCTCTAGTTGCTTGACGTCTTTTAAAGTCTTTGACTGACCCTTGATCATGATTGGGGTAGCTTGTTTAAGCCAAATAGCAATAGAATCTTTCGACGGACCAAATTCTTCTGCTAATGATTTAAGTGAACGGCCTTCTTGGTGAAGTTTAACCAATGAATCTTTGAAATCTTGTGAATAACGAATTGACATAAAAATACTCCTATACTTTCATTTTACGGACTGAATAAAAATAGTCCATTTTTTTAGTATAAGAGCAACTTTTTGTTTTCTGCTCCTTTTAGAAACATTACAAAGTTAGTTTTCTTTTGTTAAAAATATAAACCAGTTTAATTAATGATTATTGTTTACGGTTTCAATACTTGAACGAATAATCTTCTTTTCACTCGCAGGTAAGTTACTAATATATTCTTCCACAATATCATTAATTACCTCGTAAATTTTTTTACTTTGCAAAGTGGCAATTGTGCTAATGGCTGTGTGTGTGTTTAATGGGAGCCTAATCGATTTTGGTAAGTCTTTACTTGTAAGCCTACTTTGTGGAAGCTTTAGCAAGTCTTCTGGCATTGTGCGGTTAATATCTTCTGATAGTTCTGGTGTAATATTTTCTGGGCGCTCTGTTTTCTTTTTTCGGAATGAGCTTAGTCCAATATTGTCAGTCATGATAAATGCTCCTTATTTTTGATCAAATATATTTATGCGCTCGAGCGTTTCTTTGATGAGATCGCCATATATTGCATGTATACGTTTGTCGTGGATATCCTTAGTATTATCGGTAATACCAGTTCTATCAAATCTCTTTAGTCTGTTCATCTGTTTAATATGAGTTTTGAAGATATTGTTATCACCAAAGCTTTCTGTGGCATCTTGCAAGACATCTAAATCAAGTTCTGATCCATTTTGTTGTAGTACGGGAAGTATTCCTAAAAGATCTATATTCAGACCATAGTCATCTTGTAACTCTAATAAGTGCTCTATATATTTTTCAGCACCTTTTAGAGCCCGTTCTTGTGTTTGTAGTATAACGATTACAAAATCACTGGCTACCAGTGCATTGTCTGTAAATTTGTTCAGTTGTGGTGGAATATCTAAAAATACAAAGTCATATTCATTTTTGAATTCATTAATGAAATTTGTTAAGTGATGATCTTGTGAGTAATCATCAGAAAAATTATCATAAAGGTAACGTTCATAGTTTTGTAAGTCTGAGTAAGATGGTAACAAATCTAGATTATCTTTTACATTTATTAACGCTTCCTGTGGATTATTATTTTTGATGGCTTCAAACAGTGTTTCTTTAAAGTCAGGTTTCTTTTTATAAATATTAGTCATTGTTGTTAGCAATAAATCTGTTGCATTAGCTTGGGGATCTAAGTCAATTAGTAATACTTTCTTGTCCATTTTAGACAATGTATAAGACAGCATTACGGAGTTTGTTGTCTTCCCCACCCCACCTTTGAAGTTTCCAGTTGTGATAACTTTAGTCAT
>NZ_CP134507.1:1675000-2036013 GCF_055698815.1 Leuconostoc sp. XM4 | reverse complement strand
GATTATCTCTCCTAAATATGGTTCAAGTCAGAATGAAATGACGATCTTACGTTGATAGTATTTAACGAAGATTATGGATTGAACCGACGACTTTTCTAATATAGAAGAAGTAGCAAAGATAATTATAACAATAAGAAAAATAGTTTTCCACAGGCAAACGACAACTTTAGAGAATATCAACAGTTGTGGACAATGAAAAAGAGGGGTTGTTGATATTAAGACGAACAAATGTGTGGGTTATCCACAAATGAACATTGTTGTACACAAGCAAAAGGGCGAAAGGACAATAATTGAGGCTGTTTATAAACATTATCCACAGGGGTGAGTTCACAACTTGTGGATATGTGGATAACTTGTGAAAGAGCATGTTAGTAAAAAGCTAAAAAACACCGTGAGTAAACAGGTAGAGGATAAGTTTTTATAACATTGTGAATGTTAAAGAATTTATTAAGGAGCTATTTTATTTTCTGTTTTTCCTCTAAAAAGTTGATAAATATTTTTGAAAAAACCTTAATTATCATAGCTTTTGAGCTGTTTTTGTTAGGATAGTCAACCAAAATGCATTAATAATTATTTTCACAAAATAAAACGTGTTAGAATAAATGAACCAATTGATGCTGGGGAGCAAAAATTGATGGTGCATTGTGAGCATATTGTGGGAACTTTCTTTGTTGTTGCTTTACTATATATAAATACGATAGTAAGAAATTTAAGAGGTACCCGGATGAAGCACTTAGATTATAGAGAACAAGAGGATTGGCGAAAGGCCGATGACACGATTTATCAATCACCGATTGATATTCCGTTGACAAGCATTCAACAACAAGAAAACAGTCAGTTGATTATTCATTTTGAGGATCGAGTCCAGTCTGACGATCGAATTATAGGAGAACAGTTTTTAGTTCAAGGTAATTTGCGTGTTGATGGGACGGTATGGGCATTAGAAAGATTTCATTTTCATGATGGGGCAGAACATCTCGTAGACGGTAAGAGGTACGATGCTGAGATTCATTTTGTTTTTCAACGTGATAATCAAACGTTAGTGTTAGCAGTTTTTGGAGAAACAGCAAATAATGATAACGGTATCGAAGTGCAAAACATTTATGATGAACATGTTAACGCAGAAGGGTTAATGAAGTTAATTCCTGACAATCGTAGTTATTATCGATATACAGGATCGTTGACAACACCGCCATTAGGGCAAAATATTAACTGGCTCGTTTTGACGTCAGCAATACAAATATCAAAGCAAGATAAAGCATTTTTACATGCTGATTATCCAAATAATTATCGTGAAGTACAGGACTTAAATGGGCGAGAAATCGATTTTTTTCCTGAAAAAAAATAATTTAACACGTTCGTATGTTCATCAACGGTTTTATGCATATTTTTATATAGATGGTGCAAACAAAACTAGTAAATGATATGATGTTATGTGAATAATTTTAAAATTTCTCACATAAATGGGGCAGTGTTTTGAGCGTATTTTTACAGAGTATACAGGGTGTCTTGGTGATCCTAGTAATGGTTGCCATTGGTTATGGATTGGCAAGTGCAAAGTGGTTCACAGATAAAAGTGGCCAGATTATTGCACGTATCGTGACGCAGGTTGCGTTGCCAATGTACATGGTGAATACGATAACGCATGATTTCACTAAAGGCGAACTGATACGTTTATTACCTGAAATTAAATTTCCAATTATCTCGATGCTAGTTTTATTTGCAATTTCGGTTGGATTTGCACGAGCTTTAGGTATTCGAAAAAATCGCCGTGGCCTTTTTCAATCAATGTTTTTCAATTCAAATACTGTATTTGTCGGCTTACCAATAAATATGGCTTTGTTTGGTGTTAAAAGTCTACCGTATGTGTTAGTTTATTATATGGTGAACACGACTTTTTTCTGGACATTGGGTACTTATCTCATCCAGCGTGATGGGGAAGGAGCGTGGAAATTTGATATCAGGGCGACGCTATCAAAGGTTTTTTCACCACCGTTGCTTGGCTTTATCTTAGGAATCATCTTTGTTTGGACAGATGTTAAACTGCCAACATTTGTGGTTTCTGATTTACAGTACATAGGTAACTTAACTGTGCCACTATCAATGTTCTTTATTGGTATTGCTGTGCAGCGCGCAGGCTTGAGAAATATGGAGTTCAATAAATATAGCTTAGGCATATTATTTGGTCGTTTTATTTTGGCCCCAATTGTCATGTTTTTCCTCCTATGGAAGGCTGATGTGCCGCATCTAATGAAACAAGTATTTATCTTACAGTCAGCTATGCCAGTTATGACAAATGCGCCAGTAGTGGCTAGTTTGTATGGTGCGGATGCTGATTATGCAGCAATTATGGTAACTGAATCAACAATTCTTAGTTTGGTAGTGGTTCCGATTCTTATGACATTGATAAATAACTAGTTGCAAATGAATGAATATACTAATAACGTCAGCCTAATGGCTGTCGTTTTTGTGTTTTAAGGTACCTATGATATTTATTGAGCATTTTGAAAATATTTTTATAAACAACTATAATAATGGGAAACTAATAATAATATAAAAGCGTTAATAAATTAGACGTTCTGGAGAAGATAAATAATGCAAGTAGCAATCATTGGTGCCGGTCCGCGTGGTTTAGCGGTGGCTGAGCGACTGATTAATTTAGCGGATGACGATGTTCAACTCGATGTTCAAATATTTGATCCACACGTCATTGGTGGACGAGTCTGGGACCCATCCATTCCACAAAATAAATTGTTTCTAATGAATACAGTGATTGATCAAATTACGTTATTTACTGATGATTCAATTGAACATGGTGGTAAACCACTACATGGACCAACTTTGTTTCAGTGGTTAAAGTCAGACGCGCGCACTTTTTTGGAGAAGCATTCAGAGTTTGATGATTCCTATACAGCCGAAATACAACATTTAACATCACCTAGTGATTTTGCTACGAGAGGCATGATGGGCATTTACGCGGCTTGGTATTTTGAATGGCTGAAAAAGAGAGTCCGTAGCAATCAAACATTAACCTTTACGCAGCAAAGCGTAGAAAACCTTACTCAAATTGGTACAAATTACCAAGTAGTTTTGACAGATGGGACCCAAATTTTAGCCAATCAAGTCGTGATGGCCTTAGGACATTCAAATAATGATTTAACGGCTGAGGAAGCTAAGTTTAAGTCATTTGCAGACGAAAATAGTCTAAAGTATTTGCCGCCTACGCATCCATCTGAGGCCAATCTTTCCGTATTTTCGCAAGAAGATAAAGTCATCATTCGTGGCCTCGGGCTAAGCTTTTTCGATTATATGGCAGGATTGTCAATTGGAAAAGGGGGGTACTTTGAACGCGAAACAGATGGTGATTTAACCTATCATTCATCTGGACGAGAACCGCATATTATTGCCGGGTCTCGTAGTGGCGTGCCATTGCATGCGCGTGGTATCAATGAAAAAGAGACAAGTGAAGTTTATGAGCCAATATTTTTCACACTACCAGCCTTAGAAGCTTTGCGCGCAGCTGGACATGGACAAATCAAGTACGATGATTTTGAAAAGTTGCTTGTTAAGGAGTTGACCTATAAACACTTACTGAATAGAATCGACAGTCCAACTAGCAATTTGACATACGATCAGGCGCAGGATTTGAAGCAGGCGTTACTAACGAGTGCTGATTTAAATGCAACAGCAGAATCAGTTGGTTTGATTGATGAGCCACCTTTTGATATCGAGGCTATACGTCAACCGGCAAAGTATTTACCTAAGAGTGCTGATTATACGGAGTGGTTATTAGACTACTTAGAAAAAGACATTCAAGATGCTCGCTTAGGAAATAAAATAGCGCCTTTTGCAGGTGCTTTCGATATTTTACGTGATTTACGCGATCGGGTTCGTTTTGTAGTTGAGCATGATTATTTCTCTGCAGATGAATATGAAATATTTTTGAGTAAATTCAGACCGTTAGACGCTATGGTATCTGTTGGACCACCCTTGGAACGTGTCGAGCAGTTACGTGCCTTGATTAAAGCTGGAATTGTGGAAGTCATGGCTGCCAACATACAGGTCACCACTGAATCAGGTAACTTTGTTGCTCGTGATGCTCGGGGAAACGAAGTGAAAGGTAATGCATTAGTTGAAGCGCGTGTTGGCATGACAAACATTGACCTATCAACAAACCCATTGATTGCTAGTCTGCGAGAGAAGGGCATTTTGGCAGCTGCTATTTGGACACGTAACGATGGATCAACCTATAAATTGGGTTCAGCTGATGCGGATCATCGTACCTTTGAGGTTGTTAATTCCAAAGGGGAGCGCATGCATAACTTATATATTTATGGTATCCCTCTTGAAGGCAAAAAATGGTTCGGGACAGTTATTCCACGCCCTGGTGTTAATACGGTTGTTTTGCGCGAAGGGGCATGGATTGCACAACAGATTTTGGCATAATCTTGATTGTTTCACGTGAAACAAAAAGACAGATTTGCTATACCCAGTTTATCAAGGTAGAATGAATAGCATATAGACTAGTAGACAGGTAAAGGAACTTTCCAACATTGACCATTCAGCTGATAGCAACGGATTTAGACGGTACGTTTTTGACGGACGATAAGAAGTTTGATCAAGCATTGTTTCGTAATGTATTGCGTGAATTAAATAAGAAGCATATTCAATTTACGATAGCCACAGGTGTTCATCAAGAACGCATTAATATCTTATTTAAAGATTTTCTTAATGAGCCCTTGAATTTTGTCACCAATAACGGGGCTCGTGTGGTGAAAAGCGATGGCACCGTGTTGTTCTCGAAAGTTCTCCCCCCGGTAACTTTGCGTAAAATTCAACAATTCTTGAATAACTATAGTATGCGTCCAGACCGTGGCTTGGTTTTTTCAACAGATGAGACCGCTTATTTGCCTTTGGATTTCGATATGGCAAGTAACAAGCGTTATTTTAAATACTTTAAGTACGTTAAAAGTTTCGGTGACGTGCGTGAAATTAACGAACCAATCTACAAAGTCACTATGAGTTGGACAAACTTTGACGAAAAAAGGTTTTATGATGATGCCCTTGCATTCTTTGGTGATGATGTGCATATTACGGAAACAGGTACTGGGGCTATTGATATTGTTCCTGCCTATGTCAATAAGGCCGAAGGATTAAAAATGTTAGCTGAAAGTTATGCTCTTGACTTGTCTCATGCTGTTGCTTTTGGTGACGGTGGTAATGATTTGGAAATGTTAAACGCAGTTGGGCTGCCATATAAAATGCCGGATGCTGACATTATTGGTCAATTTAATGTTGCATTGTCGGATAATAATCATAGTGGTGTTTTAAAAACTATTCAAAAACTGATTACTACAAAATAGCTATTTAAAAGCATTGCACATGGGTGTGGTGCTTTTAAATTAAGGAGGATGAAGTATGAATATCGGATTTATTGGTACTGGCGTAATGGGCACAGGAATAATTAATAATTTATTGCAAGCGGGCTATGAGGTATCCGTTTTCAATCGTACCCATAGCAAAGCAAATACAGTGCTCAACAATGGTGCTATCTGGCGAGATACACCGGCCAAAGTTGCACAGTACTCGGATATTACTTTTACGATGGTTGGTTATCCAAAAGATGTTGAAGAAGTGTGGACGAGTGAAGATGGTGTTTTTGCTGGTGCTAAAGAAGGTTCAATTTTGGTTGATATGACAACTTCAACACCACGTTTGGCTGAACAATTGGCTCAAACTGGTGCTGATTTAGGATTCAAAGTGTTGGATGCGCCAGTTTCAGGTGGTGACATTGGTGCTAAGAATGGGACATTAGCGATTATGGTTGGTGGCGAACAACAAGTTCTTGATGAGATTAAACCTGTATTAAGCGTTATTGGACAGCAAATTGTTTTTGCTGGTTCAGCGGGCAAGGGACAACACATGAAGATGAGCAACAATATTGGTGTTGCAGCAACCGTTATTACAATGGCAGAATCCTTAGTTTATGCAAAAGCAGCTGGCCTTGATTTAGAGAGTGCCTACAATGTTTGGCGTAAAGGCGCTGCAGGATCATGGTCGGTCGATAATTATATACCACGTATTTTCCAAGGTGATTATGCGCCTGGGTTTTATGTCAAGCACTTACTAAAAGACTTACGAATAGCGTTAGACGCTGCTAAGGAAATGGATATAGATTTGCCCAATACCAAACTTGCCGAGCAACTATTTGAGCGATTGAGTCAAGAACATGGGGATGAAGGTGTACAAGCGATTGTAAAATTGTGGGCTTCATTTGAATAGTCTTTTTGTGGCATAGACTGTATAAAGTAAACAAAAATAGTTCAGTGAAATTGACCCGAATCATTTTCACTGGGCTATTTTTATTTGTTAAATGGCTTATATTAGTTAATTTAGCAAAAAATTGACGGACGCTTACCACATATGTTTAAATAATATGCATACTTTTAAACTTGATAACAATTAACGAACGTAAAAATTAAAATGAAAACCATGTTCAAAACGGATAAACAAAAATATTTATTAAAATTTTTAGAAAAACACCCCAATTTAAATCGTGAGGAAGAAAAATTAATCTCTGATACAACTAAAAAGTTGAATAATCCAAAAGTATCAGAATACAGAGAATTAACAAGTATGACTAATGAACTTCGAAAACTATCTCTCAACCATAATTTGTCAAAAGATGGCAGAATATTGATGAAAAAATTACATCGTGATGAATGGCTATTTGGGCTCCTTTACAATCTAGGGCTCCTTTGAAATTAAAAAGAACCTTGGTCAAAGATTGACAGTGATGGAATTCTACTGTTTCTATGGTTTCAATCTTAGGTGACAAAGACTAATAATTTAAATATAAAAATCACGCTACAATAATAAAACACGACTCGTCATAGGAAGTCGTGTTTTATTTGTATTCATTAATTCAATAAATTCATCAATAAGCTAATGTCAAAGCCTGTTTCTCAGCGACAGCGGCAAGAGCAACCTCAGGAATGTAGTTAATTGGTTGACTAAAGTTGGGTTGGAAGAAAAAGTCAGACATTGCTAATTCATCAATTGTCATTTGTTTTTGAATGGCTATGGAAACGAGATTGGCAGATTGCGACACATCATGTTGAGACATAAACGAACCGCCAACAATTCGGCCAGTATCTTTTTCCCAAGTTAATGAACTAAGAACAGAAGTTGTACTTAGCATAAAGTCGGGACGATAATCACTTTCGATAACTGTTTCAATGACATCAAGACCTTTTTCTTTAGCAGTCGCACTATTCAATCCGGTAGCAACCATGGCCTGTTCATATAGTTCGACTGCGGAAGTAGCTTGTGTTCCGAGGTAACGAGTTGTTGGTTCAACAATGTTTTTACCGACTAGTATACCTTGGCGGATAGCGTTTGTAGCCAAGGGGATGTAATCAATGGCTTGGGTTGGATTGAAAAAGACAGTACTGGCATCTCCAGCGGCATAGACGTTGTCTTCACTAGTTTGCATATAATCGTTAACAATTATCGCACCATTTGGGAGTGTCTCAAGTTGACCACTGAATAAATCGGTGTTTGGTAAGAATCCAATGCCTAGTATTGCAATATCAGCTTCGTATGAGCCATTTGGTGTGGTTATTTTGATACCGTTAGGCGTGTTTTCGAATTTAGATACAAACTGGTTGAGAACCACATCAACATTGTTTTTTTCGTACTCTTTTTGAATACGCTCGGTGAAAGCCGGACCAAAGTTTTTTGCCAACACACGGTCAGCACCATCAATTAACGTCACTTGTTTTCCAGTAACAGAAAGTTGTTCAGCTAACTCAGCCCCAATGTAACCAGCGCCAATGACAGCTACACGCTTGAGATCTTTGGCAACGCTTTTGATACGCGTAGCGTCATCCCAAGATTTACAGAAATACACACGATTACTGTCAATCCCAGGAATATTTGGAATAACGGGCTTTGAACCAGTTGTGATAACTATTTTGTCAAATTGTTGTGTTGTAACCTCTTCTGTATCTAAATTAGTTACTGTTAATGTTTTAGATTTTAGGTCAGCCTGATTAACTTGGTGCGCCATCAACATGGTAATACCTTGGTTGCGCATTGATTCAGGAGTTTCGTAGAACATTTTTTCAGGATCAGAAACATGATCACCAATCCACAAAGCTATGCCGCACGACAAAAATGAAACAGTAGTATTTTTTTCAAATACAGTTACTTCTGCCTCGGGATGCTCCGATTTGATTTGTTTGGCTGCATATACGCCAGCATGTGTAGCACCAATTATACCTATTTTCATGATGTATGTCCTCCGATTAGTAATTGTAATCTGTACATCAATTATAAGCTCAAACAATCACATAAGTAATTGACCTAAGTCAAGGATTATCTATTTTTGTGATATTTAACACGATTTTACCTTTGGAGCTATTGCTGATAATTCTTTTTTCTTCAAGTTTTGTAAAGTTTCGACTCAGGGTAGCAGGAATAGTGCCGAGATATGCTGCTAGTTCTTTTTTTGACATAGGTAGTTCAAAACTTAAACTATCTGTTTCTTCGGCAGTATCCTTTAAAAACTTCAATAATCTATCTTCCACAGATCCAGTTAAAAGATTAGCTTGTTGTGTCTGTAATTTCTGCATCTTTTCAGCAATAGATATGGCTAATGATAGACCAATGGTTGGTTGTCGTTTTGTTAAGGTCATAAAATCGCTTCTGCGAATTTCACAAATGCGAGATTTTACCACAGCGACACACGTTACTGCGTGGCGTGAACCTATAATTAAAGATTCTTCTCCATCAATGTCACCTTCATTTAAGAAATAAAGCGTTTGTTCTTTTCCATTGCTGGAGGTTTGGCTGATCTTTAGTTTGCCTTGATGTACTAATAGTAGTCGATCAGAATCATCCTCTACATCAAAAATGGTTTCCCCAGGCGCGTATTCAATGTAATTGATTTGTTTGCTGATCATATTTAGTTCATCTTGGGGAAGCTGACTAAATAGAACAGTTTCTGAAATACAATTGTGGTTAGGATGTGTTAATTTACGCATAAGAAGAGTCCTTAGAGTATATTGATAATATTTGAGCAAGTATGATTAAAAAATTTTAAACTAATATATAAGTATATTTCTAAAATTTATTGTAACAAAAGTTTGATTGTCAATGCTGAGATGAGGATTATATTGCTATTAACATAGCAAAGAGCGTATAATAGTTAAGTATTTGAAAAAAAATCTAGTACGCTTGTGCTGGGGTTGATTTCATGATATGATTAAACTCGAATTGCAAAGTTTTTGCAGGTAAAAATCGTGAATGGAGGTGAACACACATGAAGCGTACATACCAACCAAAAAAGCGTCATCGTGAACGCGTACACGGATTCCGTAAGCGTATGAGCACGAGCAACGGTCGTAAAGTTTTGGCTCGCCGTCGTGCAAAGGGCCGCAAGGTTCTATCTGCCTAACAAGGTCGCTGCTATGCAGTGGCTTTTTTATTTAGTACATGAAGAAATAAATAATGTATTATTTATCGTGAAGATGAACATTTTAGTAACCATTTAGGCATGTTGATACGGCTACGTACATAAATAGGGAGTAATTTCATGAGAAAAACATTCCGCATAAAAAAACCAGAAGAATTTCAACATGTTTTTAATAAACACCGTTCTGTAGCTAATAAGTATTTTATTGTTTATCAAATGGATAAACCAGAGCAAAAACATTTTCGTGTTGGGCTTTCGGTTAGTAAAAAAGTAGGTAAAGCACATGAGCGGGTTTGGGTTAAACGTCGTATCCGTCAAAGCTTGTTAGAATTGAAACCTGAATTACCTCAAGAGTTGGATTTATTAGTCATTGCACGCCCTGCTGCAGCACATAGAAGTCAAAAATTTTTGAAAAATCAAATGATTCATGTGTTAAAGTTGGCTAAGATATTGAAAGAAGAGAACGAATGAAGCGATTTGAGAATATTTTGAAGAGAATTGGACCGTTACCTTTGATTATGGCAGGAGTAGCGTTGGTCTTAATCATTGTGTCCGGATTGTCGTATGATGGACATGTGACATCACATAGTTTCTGGAGTGCGATTGTCGCGGTGTTTACAAGAGCTATTTTGGGTGCTTCAAGTTGGTTTGGCAATAACTATGGTATGGGTATTATCCTGTTTACTATTTTTATTCGCTTCTTGATCTTGCCACTAATGGTATACCAAGTGCAATCAATGATGAAAATGCAAGTGGTTCAGCCGGCTTTAAAAGAACTACAAGCAAAGTATCCAGGTAAGGATACTGAAAGTCGTCAGTTAATGATGGCAGAGCAACAAGCACTTTATAAGGATGCTGGCGTAAATCCATTTGCTTCAATGTTACCTTTAATTGTGCAAATGCCTATTTTAATTGCACTGTATCAGTCAATTTGGAATTCACCTGTTCTAAGATCGGGAAAGTTTCTGTGGCTACAATTGGGAAGTAATGATCCGTACTTTATTTTACCGGTGTTGGCCGCATTGTTCACGTTTGCATCATCATGGCTTTCAATGCAATCTAACCCCGATCAAAATGGTATGACTAAGGCTATGCCATACATTTTCCCTGTGATCATCTTTTTCTCTGCTCTAGCCGTTCCGAGTGCTTTGTCACTGTATTGGGTTGTGGGAAATGCTTTCCAAACTGTACAGACATTTTTCTTGCAAAATCCTTTCAAAATACGACGTGAACGCGAAGCAGCAGCGCAACTTGAAAAAGAAAAACAACGTAAAATCAGAAAAGCAAAACGCCGTAAGCGGTAAAAAATGATATTATTAGCTGGAAACAATGTTGTTATAACACTGTTTCCAGCTTTTTTTGTATAAATATTTTTTAAAAACTGATATAATATTATTTAATGTTAGAGGGGCAGATAGGATATGAACTTTATAAAAAACTGGGTAATACCCATTGTCATTGGTCTTTTCATTGCTTTGATTATCCGCACATTTCTGTTTACTTTGGTGACAGTTGACGGACCGTCAATGAATCCCAATTTAGACAATGGCGAATTAGTTGTTGAGAGCAAAATATCTACTGTGAAACGTGGGGATGTCATAGTTTTTGACGCAACCAATGAGGATCCACAAATTAAATCTGGGCACAAGGATTATGTGAAGCGCGTAATTGCTGTTGGCGGTGATATAGTATCACATAAAGGTGCGAATCTATATGTTAATGGTAAAAAAGTTAATCAGGATTACATTGGATTAGAGCAACAATCAGGGGGCACTTGGGGTGATTGGACGTTAAAAACGCTATCATCTCGAGATTTTTGGCAAAAGAAAGATCGTAACACAACAGTTGTACCAAAGAATTCATACTTTGTACTAGGCGACCACCGATCGGTTTCAAATGACAGTCGTATGTTTGGTTACGTTGAAAAGAAGCATGTACTTGGTAAAATCTATGTGCCATTCTGGAACTCAGATAAGCAATCAAAAGAGAATGTTAATGACCAGTCCAAAAAATTTTTTGCAAACTAAATCAACGAAAAATCTAGTACTACGCGCAATGCAACCTGACGATTCAGAGGCACTTGCGCGTATTTATTTAGGTGCTCGACAACATAATTTTTCTTGGGTTAAACATCCTAAATTAGAGGATTTTGCTAGAGTTTCTCATGGTGAGGTGGTCGAGGTCGCTATTATTAATCAAGAAATTGTAGGATTTGCATCCTTATCAGAGCGTGATAGTTTTTTACATCTGCTATTTATTAAAGAAGGCTGGAATGGTTGTGGCATTGGTGCAAAATTACTTGATTGGGCACGCAATCAAGTAACGCAAGCGTTAGAATTAAAAGTGGTTACAGCTAATGTTGCTGCGCAACGTTTTTACGAACGAGAAGGGTTTTTAGCTGTTGGAAAATCAGTGTTTGCAAAGCCACAAAATCTGACTTATAGGGATGGCAGAAAATGATTGAGATAGTTAAGAACGTAAAAAACTTTACATGGTATCACGTTTCAAATTTGACAGTTGAAGAACATGAAAGCTTAGTCAAAGAGCACCACTTAACCAATGAAATGATAGGATATGCTGTTGATCATAATGAGAGTGTGCGCATGGAATATGATCGGCATGCGGACGAAACTTTGATGGTTATTGACGTGATTGTACATCAAGACAACAATGTAGAGACGAGGCCAATTGGTATTTTATTTGCTCATAATGATGTCTATACATTTACGCATGAGCCTACAGATTACATCAAACCGATTATATTAGATCCGCAAAATCAACAAATACGAGCGCAAGAGGACGAAATTAGTGCATTTGATTTTATCATGACAGGATTATATTCTTTAATGATAAAGTATGTTGACGAAATAACAGAAATTAATAAAAAACGGCGTGTCATTCAAGCACAATTTGGTCAACAAAAACAAACGACACACCAAATGAATGAGTTATTATATTTAAAAACACAAATGATTTATATTCAAAATTCACTGGCCAATAATCATGTGATGCTAGATAGCTTTCGAACAGATTTTAAAACATTATTGAAAGAGTTTGAACTAGAACATATTGATGATGTAAGAGTTGAAGTTGAACAAGCTAAGCGAATGGCTAACTTGGCACTAGAGGTGATTAATTCAGTTAGTGACGCGATGGGCAATCTCAGTAATCGTGATTTGAATTGGACGATGAAGGTATTAACTGTTTACTCAATTGTTTTGACAGTCCCAACTATTGTAAGTGGGTTTTATGGTGAAAATGTGAAGTGGTTGCCGTTTGCTGATGCACAAAGTGGTTGGTGGGTAACGATTGTTATTACCCTTATATTAATGGCGTTGGTTAGCATTTTGATGATGATTTCTGGTTTTTTTCGAAAATAATGATTATTTCAAATTTTGTATTGATTACGATAGTTTGTCGCCATTTTTTTCTAAAAACGTCTCAAATTAAAAAGGTAGTGGTTGTCAATGGTGGCAGTAAATGAAAAAGGAAATGAATGATGAAAATATTAGAGCAAAGAATTAAAAAAGATGGTCGTGTTTTGGGTAAAGATGTGTTAAAAGTGGACTCTTTTTTAAATCATCAAGTTGACCCAGAACTTATGCAAGCCATGGGTGAAGAATTTGCAACAATATTTTCTGATGAGAAAATTGATAAGATCGTAACGGTTGAATCATCTGGAATAGCTCCGGCAGTTTTTGCAGGTCTGGCACTTCATGTGCCAGTTGTATTCGCACGAAAAAATAAATCTTTAACATTGCCAGAGAATGTTTGGACTGCAGATGTGTATTCATTTACAAAGCAAACGACGAATCATATTATGATTGATCATCGCTTCCTAAGTGCCGCTGAAAATATCTTAATAATCGATGATTTCTTAGCTAATGGACAGGCTGTCGAGGGGCTGCTTAAGATCGCCAACGATGCAAATGCTAATGTTGTTGGGGTTGGGGTTGTCATAGAAAAGACTTTTCAAAAAGGCCGTCAAATTCTAGATGAGCGCGGGGTACGTGTTGAAAGTTTGGCAAGAATTAAAGGTTTTGAAAACGATGAAGTTATTTTCTTATAAATTTCTGGCAATCTGAATAAAGCGTGCGATCTCATTTTTGATAGCACTCTGATTACTATGTTCATGGTGAATAATATAAAATTGACGGTTAAACGCGTCATCTAGTTTCTTATAAGGAACAGATTCTGGTAAAGCTTGAATACTAACAATAGATTTACCAACATTTTGTGCCAGCATTTTTACAATAATATCATTATTTGCAATAGTTAAGAAATGATCTGGTACAATGTTATGCTGTTTAAAGTATTGTTGTGTGTAATGATACACCCCAGAACCTTTTTCCCGAACCAACCAAACAGTGCTGTCCAGATTACCAGCCAAAACAAGTTGATCGACGGCTATCGCATCACGAGTAATAAAATCATGTGTGATCGGTTTTTCAATTATGCCAAAATCAAATTGATGATTTAAAACACCAGCCAGGATTTCTTCAGAATTATGCATTTCAATTTTGAAATCAATGGTGTTAAATTCATCTTTTTTTATTTGTGCAAAAATCTTGGGCAGTAGAACGGTTGCTGAGGTCTGCGATGCACCTATTCTCACTGTAGTACGTGGCCGTTCTTCAGCTAAATCTAAGCTGTCTGTTGCATTTTGCCAGTCATCCAGTAGATGTAGAGCATGTTGGTAAAATTTTCTGGCATTTGTAGTAGGTACTAATTCAGTACGCCCGTTTCGTTCAAATAACGTAGTGTTTAATTGCAACTCTAACTGTTTAATATGCACACTGACTGTAGGTTGAGAAATAAATAATTGTTCAGCCGCCTTTGAAAAAGAACGTGTTTCATAAACTGCGATAAAGGATTGGATTCGTTTAAACATATGACTTCCTATTAAAATACTTAATTGAATATATTATAAATATTTATTTTACAAATAGCAAAGGTGGGGGTAACATAATAACTATCGAAATTAGAATTTAGCAGCCCATTGGTGCTGTTAAACGTGTGGGAGAATTGACATGAAAATTAAAAAGACTATGATTTCTGGTATTATCATTACTTTAATATTGTCTGCAGTTGCTAAAGTATTAGCTACGTGGCTGCCGTTTTTAGGCGCGGAAGCAATCGCAATGTTATTAGGTATTTTATTAGGTAATACTGTTTTGAATCAGCCATCTTTCGCACCGGGGATGAAATGGGCAGAAAAATTTCCCATCGAAATTGGTATTGCGTTGATGGGGCTTACCGTTACACTCCGGACCATTGAAAATCTTGGTATTAATGGCTTGGCATTCATTTTGATACAGATGACATTAACTATTTTGGTTGTTCTTTGGATGGGTGGTCGTGTTTTCAAAGTTTCTGACAAATCCTCCATGTTAATGGGCGCAGGTAATGCTGTTTGTGGATCAAGTGCTATTGCATCAGTAGCACCAGCGATATGGGCCACTGATGATCAACGACGAACAAGTGTTGCGACTGTTAGTTTGACTGGTGTTGTGTTGTTACTGATATTGCCGATTCTTGGGCCACACGTGTTAGGAGACCATAACTTACTGTTGGGTGCACTAGTTGGTGGTGTGGTTCAGTCAGTTGGGCAAGTCGTTGGAACAGCATCATTGATTAATACTACTGTTGTCACGTATGCGACCCTGTTTAAAATGCTACGTGTCATCATGTTGACAGTTGTTGTGTTAGTTTTTGCTAAAATGGCACAAAAAAAAGACGATTCAGCAACAAATATTAATAGTAAAGGTGTCAAAATTCCTTGGTTCATCATGGCATTCGTAGTTTTACTATTAGTTAATAGTTTTATTCCATTACCCAACTTAATAACAAGTGGAGCCAAACAGATTTCTGGGTTTTTCGGCGTCGTGAACTTAGCGGGAATCGGATTGAATCTTAAGTTGGACACAATCAGAAAGTCTGGGGGAAAGTTTCTTAGCTTTGGCCTTGTGACTGGTGCAGTACAGGTCATACTTGCTATTATTTTAATAAAAATTCTATTTTAAATTTAGTATATATCGGCCTGAAAGGTAATGATCCTCTATCTCTGCGTTATCAGCGCAACGCTCTGCCATTGAGCTACAAGCCTATTATAAAAGTGTTCCACGTGGAACACTTTTTATTATTATTTCACATGAACCGAAACAGAACCAAAGCCTTCAGTAAATTGCGCTTTCCAAGTGCCGGTTGTAAGTGACAAGGGGAGTAGAAATGTTCCTGTCGAAGCATGCGTTCCTGCTGGAAAATCTTTGTCTTGTGAAAATAGTTTTTCAACAAGCCATTTTAGTGATGTAACTGGGTTGCCAAGGACTTCACTGCCAACGCCATTGGCAACTTCTTGATCATTGTGCGACAGAACAGCTGAAACACGAGCTAAAGTAGCTAAATCTAAGTCAGCGCCATCACGTTGATTACCATAAACTACTGCACCCCCTACGGCCGCATCGCACAAAACGAGATACTTGTCGAGCTTTGGGAACCAATTTTTGAAACGGGCATCTGGTAATTCTAAAGTTGGTGCAACAGTTGTATTTTGGAGTAGTTCTACTTCGCTCATTGATGGGGTTAGGTCCTTCTTTGCAGTAAACATTAATTCCACCTCAACTTGCGGTTCATTGTATGCTGTTAAATCTAAATTGAAACCAGATTGGACAAATCGATTAGCTAATTGGGCACCATATAGTGGTGAATCAGAGTTAAATAAATCTTGTGTTTCCTGAGACGTTAAGGAAACCTTGTAACCAGCAACTGGAGCATTCTTTTGAGTAAGAACGGCATCTTGGACTTTATAGGCATTTTCGAAATTATCAACGACGCCGACATATTCGTCTCGGTCAAGTGGCGTGTTGGTATCAAATGCTTGGAAGAGTTTAGTAGTTAATTCTTGTACGGTGTGTGTTGTTGATGTTGTCATGATATTTTCCTCTTTTATTGTTATTTCAAACAAAAAATCCCATTTAATAACTATTACAGTTATTAAATGGGATTTTAAACTCCTTTATAACCGTAACGACCAGATATTACGAGTCGTTACGTTAAATAACAACCCAACTATTAAATAATAATAATTGCGTTGATAATTGTATTGTTTACTTGTGAGTTCATTTGCTTGTTCATGTTTCTAAGTATAAAACAAACAACATAAAAAAGCAATACTATTCTTAGTTTTATAATTTAAGTGCCATTATTAATGATGAAAGCAGGTATAATACATGGTGCTTGTATTTTTATTCATAGATATCGAGATAGCTCTGTTGATATAAAAGTTAACAAAATCACAATATGAAATTAATCAAAACCAATAATTATACTGTGTGCATAATTATTGAATAAAAACACCGTATTAGTAAAATACGGTGTTTTTATTTAAAAATTATAAAGTGGCTATGTCAGTGATAGACATCTTGGTTAATTGTAAGAAATGAACTCGAAAAGTTTCTGGTGTTTCGGGGATAGGTTGAGTTAGCCAAGTTGAAATAATTGAGAGTGTCATTTTCACGCTGAGTTCAATAGCAAATGATCGACTAACTGGGGCGTTTTCAACACAATAATTATTAAAAAACGGAGTCACCCATTTAATGTATCTCTGCTCTAAAAAATGCAGCCATTCGCCATTTGCATAATTTTTCGAATAGAGTATTTTTAGAACGTGACAATGCTGATATAAAATAGGCAATATAACATCAGCAAGTATGATAAAAGGGTCAGTTGCTGTTGTATGTTCCAGCGCAATTGATATTTCCTGTTCGATTTTCATCGCAATAAAAGTTAATATATCCAAAGGTGTTGAAAAAAGCGATGAGACATAATGTGGACTTAGGCCGGACTCAAGAATAATATCTTGCATAGTGACGTTTCGCATATCAGAGCGAGATAATAAGCACAAGAATGCATGGGCTAATTTTTCTTTATCCAGATCACGTTTACTTTTCTTTGGCACCTTATCGACGGGTAATAATTTTGAAAGTGGTATATTAAATGATTGGGATATTTTTTTCAACATCACAAGTGTGGGCCGGGTTCTCGCACGTTCCCAACTTGAAACAGTTTGGTGAGATACAGACAAAAAAGCAGCAAACTCTGTTTGCGTGAGTTTGTTGTCATCTCTAATTTTTTTAATTATTTTATTAATTTCATACATGAAAATACCACTACTTTTTTATAAATTAATAATAAAGTCCGAAAAACATGGGTAAAAAATGACATTTATTTGTCGTTTGTTTAATTAAAACAATTATTATCAGATTTTACAACAAAAGTCAATAAAATATTTATCGCAAAAAATACGATATGACGTAACTTTTGATGAATTTTGGTCGTATTGATTTTGATATAATAATAACTATCGGCTAAATAGTATAGGCCTGATACAAATAAAGGAGAAAAGAGATTATCTGAATAGTTCACTTATACTTGTATTTAAAAAATAGATGATTTTTTGAAAGTCTGTGGGGATATTTTCAAAACTCATCTATTTTACTTCAAGTATTGTTACAGTTTGAACTATTATTAGGTGCAAGCATGATGAATCTTGTAGTCTTGGTAATCAACAGGGAGAAATATGACAAAAACAGTTAAGATTGTGTTAACAATCGTTGGTACTTTGGTTCTAATCGGAATAACGATGGTTAGTAGTTTGATCGCTATAAAAGACGTAAGTGGTACTGAATCTAGTACTCAAAACTTGTATGTAATGATTAGTATAGCTGTTGGAGCAACAGCATACGTTATATTTAGTGCGTTATTCAGCAAATTATTTATTTTTCTTTCGCAACTTGGTCAAGAGGCAAAGCAATCCGTATCATTCATGAATTCATGGTACGCCACAGTAGTAAGTACGTTACCTGTTGGAATCATTAATCTGTTTCTAATAACTGTTTTGAATCTATATAAGAATGATAATAAAGTAGCAAGCATTATTGGTGATCTTGTTGCGACATTCTTATATACATTAATTTTGCGTCAGGATGGTACGATTACAAAACGTACACAGATTATTTTTATTGTGATTTCAGTAGCTCTAGGCACTGGGATGGCCTTTGCGTTTTAACTTTTTGTAGTTAACGAGATGTAAAGAGTTTTGAATAATCATTAACATGTTATGTAGGGGAAGTATATGAAACGCAAGACAAAAATTATAGTAACTGTTGTTGGAAGTATTGCTGCACTTGGTATGTTAACTGCCACTGGCGTGCAAGCTTACCATAAACTGGTAAAGCCAACATCAACTGCTAAAAACAAGTATCAAGTGTATAAAGTAACCGGCGCCTTACCACTTACAATGTCAGGAAAAGTGGTTGCTGAAAAAACACAATCTTTAAACTCACCAACTGGGAAATTGCAACAAATTAATGTGAAAGACGGGCAGTCTGTTAAAAATGGTGATATTTTACTTACCGTAACTGCTACAGACGTGCAAGAGTCTATTAGTTCACAACAGGACATTGTAAATAAAGCCAATCGCGCAGTTAGCAGCGCATCAGCTACTCTTAAAAATGCGCAACAAAGTTACAATCAAGCAGATGCGGATACTAAAATTTCGCTAAAGGACACTGTTACACAAGCGCAACAAGCATTAACTGATGCAAATGGTGATTTGCAAGATGCCCAAAATAAGCTAGCAGAATTACAAGGTAAATTAACTGTATCTTTAAAGGCACCTTTTGACGGGGTTGTTTCAGTTAGTAATGATACAAAAGATGGTATACCAGCCATTACAATGAATTCAAGTCAAAAAGTTTTGCAAGCTAATGTGTCAGAATATGATTACAGCAAGGTACACGCTGGAGATATTGTCACAGTGAGCGGTATTGATGGCTCGCCAAAACAAAGTACTAAGATTACAAAAATTGAACAAATTCCATCTAATCAGGGCAAAGGAACAACGTATTATCCTTTCTCTGCCAGTGTTAATAACGACTTTTTGTACGGACAAAGCGTTAAAGTAAAGGTGCCGCAGTCAGAGTTGAAAATTCCGAAATCAGCGGTATATAAAGGTAGTGTTTACAAAGTTATTGATGGTAAGGCTAGTCGAGCTCAAGCTGACTTAACGCAAAATGGAGATACGTACATTGTTAACTCTGGTATTAGTAAAGGGGAAGAATTGGTTACTAATCCGGATGCAAAGTTGACAAACGGAGAGGTTGTTGATGATTAACTTAGTTTCAGTCAGCAAAAGTTATCGACAGGGAAACGAGAATTATAAGGCTTTACATGAAATTTCGTTAAATATTGATGCTGGTGAATTTGTTGCGATTATGGGACCGTCCGGTTCAGGGAAATCAACATTGATTAACATTATTGGTTTTTTAGACAATAATTTTGATGGACAATATAATTTCAACGGCACTGTAGTTAATGATTTGAATAGACGCGATCATGCTCGATTGCGTAATCAATCAGTTGGTTTTATTTTTCAAAATTTCAAACTAATTAGGAACCAAAGTGTAGGCGAAAATGTTGGGTTGCCGTTATTATATGCTGGTTTGAAGCGACGTGATATTATTGCTCGTGTAAATGATGTGTTGGAGCAAGTGGGATTGCCCGGCAGTTATGATAAACTACCTAAAAATTTATCGGGTGGACAACAGCAGCGTGTTGCAATTGCTCGTGCAATTGTCACACGGCCTAACTTTCTAGTGGCAGATGAACCCACGGGGGCATTAGATTCGGCGACATCTCGAGAAATATTGGCACTTTTTGAAGAGCTAAATCGTAATGGAACAACAATCATTATGGTGACACACGATGAAAACGTTGCACGCCAAACAAATCGTCTGATTAGAATTTTAGACGGTCGTTTACAAAGTGACATGGAGGTGCAACATGCAGGTTCGTGAGTTAATTGTCAGTTCATTCAGGTCATTAATTTCAAATAAACGTCGCAGTATTTTAACTATGATTGGAATTATTATTGGTATTGCTTCGGTGATTACCATCCTATCTCTTGGCGATGGTGCACGAATTGAAATGCTGAAAAATTTGCAGGCCGATAGTAGTGGACAGCAGTCGACGGAAATTACATTTTCGCCAAGTAATGATGCTAAAGTTTCCGGATTTAATAATGATGATTTAGCGCGTATTCGCGCTAATGCCAAAGTCAGCAAAGTTACGGTACAGTCTGATGATCATGGTATCTTATCCAGTGAGGGGACCATTAATGGTAAGAGCTTAACAGCATCAGTATATTTAGCAACAACAGCAAATGACAGTGAGATAATTACTGGGCATGGCCTTAAAGCAACAGATATCTCAATGGATAACCCAGTTGCATTGGTTAGTCAATCAATTGCCAAGAAGGGGTATCGAACAAATCGAAATGCGTTGAATTCAGGAATTGAAATCAATGGCACAATGTATACAATTGTTGGTATTATTAATAATAATGCGGTAAAGGGTGAATTTTACAATTACGACGTTGTTGTGCCACGACACGTGTTTGAGAACAGTAACGCAACGGTTAATGCGAATACCTTAAAGCTAACATTTGTGTCTGGAACAAATATATCTAAAGCAACAACTGATATTAAAGATCAACTCAATAAAATTGGTTCACAACATGCTTCCGGATCCTATGAGTTTTTTGATACGGCAGCTATGCTTAAAGGTATAACAGCAGTCATTAAGGGTATTACTTACTTTATTGTTGCTGTCGCAAGTATTTCGTTATTTATTGCCGGCATTGGGGTCATGAACATGATGTATATTGCAGTCAGCGAGCGGACTCAAGAAATTGGTATTCGGATGGCTGTGGGGGCATCTCAGAAACAAATTTTATGGCAGTTTTTGATTGAAGCAGTTATGTTAACACTTAGTGGCGGGATGATTGGCTACCTTGCGGGGTTAGGGGTAGCGATGGGAATTTCTGCTTTCCTACCATTTAAAGCTAGTGTTTCACTATCAACATTCTTATTGGCTTTCGGAACGTCAACAGTTGTTGGTCTAGTGTTTGGTATTTTACCAGCAAAAACAGCAAGTAATAAAAACCTGATTGATATTTTAAGATAACAACTACTAAAAAAGTAATGATACAGTCCGTATCATTACTTTTTTGTTTTGACATAATTAGTTAAGTCTGTATTTTTTGTGAACGTCCAGACATGGTCGTTTTGGCTTATTTGTAGACAATTGTCCTTGCGCAATAATGTTTTAAATCCTAATTTATGCGCCTGGATGTAAGTTTGTTTTAAATGATTTGGGGCAAAAACAAAATTATTACTGCTGGATTTTCGTTCTGACAAAATCTGTTGTCCGCGTTTCAAAGCAAATGTTTCCAGAGAATCATTACTAATGAAGTTTGATAACTGGGCCCCAATAGTTTTCGTTGGATCAGCAAGGGCATCCTTAGCGAATGTGAGAGCGCTAAAAAAATCTTCCTGTAGTTCAGCGGGGGACAGCTTAATAATATCCTCCAAGCGTTGAATCAATTGTTTAGCAGAAGTGGCGAGTGATGGGATGAGGGGAGCATTTGGATGTTGTAAAGATACCATATGGTTTAGAGACTGCGCGCTTTTTAGGTCGTCATCTGACCATTGCTGTGGATTAATGATGGCATCGATGATTAGCAAATGGAGGAAGCTTAACGCATCTTGTGAAATACCATCTAGTGTGAAGGGATTGGTATCAAACATCCTAAATTCTAGGTATGAGGCGCCACGTTGTGCCATATTAGTCAAACTTCCTGGAGCCTTTAAACGCACTGGACCATAAAACTCACTTTTATCATAGAATTGGCCAGTATCAACATAATGTTGAATTTGTTTCATATGCGTTTCAAAGTTAGTATAGTCAATTTCAATATCGTTATTATTTGCAAAACCAAAATTGCTGGCGCGCCAAGAGCGAACCGCTTGCCTATGTTTGAAATTAGTTGGTAAACTATCTGTTGAATTTTCAGAAACGGGACTTGCACCAAAAAGATAGGTCAGTAGCCACCTATAACTAGCTATCTGTTGAGCGATTTGAAAGTATAACTCATTTTTGGCAGCAGGATAGGAATTGATTTCTTTTTGAGAGCCAAACCACCAAACTAAGTCGTCAGCTGGTGAAAAATTAACATGAATTCCAGCCATAATATGCTTAAAAGGTCCATAACGTTTGACTAAAACATCCCGATATTCTTGATACCAAGATCGTTCAAAATGATTAAGCAAATAATCAATATCATTGGCAGACAAATGTGGGGGCATCGAAAGTGGCCAAATAATTTCATCCTCAGCCAGTTCAGATGCCAAAATAGTCTGGAGTTCGTGCAAATGCATTAAGGCATCTTTTGAAGAATGTTTAGTACCGGTGACTAGTTCCTCTTGGCTTTCAGAGAAATCAGTCTGGAAGTAGGGTTGATACTGCCGATTGCCTAAATCACGAGGGTGTGGATGTTGGGATAGGCTTTTACTTCCTGATTGTACACGGTGTTCTTCTATTTCAATACCAAAACGACCAGCAAATAGTATTTCACGTAGCTTGTTATCTGTAAGTTGTATAGAATTTTGAAGCATACAACGTTCTCCAATTGTTATATTTAAACCATTTTAACTTATTATAAGCTGGTAGTGGTAAAATTTGTATCAGTTTTAATATTATTATTACAATTTGACGGATACGTTAATTGTTTTATAATGAAAGTATGTTATTCAAAGATAAAACATATAAATATGTTCCAGCAAATATGCCAAAAAATGCTAGGGTGTTTCATAATCTTAGCTATTCGGTTGGAGATCGTAATCAGCTTGACCTTTATTTACCTAAAGCGGGGGAGAATTGTCCAGTTATTGTAGACATATATGGTGGGGGTATGCTTCGAGGCCAAAAATCCTCATATAAACTTAATCCCAGTTTACGGTTCTTGAATGATGGTTTTGCAGTAGTGAGTCCAGATTATTCACTTAATCAGCTAGGTGAACAAACTTTCCCTGTCCAAATCGCTGAGATTCGTGCAGTAATAAATTTTTTGATAAAGAATTCAAAGCAGTATGGCCTTGATAAGGACAACATTATATTGATTGGGGAATCTAGCGGAGCCCAGTTAGCTGTTTTAACGGCAGCAACAATATCTGAGCATTTATTGTTGGGCAGACTCAAAGATGTAGCGGAACACACGTTTTTTCCAAAAATTAGTTGTGTGATTGGGATGTATGGGCCCTACAAAGTTGACGATTTTTCTAAACAATTTGCTGCTCTCAACATAAAACCACAGTTCAGCGAAACTGGTGAGGCACAGTCATTTGAAGGAATAATGTTAGGTACCAAACGGCCGGACCAGATGCCAAGCAAAGTTGCACAAGCGAACCCAGCAACTTATTTTTCAAAGAATATGCCGCCCTTGTTATTATTTGCTGGAACTAAGGATGACGTAGTACCTTATTTACAGAGTGTTTCATTGGCTGAAAAGTATTATCAGAAAGTGGGTAAAAGAGCTGAGGTGATACTAGTTGATGATGCGCATCATGGACCACGTGATTTCAACACGGATGATATTCATGCAAAAAAATTGGCATTTATCAGACAAAATACTAACTAACAATGCGTTTTTGCAAAGCAAGTAAATAGACCCTGTGGATATGAAAAAAATCCACAGGGTCTATTTGAGATTAATGTTTTAATTAAGGGCGATCATCGTAGTCATCAGGTGTGACATCTTTTCTGGAACCGTCTGAATAATAATGTGTCTGACGTGGTTCATCAGGAATCAACACCCAAGCGATAATATAAACTAAAATTCCAGGCAGAACGGGTAAGAATCCTAATACCACGAAAATAATTCGAACTAACGTAGCATCCCAATTAAAATAGTTAGCAATTCCACCAAGGACACCGGCAATCACACGGTTATCACGTGAGCGAGTTAATTTTTTATGTTTTGTCATTGTTATTCCTCCATGTAATAATTGTTGATTTAGACTTAGAAATCAAATATAGGTACTAGTATATCTTTATAGAACCCATATCTGCTTGTGCATCGATTGTAAATTCAGGGTTAGCGCCAACAAATCCACTTTTATAGCCATCGAAACTTTTATTATAATGGATGTCATTGCGATCCAAATGAACTGCCCCTGAGTTAGTTGCTAGTTCAAAATTGAAGTCTTGATCAGCTGGAGCTGTCAAGCGAATGGTCCCAGAATTAGAGTTTAGTTTCAAATCGTTTGTTAGTTGGTCAACTCTCAAACGAAGTGAACCAGAATTAATCGTGAATTCTCCGCCACCAACAAGATTGTCTATACGTACAGAACCAAAGTCAGCGTTAACTTTAGCATAATCAATAGTTGCATCGCTGATATTAACAGCACCTAATTGAGCATGTATTTTAGCTTGTTCAGCCTTGATATGTGTTGCCTTTATTGATCCGGATGCAAGCTGCCAATCTGCAGTCTTGGTATCCATATTTTTGACTTTGAAACTTCCGGCGTTAATTTGAACGTTAAACTTCTCGGTAACTAAGTCTTGTGCATATAAGCTACCTGCTTGGTTTCGTACTTCTATTTTCCCGGTGGTGAACGAGCGCGGAATTCCTATGTTCACAGCAGTGCGGACATGGAAGAGCATTGGATGTTCACCCTGGTTAACTACAATTTTATCATCATTTTCTGAGATAGTGGCAAAATAACGTCTATTATCACGACTAAAGTATTCATCAATAGTAATGAGGTCGATTTTATCATTTGTATAGAAGTGAATCGAAGCTTCGCTGTAATCAATTACAAAATCTTTGGTACTGGTTGGCACGGTCAATTGATGGTGAGATTTAGCCCAGTTAGGTTCCTTGAAGTCTTTATTTTCAAAAGTATCATTGATATCTGAATCAACATTATCTTCAAATTTATAGTATTTATCGCCCACACGGGCGCCATCACGGTCAACGTGCAACCAGTCACCAAATTGGACTTTATTATTTTTGCCATCAAGTATGATATCATCACCAAGTGTTACGCCTTTTTTGTTGATGTGTAAATTTCCAATGTGCACGCCTTTATTTGAAATATCCACGTAAGGTCGTTTTGGTTCAGATTCTTTATCTGTTTCCTCTTTTGTACTGGGTTCACTTAAGTCCTTTAACAAACTATCAATATCACCTAGTTGCTCAAAAGCATCGTCCAAAGCTTCATTATGGGACCGATCAGTTTTGGAAAAATCTTGATAAGCTTCTAATAAATCGGCTACAAGTTCTTCTTTAAATTCCGTTAATTGTGCGTTCGGCGTATATTTAGAAAAAATAACATCCAAACGGGTTCTAATTTCCATTTCAACGCTCATCATAATCTTTTATCCTTCCGCTAATTAAATGGCTAATGATATCTTTGGCGAAGTCCCATTCTTGTTGTGCTGATTTAAAATGTTCTTGGCCCTGATCAGTAAGGGTATAGTATTTTCGTCTAGCCCCCTGGGTTTGATCACCCCAGTAACTACGGATGTCTCCGACCTTTTCCAAGCGTCTAAACGCAGTGTACAGTGTTGCCTCGTTCAGTTCGTATTGCTTACTGGATAATTGGCGAATGGATTTTGAAACTTGGTATCCATAAGAATCACCTTGACTAAGAATATTTAAAATAATGGTGTCCGTATGACCACGAATGAGATCTTTTGATATATCCATATGCAGTTACCTCTTATAACTACATAATATAACATATTACTGTGGTTGTCAAAGTAATTTATTATAGGCTGTTATCAGAATGTTTCACATGAAACATTCTGATCGTTTTCTTGTAAAATTAAAATGTCCTTTTTTATCTAATATTCTGGTATAATAAAAACATTCATTACACTGATAAAGATAATATCATACGCGTCAAAGAGAGTTAGCGGCTGCTGTGAGCTAATCCGTGGATATTGTTGAGTTACACAGTGTGCAAATCAATGACGTGTGCCGCGATAAGGCATATTAAGTGGTAGGTCCGATGACTTACAATTTAGGTGGTACCACGGTGAAAATCGTCCTAGTCTATTAAGATTAGGACGATTTTTTCTGTAATTAAAGGAGATGGCAATGAATTTTATTGAAGATTTGAAATGGCGCGGTGCGCTGAACCAAGTAACAGATGAAGCAGGATTAATTGAAGCAATGGCATCAGGAGAAATTGGGGCCTATGTGGGTACCGATCCAACAGCTGATTCATTACATTTGGGGCACTTGATTCCATTTATGGTGTTAAAACGTTTTCAAAATGCTGGCGGAAAAGCCGTTATTATTATTGGCGGTGCAACTGGTGCTATTGGTGATCCACGTCCAACAACAGAACGTCAATTACTTTCACCAGAACAGTTACGTCAGAATGAAAAAGGAATTACTGAGCAAGTAACCAAGCTATTTGGTGATGAAAAAACTGCTATTGTTAATAATAACGACTGGCTTGGCAAATTAACATTGACAGACTTTTTACGCGATTATGGTAAGTTATTCTCTATCAATGTGATGTTGAAAAAGGACGTCGTAGCTTCACGTTTAGAAACAGGTATTTCATTTACAGAGTTTACCTACCAGATTTTGCAAGGCATTGATTACCATGAACTATGGCGTCGTCATAATGTACAATTGCAGATCGGTGGCTCAGATCAATGGGGAAACATTACGTCTGGCATTGATTTAATTCACTCAATTGAAGGGAATAATGCAACAGCTTTTGGTCTAACGATTCCTTTGATGACTGACTCATCAGGTAAAAAGTTTGGTAAGTCAGAAGGAAATGCAATTTGGTTGAATCCGGAAAAAACTTCACCCTACACTTTCTACCAATTCTGGTATAACCAAAGTGATGAAGATGTTGTGAAGTATTTGAAATACTTTACATTTTTGGGTGTTGATGAGATTAATAACCTCGAACAAGAAGCCAAAAATAACCCTGGAGGTCGTATAGCACAAAAACGCTTGGCACAAGAGGTAACTAAATTTGTTCACGGAGAACAAGCTGTTGCTGATGCTGAAAAGCTATCAGCAGCATTATTTAGTGGTGATGTTGCTAATTTATCTGCAGCAGATATTGCTGATGCATTTGGTGGTGTGCCAAGCTTTGACATTACATCGGAAAAGAAAAATGTTGTCGATTTCTTAGTCGACGGAGAAGTCGAGAAATCAAAGCGTCAAGCGCGTGAAGACGTTACAAATGGGGCGATTACCATTAGTGGTGAAAAAGTAACGGACGTTAACTTTGAAATCGATCCAACAAAACATTATGATGGTGAATTTGTATTGGTTCGTCGTGGTAAGAAAAAATATTTCTTGGGAAAAGTTAAATAACTTATTGCTAGCGCACCTTTGGAGGATATTATGAAAATTTTAATGTACAATACAGTTTCAGACGAAATGCCATATGTTGAAAAATGGACTGAAAAAACAGGCCACGAAGTAGTGACCATTGATCAACCACTTAACGAAACGACGGTGGATCGCGCTAAAGGTTTTGATGCAATTACCACACAACAAACAACAGCCATTAATGCACCAGTTTATGCGCAACTAGCTCAATTCAATATTAAGCAAATCGCTATTCGACAGGTTGGCTATGATGTGTTGGACTTGCCAGAAGCCTTTGCTCACAATATTCGTTTGTCTAATGTTGCAGCCTATTCACCCCGAGCAATTGCAGAATACACGCTAACACAGCTTTTTAATTTAATTCGACACAATAAAAAGTTTGATCGCGCCATGAATACGGGTGACTATACTTGGGCTGCTGGTGGTCAAGCGAGAGAAATTCATGATTTAACTGTTGCTGTGATTGGTGTAGGTCGAATTGGGACAGCCCTTGCAGAAATGCTTCACGCGCTGGGCGCAACAGTGTTAGGTGTGGACCCAATATATCGTGCCCAGAACGAACCATTTGTAACTTATACGACATTAGATGATGCTTTGTCTCGAGCAGATGTTATTAGTTTTCATACACCATTAAATGACGAGACGCGCTATATGGCTGATGAAAATTTCTTTGCTAAAATTCAGCCAGGAACAATTATGTTGAATTTTGCGCGTGGTGAAATTGTTGACATGGTTGAGCTTGAAAAAGCACTCGAATCAAAGTTATTGGCTGGTGCAGCATTTGATGTGACACCAAATGAAAATGATTTTATGAACCAAAAGCAAGATATAACGGCGCTACCAGCAGATGTAAAGCGCTTAATCGAATATGACAACTTTCTACTGTCACCACATATTGCTTTTTATACAAACACAGCAATAAAAAATATGGTGGAAATGGCTTTAAATGATGCCGTAACGATGGTAAATGGCGGCGTTACTGAAAACGAAATTTTGCGGTAAAGTTCAGATTATTCAAACGTCAGTAATAAACTGGCGTTTTTTTATCAAAAAAGACGATGATATTGAATTCATCGTCTTTTTAAAATGTTTTTAGTCTGGTGCTTTCTCTGTGTGATTTTTCCAGAGAGAAGCTAATACTGAACCAGAAATGTTGTGCCAGACAGAAAACATCACGGCTGCGATGGCTGAAGCAGGTTCAAAAAATGAAATGGCCAGTGTTGATGCAAGTGCCGAATCCTGCATACCAACTTCGAAGGTAATTGCCTTTTGTTGAGGGGTATCCATTTTCATTAGTTTCGAGAAACCGTAACCCAGTAAGTAACCAAGCAAGTTATGTAATATGATGACTGGCACCAAAATTAGGGTTGATACTGCTAAAATGGTTTTAGAGTTAGCTGACAACACGGCTAGAATAATCACTAATATAGCCACTTGGGATATTAAAGGCATAATCTCAATGACTTTTTGGACATGTTCTTTAAAAATCGTATGAACGATGATACCCAAAACAATAGGTATGACAACAATTTGAAATGCAGAAAAAAACATTGATGAAAAAGGTACATTCACCCATTTTCCGGCTAATAGCTTCAATAGTGTCGGAATCATGACAGGTGCTAACAATGTAGAGAGCAGGCCGATTGAAACATCAAGCGCAACATCCCCTCCAGATAAGAAGGACATAACGTTAGAGGATGTGCCAGAGGGCGCTGATCCTACCAAAATTACACCAACAGCTGCAGCGCCGGTTAACCCAAACAAATGTACCAGTAAAAAAGCAATGAAAGGCATAATAACATAATGTGCTATCGTTCCTAAAATAACTTGTAGGGGATTACGAGCAACCCTTTTAAAGTCATTTGGTGTCAACGTAATACCCATACCAAATAAGACAATCATCAGTAAGATTGATACAGCCGAGAGGTTGCCCACTTTTGTTGTAGCAAGCGTAGTACCTGGTCCAGGAATAAAAATAGCCAATAAAGCTACTAAAATAACAAAAAAGGTAAAGTATTTAGTAAGAAATTTTGAAAGTGATTTGATTGTGTTCATAGTTGCTCTCCCAGTAACTTATAATAAATTGGCTGTTTTTTTCAATTATGGACACCCAAAACCATTTTTGCGTAGCGACTCATTCTGTCCGTAGACCATGCCGGTTCCCAAACTAATTCAATTTTGACATCGTGTACTTCATCTATTGCCATGAGTGCACGTGTAATCATCGTATCTAATACCGCAGTCAATGGACAGCCCATCGTGGTCAAAGTAAGCTTAACAGTGACATGTCCATTTTCATCCATAGCTAGTCCATAAACTAATCCTAAGCTAACAATATCGCAACGCAGTTCGGGGTCGATTACCTGTGATAAGGCTTCCAACATCTGGTCTTGTAGTTCTTGTGTTTTATTTTCCATGTGTCAGCGTCCTTTATGACATTTGAGGATAGCTTTTAGCTAGGGAATAATTCATCAGCGCCCTTTAATACGCCGCCAGTATTTGCTGAAGTGACTAAGGCTTGATAACGTGCCATCCAGCCATTTCGCATTTTAGGAACAAAGGGTTTGAGATGTTCATGGCGTTCCGCTAGCTCTGTATCATCAACATGCAAATGCATCGTACGATTGACAAGATCAATGGTAATCTTGTCACCATTTTCAACCAGTGCAATTGGACCATCATCAGCGGCTTCGGGACTAACATGGCCAACAGAGATACCACGTGATGCACCGGAAAAACGGCCATCCGTAACCAAAGCCACCTCTTTTCCTAGACCCATACCAGTAATAGCTGATGTAGGTCCTAGCATTTCGGGCATACCAGGGCCACCTTTTGGTCCCTCATAGCGAATAATCAGCACGTGACCAGCGTGAATTTGACCGCTATCTATCGCCTCAACCGCTTCTTGTTCAGAATTAAAGACAATGGCTTCTCCGGTAAAATCTTTAATACTTGGGTCAACGCCACCTGCTTTAATAACTGAACCTTTGGGTGCTAAGTTGCCATATAAAATGGATAAGCCACCTTGCTTTGAATAGGGATTAACATCGAACTTCCGGATAATTTCGTCATTAATGATTTCATGATCAGCAACATTTTCGCGCAATGTCTTACCGGTTACAGTCATGCGGTCAGGGTGCAAAACGTCACCCATACGAATTAGTTCATTGATAATAGCGGGCACACCACCAGCATTATGCACGTCTTCCATTGCCCATTTAGAAGAAGGGGCAATTTTAGATAGGTAAGGTACTTTTTTAGCAATTTCGTTAATGTCTGCTTGGTCATAATCAATGCCAGCTTCATGAGCGATAGACAACACGTGCAAAACAGTATTGGTTGAGCCACCCATGGCCATATCAAGTGCCATGGCATCATCAAGCGCTTCTTTTGTAATTAAATCGCGTGGTTTAACATTTTCCTTAACCATACGCATTAATTGCTTGGCGCCATCGCGAATTAAATCACGTCGTTCATCAGAAATTGCTAGTGCAGTGCCATTGAACGGCAAGGCGATACCCATCACTTCCATTAAGGTATTCATGGAGTTAGCTGTGAACATACCAGCACAAGATCCACAAGTAGGGCAGGCATTTTGCTCCATTTCTAAGAATTCTTCCTCAGTCATTAGTCCTGATTTAAATGCACCCACGGCCTCGAACATAGAAGATAAAGTCGTGGCTTTTCCTTGAGGATCTAAACCAGCTTTCATGGGGCCACCGGAGACGAATACAGAGGGTACATTACAGCGCAAAGAAGCCATAATCATGCCAGGCGTAATTTTGTCACAGTTTGGTAAGAAGAATACACCATCAAACCAGTGTGCTGTGATGACAGTTTCAGCTGAATCGGCGATTAATTCACGAGATGGCAACGAATAGCGCATGCCTAAATGCCCCATCGCAATACCATCGTCCACACCAATGGTGTTAAACTCAAAAGGAATGCCACCGGCATCACGAATGGCTTGTTTGGCGACATCAGCTAGTTCACGCAGATGAACGTGGCCAGGGATGATTTCTACATAGGAATTACAGATGGCAATGAATGGTTTTTTCATATCTTCGGGGTTACTGACTTGACCTGTCGCATATAATAACGAGCGGGCTGGAGCTTGATGAATACCCATTTTGATATGATCAGATCGTTTTTGTAAGTCATCGCTATTTACATTAAATGAAAAAGTGTCTGTCATGAAATAAATCTCCGCGTTTTCTAAGTTTTAATATGTTTTTACTAATATGAGTATAGGGGTATAAACTCAATTGTCAACGAACTATTCCAAATTTATATGATTTATCGCTTCATCTATAAAATGACCAGATTATGACGATGACTGTAAAAATATAGAGACAATCTTGCTTATCTTCCGATAACGTTTGACATTTTAAAATTATAGGAATATAATTATTTCAATATTAATGTGAGTTTTTACTAAGAAACGAAAGATAACATAATGAATAAAAATATAAAAAAATTGAACAACATTCTCATTATCCTTCTTATCAGCTGATGATTAGTAGGTTATTTTGAGTGAATGTCTACTAATCGATTTGGATTTAGTAGACAGTTGGGACATTTTTTGTTCAGGCACCTAACTGTGAACGCAGTTAGGTGCCTTTTTTCATAGGATTGGGGGATCAATGATAAACATAGAAAAATTTATCAGCACGAGAAAACGCTTAAAAATTTCACAAATGGCGCTATGTACTGATATCTGTACACAAGCTACTTTGTCCAAATTTGAAAAGCATCAACAAGTGCCAGCTTTTGATATCATGATTGCTCTGTGTGAACGGTTAGGGTTAACGTTGAATGATGTTTTTCCAATCAATGTTACTGCGCGTCAAACAAACAATGAGCGTGTTTTAACATTGGCCACACAAGCACTCTTTTATCAAAATATTGGAAAATTTGAGCATCTAATCAAACAAGTAGAAATCGATAAAATGGTTGATACCGAACGGCCAACCTATCAAATTACGCAATATTTTTCGGCAGTTATCTTAAAACAAGACTGTCTAAAAGCAAAACAAATCATTAAAAAAATTGATATAGCAGGTCTTAACAAGTCACACAAGTTATTGTTTTATGCCATAACGAGTCATTACTATTATCAACGAGGCCAATTCAAAGAGGCTCACCAGGCTTTTGAAGACGTTTGGCGCTACCAAAAGGAAAGTACAACAGTAGACCATTCTGGATTTCAAGCGGCGATTGTTTATTTGTTAGCACAATATCAAATGTCGATTAAAAACTACAAATATGCTATGATGTTGGCAACTTATGGCATTGATTTAGCGAGCGCAAGCGATAGTACTTATTTCTTAGAAAACTTTTTTTGGCTATTGGTGCAAGCTAGTGATACTTGGGATAGTCAGAATTTTATTGTAAATGAGATGATTGAAAATGCGCGTGTGATTGCTAAAATACATAAAAACGAAGCTATTTTACAAAAAATCAGTCAGCGAAAAGGGGAAAAATAATATGGCAACACTCAAGGTAGAGAATCTACATGTTTCAGTAGAAGGAAAAGAAATTTTAAAGGGCGTTAATTTAGTCGTCAACACTGGTGAAATTCACGCTATTATGGGACCTAATGGGACTGGAAAATCAACTTTATCACAAACAATTATGGGACATCCAGCATATGAAGTTACTGAAGGTCATATTTACATGGATGATCAAGATTTGGCTGACATGTCAGTTGATCAACGCGCTCGTGCAGGTCTATTCTTGGCCATGCAGTACCCATCTGAAATTCAAGGGGTGACCAATGCTGAATTTATGCGGGCAGCTATCAATGCTCGTCGTGCTGAAGACGATCAAATCAGTATTATGTCTTTTATTGAAAAACTTGATGAAAAACGCGAATTTTTATCGATGTCAGAAGAAATGGCAGAACGCTATCTTAATGAAGGATTTTCTGGCGGTGAAAAAAAACGTAATGAAATCTTACAGATGATGATGATAGAGCCGAAAATTGCTATTTTAGATGAGATTGATTCAGGATTAGACATTGATGCTTTAAAGGTCGTTTCTCGTGGTGTTAACGAAATGCGTTCCAGTGAATTTGGCACACTTATGATTACGCACTATCAACGGTTACTTGACTATATTGTGCCTGATTTTGTCCACGTGATGATGGGCGGGAAAATAGTTAAAACAGGCGGTGCGGATTTGGCGAAGAAACTAGAATCTGAGGGATATGCGGGATTGCGAGATGAACTCGGATTGAACGTTCATTTGACAGATGAAGATGTGAATTCGTATTTTGTGGAGGATTGATATGGTTGATAATAGCGCAATACAGTCTTTACCACTACCAACATTTGCTAAAGTTCGATACAGTTCCTGGCAACTTGATGAAATGGTAGCAGCCAAGGAAGAAACGACAACGTCATATTTCACTGAGAATAATGTTCACGGCATCGAAGTTAGTGGGCTATCCACTACTTATCAGCAATTATCGGATGACATGATCGCTCGTGGAGTGATTCTGATGAATATGGCACAAGCACAGATTGAACATCCAGCATTAGTTGAAAAGCTGGTGGGTAGTGTGATTTCCAAAACAGCCGATCGATTATCAGCACAAAATTTTGCACAGTTTAACACAGGAATTTTTGTCTATATACCAGAAAACGTTCAATTTGATGATGTTTTGCACCTGTCATTGAATCATTTAGCTATATCTGGAGAGGATTTTGTGGCTCGTATTTTTGTATGCGTTGGCGCCAATGCCAAGGTTGACATACTACAAGAAATGCATACAATCGGGACTCAAAAAACAAAGGCTTCTGTTGTTATCGAAGCTGTAGCGGATGTAGGTGCCCAAGTCACTTACGCTAATATTGATGCCTTTGGTGAACAAACGACAGCATTTATTAATCGAGAAGTTGAAGTAAGAGATCATGCAACTGTGGATTGGCAAAATGCTGAGTTTAATGACGGTAATGCAATCATACGATTAGCTAGTCAACTAAATGGTGAAGGCGCTACGTCACATACAAATGTCATCGGACTTACCACAAAAAAACAAACGCAAGGTTTGGTGACAACCATTTTGAATCGTGGTCGCCATACCATTGGTCATATCTTCCAACGAGGCGTTATTCTCAATCGGTCAACTTTAGTATTTAATGGTATCGGGAAAATTATTAAGGGCGCTAAAGGATCGGATGCGCAGCAAGAATCGCGTGTTTTGATGCTATCACGTCGCGCACGTGGAGATGCAAATCCTTTGTTACTAATTGATGAAAACGATGTGACGGCGGGGCATGCAGCTTCTGTGGGACGTGTTGATGAAAATCAAATGTATTATTTAATGAGTCGGGGTATTAGTGAGCAAGTAGCTCGAAAGCTAGTTATTCGCGGCTTTATGGGTGAAGTTTTAGCAAAAATGCCAACAAAAGCGGCACAAAGGCAAGTAGTTGAAGAAATAGAAAGAAAGTTACGACATGAAGACGATTAGACATGATTTTCCAATACTAAATCAAACAGTCAATGGGCAAGAGCTGCTCTACTTTGATAGTGCGGCTACGTCACAAAAACCCCAGTATGTGATTGATTCATTAGTGAATTATTATCAAAATAATAATGCAAACGTGCATCGTGGTATTTATGAGCTATCAGAGCGTGCGACACAACAATATGAACAAGCCCGCGATAAAGTGCAAAAATTCATTCATGCTCAAAAACGGGAAGAAGTTTTATTCACTCGTGGCACAACTGAGTCGCTTAATTGGTTGGCAAGTACTTATGGTGCAGAAAATGTTAAACAAGGAGATGAAATCCTAATATCTTACATGGAACATCATTCTAATATTGTGCCGTGGCAACAATTAGCGCAACGTGTTGGGGCTCATTTAAAATATGTCGAACTCAATGACGATGGCACCTTAAATATGGCTGATCTTGAACGGAAAATAACAGACAAAACTAAAATTGTATCAATCACACATGCTTCTAATGTGTTGGGGGTTGTTAATCCCATAAAAACAATCGCAAAAATAGCCCACAAACATGATGCTATCATGATTGCTGATGGCGCCCAATCTGTTCCGCATATGCGTGTTGATGTGCAAGATATGGATGTTGATTTTTTTGCTTTTTCGGGTCATAAAATGCTTGGACCAACAGGTATAGGAGTTCTTTACGGCAAACATGATATTTTAGAAAATATGAAACCTGCTCAATTTGGTGGAGAAATGATTGAATTGGTAGACTTGCAAGAAGCGACCTTTCAGCCTTCACCATGGCGTTTTGAGGCGGGAACGCCTAATATTGCTGGTGCAATTGCTTTAGGATCCGCTATTGATTATCTGACAAATATCGGAATGAAAGAGGTCGAAAACTATGAGCAGTCTCTAGTTGATTATGCCTTGCCAAAGCTAAAAAGTATTGCGGGTGTCACCATTTATGGTCCGCAAAACAGTGAACAGCATTCAGGCGTGATTGCATTTAATTTAGCAGGGGTCCATGCCCACGACTTAGCAACGGCCTTGGATCAAGAAGGGATTGAGGTTCGTGCAGGACATCATTGTGCGCAGCCGCTGATGAAATATTTGAATATTGCAGCGACAGTTCGTATTAGTTTGTATATCTATAATACGCGTGAAGAAATCGATCGATTTCTTAGTGTCATTGAAGATATTAAGGAGTATTTTAACCGTGAGTTTGCATAATTTAGATCTTTTATATCGTCAAACAGTCATGGAATATGCCCAACATCCGCATCATTATAAGCCTATGTTGGGTACAGAAACTTATCATGTTCGAAAATATAATCCCACTTGTGGTGATATTATTGATTTAGCTTTTGAGATGACTGACGATAAAGTGACAGATATATATTTTTATGGGGATGGCTGCGCTATATCAAAGGCTTCGGCTTCAATGATGACAGATTTAGTACTGGGACAGCGTCGTGAAGCTGTCGCTACCTTACTTGAGGAGTTTTCAAAACTGACACGTGGCGAAGTAGCTGATACAAAACCTCTTGGAGAAGCACAAATTTTAGCAGGGGTTACTAAATTTCCTACACGAATAAAGTGCGCAACTTTAGCATGGCATGCCTTGGACGAGTTATTATCAGTAGAGAAATAAAGAGGTTTCGATGATGGAAATAGATAGACAAGAAGCTATTAATCAAACAAAAGCAGCCATTTCAAATGACAAGGCCAGTGAACTAGGATTTCAAGATGACTACCAGGCTGTATTTTCAACAGGAAAAGGGTTAAACGAAGACATTATTCGTCAAATTTCAGCTAAAAAGAATGAACCTCAATGGATGTTAGACTACCGGTTACAAGCCTATCAAACATACCTCAGAATGCCTATGCATACATGGGGGCCAGATCTAAGTGAAATTCATTTTGAAGATATTTACTACTATAATAAGCCAACAAATGATAAATATCGTGATTGGGATGATGTACCAGCTGAATTAAAGGAAACCTTTGAGCGTTTGGGTGTACCTGAAGCCGAACGGAAGTGGCTAGCAGGGTCTTCTGCCCAGTACGAGTCTGAAGTGGTTTACCACCGGATGAAAGAAGAATTCGCTAAGACAGGTATTATTTTTACCGACACAGATACTGCGGTCCAAGAATATCCAGAGCTTATTCAAGAATACTTTGGATCACTGGTTAAACCAACCAATAATAAATTAGCGGCCTTAAATTCAGCAGTTTGGTCTGGTGGTACATTCATTTATGTCCCTAAAGGTGTTCACGTTACGACACCTATTCAGTCTTATTTTCGAATTAATACTGAAAATGAAGGTCAGTTTGAACGGACACTTATTATTGTTGATGAAGGGGCGCATGTTGATTACGTTGAGGGCTGTTCAGCACCAATGTATTCAGGGGATGCACTACATGCTGCTGTGGTAGAAGTGATTGTTAAAAAAGACGGATATTGCCGTTACACTACGATTCAAAACTGGTCTAATAATGTGTATTCATTAGAAACAAAACGTGCAGCAGCGCATGAAAACGCAACAATGGAATGGGTTGATGGTAATTTTGGTTCAAAAACGACGATGAAGTATCCATCAGTATATTTGGAAGGCGAGGGCGCAAAGGGAACAATGCTATCGATTGCTGTTGCTGGCGAGGGCGTTAACTTAGATTCTGGTGCGCAAATGATTCATAATGCAAAAAATACGTCGTCATCTATCATTTCAAAGTCGATTGCACACGATGGTGGTTCTACAGATTATCGTGGCACAGTGAAATTTGGTCGCGAATCTGATGGGTCATTTGCTCACGTCGAGTGTGACACGATTTTAGTTGATGATAAATCTTCAGCTGATACGATTCCATACAATACAATTTTGAATGGTAATGTGTCAATGGAGCATGAGGCAAAAGTATCGCGTGTTTCCGAAGAGCAATTGTATTATCTAATGACACGTGGTATTTCTGCCGAAAAAGCCACAGAGATGATTATTATGGGCTTTATCGAACCTTTCACAAAAGAACTGCCAATGGAATATGCTGTTGAGTTAAATCGATTAATGAAATTTGAAATGGTGGGATCGGTAGGATAAGGTATGAATAAAAAAGTTGAGGCAAGTATCATGGATGCTTTAACGACAGTCATTGACCCAGAACTGCGAGTTGATATTGTTAACTTAGGATTAATCAATGCTGTTGATATCAATTCTATCGGTGATGTAACCATTAATATGACGCTTACAACGATGGGGTGTCCGTTAATTAGTGTGTTGGAAGAAATGATTGACGAAGCATTAAAAATTTTACCTGAAGTAAAGACAACCAAAGTTGAACTCACATGGGAACCAGCTTGGGAAATTGATCGAATGTCGCGATACGCAAAAATGGCGTTAGGATTATAAAACGACTAAATTATATAAAATTGGAATAAAACACACCTTGTAATTGACGATGAATTATAAAGTAGTTATGATTGGATTATTAAATTAAAAGGAAGTGTTTCACATGAGAAATCAGGCTACTGTACAAACGAATATTACAAATGCAGCCCTTCTCCTCAACTTGCTTAGACTACCCTAGCAAGTTGAGCTTTTGAGCTGGTTGTTAGGTACTTATCTAATGGCTAGTGAATAAAAGGATGTGAGTGCATGATCCCGGACTAGTCAAATTGACTGGTCCGGGATTTTAATTTAAGGAGAAAATTATGGCAAGCAAAGTAACTTTTTATGACACAACAATGCGTGATGGTGAACAAACAATTGGGGTTAACTTTTCAATTGAAGAAAAGATTGAAATAGCAAAAGGATTGGATGATTATGGCGTTGCAGCAATTGAAGCGGGATTTCCTGCGGCTTCTCAGAAAGACTTTGAAGAAGTGAAAAGAATTGCAGAAGTTGTGGATAACGCAAAAGTTGTCGGTTTGGCACGAATGGTCAGAAATGATATTAATGCGGTTATTGAGGCAACCAAGGATGCAAAACATCCAATGATTCATGTGTTCATTGCAACTTCACCAATTCATCGTGAGTTTAAATTACACATGACCAAAGCAGAAATTTTGGACAAAATCAAAGCAGACGTTACTTTTACTAAGCAACATATGCAAGATATTGTATTCTCACCTGAAGATGCGACACGAACTGAACCTGATTTTTTGGTAGCCAGCGTGCAAACAGCTATTGACGCTGGAGCAACAATGATTAACATACCAGACACAGTTGGTTATGATACGCCAGAAGAATACGGTGAAGTTTTTGAAAACTTGCGTCAAAATATTGTTGGTTTTGACACAGTTGGTTGGTCAACACATACACATAATGATTTGGGTATGGCAACGGCTAATGCTTTGGCAGGCATTGAGCATGGTGCGACGGAAATTCAAGGTACAATCAACGGGATTGGTGAACGTGCCGGAAACGTTGATATGATTGAAGCAGCAGCAGCTATTCATGTGCGTCATGAAAAGTTTAATGCAGAAACAGATATTGTCTTAGCTCAGTCAAAAGCCATTTCTGACATTGTCGCACGCGCAACCCGCATGCCAGTTGCGGGTAATAAACCCATTATGGGACGCAATGCCTTTGCTCATGAATCTGGGATTCATCAGGATGGTTACTTAAAAAATCCAGAAACTTATGAAATTTTGAAGCCAGAAATGGTTGGTGCGACGGCATCCCTACCTCTGGGAAAATTGTCAGGATCGCATGCGGTAATGTCAAAACTAAATAGCCTAGGTTATGAGGTGACTCGTGGTGATATGAAATCAATTTTCCCAATCTTTAAATCAGTTGCCGAAGAGTCTGATTTGATTACAGATGATCAATTAAAGGTTATTATGCAAGTCGTTGAAGAAAAAGAAATGGTGAGTTATCAATAATATGACATCAGTTAAAAAAATAGTAGTTTTAAAAGGCGATTATATCGGTCCGGAAATCATGACAGCAGGATTAGCAGTATTGGACGCTGCGACAAAGGATACAACATTTGCTTATGAACTTATAGATGCACCATTTGGTGGTGATGGTATTGATCGAGCTGGTGACCCTCTACCACAGTCAACTATTGATGTTTCAAAACAAGCTGATGCGGTGCTACTTAGTGCAATTGGTGGGCCGAAATGGGATAATGCGCCACGACGTCCAGAACAAGGGCTATTAGAAATTAGATCAAAACTTAACGTATTTGCTAATATCCGGCCAACAAAAGTGACGGCAGCACAAATTGACCGTTCACCACTGAAGCCAGAGTATGTTGAAAATACGGATTTTGTAATCGTTCGTGAGCTGACCTCTGGTGCTTATTTTGGAAAGCCACGTAAGCTCGAAGCACATCAAGCGATTGATACGATGTATTACAGTGAAGAAGAAGTAACTCGTATTATGCACCAAGGCTTTAAAATGGCGCAAAAACGGAACAAGCATGTCACCATTGTTGATAAGTCAAATGTATTGGCTACATCAAAGTTTTGGCGAAAGATTGCTAATGAAGTTGGCAAAAGTTATCCGGATGTGACAATCGACTATTACTATGTTGACGCGATGACAATGGCTATTATGGCCAAGCCCACAGCATTTGATGTTGTGATTATACCTAATTTGTTTGGGGACATTTTAAGTGATGAAGCAGCACAAATTACAGGCTCAATTGGACAAATACCTTCTATGTCAGTTGGTGAAAGCGGCCCTAATTTGTATGAGCCAATTCATGGCTCAGCACCTGACATTGCTGGGCAAGGCATAGCCAATCCCATTTCTATGGTAAATACAGTAGCTATGATGTTAACGGAAAGTTTTGATGAAAAAAGGATTGCCGATAAAATTACTGCAGCAGTAGACTACATTATTGAAAACCACTATGTGACACCAGACATGGGTGGCGCGATGACGACCGATGAGGTCACGCAAAAAATGGTTGATTACATTAAAAAGTATGAATCGGCGGATATAAAATGAGCAAAACACTATTTGACAAAATTTGGGAAAAACACGTCATTACTGGGGAAGTCGGTGAAGCTCAACTGATTTATGTGGATTTACATTTAGTACATGAGGTCACCTCACCACAGCCTTTCGATGGGTTGAGAAGTACAAATCGCCGCGTTAGGCGACCGGATTTAACCTTTGCGACAATGGATCATAACGTGCCGACTAAAGATATTTTTAATGTACAAGATCAAATGTCTCGATTGCAGATGGATACATTGGTCAAAAACACGAAGGAATTTGACATCCCATTAGCATCAATTGGTGATGACAAGCAAGGAATTGTGCATGTTGTGGGGCCTGAACGGGGTCTGACACAGCCTGCCAAAGTAATCGTCTGTGGTGATTCCCACACAGCAACACATGGTGCGTTTGGAGCAATCGCCTTTGGCATTGGCACTTCCGAAGTTGAGCATGTGCTAGCGACCCAAACGATTTGGCAAGTTAAACCAAAAACCATGGGGATTAAGGTGACTGGAAAACTGCCTAAAAATACATACGCCAAAGATATTATCATGGGCATCATTGCTAAATATGGGGTGTCGTTTGGAGTCGGTTATGCGATCGAATTTTACGGAGAAACTGTTGAGAACCTTTCAATGGAGGCTCGTATGACGATGTGTAATATGTCAATTGAAGCTGGTTCAAGAACTGGTATGGTGCAACCAGATCAAACGACATTTGACTACATTGAAGGTCGTGAACAAGCACCAAAAGATTTTGAATCCGCTAAAAACTATTGGTCACAATTCTACACAGATGATGAAAGTGATTTTGATGAGACGTTGACCTTTGATGTATCAAATTTGAAACCGATGGTGACATGGGGAACAAATCCAGGCATGGCCACACCTGTTGATCAGTCTTTGCCAGCAATCAAAGATGATAATGATGCCAATGCCTATGAATATATTGGCTTGCATCCCAATATGAAGCCAGTTGACATTAATTTAGATTACATTTTCATCGGATCATGCACGAATAGTCGTTATGAAGATCTTGAAATTGCTGCGAATATGATGAAGGGGCATCACTTGGCGCCTAATGTCACTGCCTGGGTGGTGCCTGGCAGTCGTGCGATAAGAAATCGTGCGATTAAATCGGGTATTGCTCAAATATTTGAAGAAGCTGGTTGTGAATGGCGTGAACCAGGATGTTCGGCATGCTTGGCGATGAATCCCGATAAAATTCCAGCAGGGAAACATGTTGCTTCAACATCAAATAGAAATTTCATTGGACGCCAAGGTGCAGGATCGAGAACGCATTTGGCTTCTCCAGCTATGGTTGCTGCAGCAGGGATTGCTGGTCACTTCGTTGATATTACGACAGATGAATTTGTATAGGGGAATAATATGGAAGCTTTTGTAAGAGAAACAGGTAGAGCGGTTGTTATTCCAAATGACAACATTAATACTGATATTATCTTGCCTAAACAATTTTTGAAAAACATTTTAAAGACCGGCTTTGGTAAAGATTTATTCTTTGATTGGCGCTACAATGCCGACGGTTCGTTGAATGAGGCGTTTGAGTTGAACAAACCAGCACATCAAGGGGCTTCAATTTTAATTACAGGAAATGATTTTGGATCGGGCTCATCACGAGAACACGCAGTATGGGCGTTAACGGATTATGGATTCAGGGCAGTGATTGGCGGCGGATTTTCAGACATTTTTTACATGAATTCAACTAAGAATGGTTTGTTACCGATTGTGTTGCCCGAAGAAAATCGGAAAATATTACGGGGTATTCAAGCAGATGAAAATATTCAAATTGATTTACCCGAACAAACTGTGACTTATAAAAACTATACTTTCCACTTTGATATCAACTCACAATGGAAAGAAAAGTTTATCAATGGTGAAGATGATATTGATAACACGATGAAATATGAAAAATTGATCGCTGCATTCGAAAAGCAACGACCAAATTTTGGTTAGGAGGCAGTACATGGAACAGGCAATGAATTTGCAACAACGGATGGACACGACCAAAGAAACAGCGACATTTTACCGTGTCTTTGCGATGATTGCAGCTGGTATGATTTTAGATGGGGCGGACGTTTATCTTGCTAGTGCAGTAAATAGTGCAATAGTTAGCACACATTTTGCCACACTTGCACAAGGTTCTGTGTTTCTTTCCTCTGGATTTTTAGGTCTTTTCTTTGGGTCCATTTTTGCTGGATTTATCGGTGATTTTCTGGGCAGAAGAAAAGCGTATTCGACTAATTTGTTGATATTTGGTGTACTAACCCTATGTGCGGCATTTGCAACTAATATTTGGATGTTAGTCGGACTACGTTTTTTCGCCGCAATTGGGTTAGGCGCAGAAATTGTGACAGGTTATGCCCTAATTAATGAATTTGCCCCAATTAAAAATCGTGGTCGGTGGAGTGGCGTAACTTCTGTGATTGCTAATTTGGCTGCACCATTGACCTTACTTTTGGCAGCAAGCGTTATTCCTCGTTATACATGGCGTGCAATGTTTGTTATTGTTGGTGTGTTAGCATTGATTTTATGGGTGGTTCGCCGTCATTTTCCCGAATCACCGCGATGGTTAATTGCACGCGGAGAATATGATAAAGCTGAAAAGATCATTGAGAAATTGGAAGTGAATGGTTCGTACAGCACAAATGATTCTAGTGTAAAACGACTACCAGTGAAGACTAGGATTGGTATTGGGCTTTTGGTTGCAACGGTTGCTGTCAGTGCAGTTAATTTAACACAGTATACATTTACATCGTGGATGCCAACATTATTGATCAAACAAGGAATCGAAGTGGTTCATTCACTAACATTCTCCGCAGTTATGATGGCTGGGGCTCCAATAGGCGCACTTATAGGCGCATTATTGGTTGACGTGATAGGTCGTAAAAAGGTCATTGTTTCTGCCTTTGTAATGACTGCGGTGTTTGGGATGATTTATTCGCAGCAACATACAACGGTTGGAATTTTAACGGTAGGATTTTTGGTCGTAACTATGATGTATATTTTGATGGCTTCGGTTGTCGGGGTTTATATGTCAGAGTTGTTCCCCACTTACTTTAGATTCCGTGGAACAGGTTATGCTAATGGCGTTGCTAAAATATTGACGGTTTTAACACCATATTTTGCAGCGTGGGCAATTACACAATTTAGTGCGAACTTGATTTTCTATTTTATCGCAGCAGTGGCGCTAATTGCAGCTATTGTGGTCGCAGTTTATGGGCCAGAAACAAAACAAAAAGCAATATATTAAAAGGATGGTATTTTATCATGACAGAAGCAACAACAGCAAAGATTCATTGGAATGGTGGCGTTCAAGGTGAAGCCATTGACATCTTGAAAGAAGATGGGGGGATGATCGTTAGTCCAACAAAAGTGGGTTACATTATCATGACTTCAGATGATCAAGGGTTGGAACGAAAATTTGCTGCTAAGAATCGTAAGCGTAATAAACCAGGTGTCGTACTATGTGGTTCAGTAGAACAAGTTAAAGAATTAGCACAAATGACACCTGAAATCGAACAAATGTATCAACAACATTGGGATGAGGACATTTTGTTGGGTTGTATCTTGCCATGGAAAGAAGAAGCAAAGAGCAAGATACCAAATGACGGGACCAAAAATTTGATGATGGATAAACGTGAAACTAGTTGTTTTGTTATCAAGTTTGGTACACCAAGTGAAAATATTGCCAAAGAAATGTGGGAAAAGTACGGTAAGTTCTCATTTGCAAGTTCAGCTAATCCTTCTGGTAAGGGGAATCGTGGTTTGGTAGCTGGTATTGGTGACCAAATTGAAAATGCTGCTGACTTAATTATTGAGGCCGATGATTACGTGGCATCAATTCAACCCGACAAGACATTAGATACACGTTACGAACAAGGGGTGATGGTATCTATGGTTGATGAGACAGGTAAGCTCATTCCAGAACAAAATGGTGCTGTTGGTATCCAACCAGCGCCAATCGTTATTCGTAAAGGATTAGATGTCGACAAAATCATGAAAATTATGAGTGATATTTTCTCGTCATGGGACTATCGTCACGGATTTTATTACTAAAAAATTGCATAAAACAGTTAAAAGCCAAACGAGCGTTACGCTATCTATTTTATTGATTGCGAGCTATTAAAAGATGATTAGGCAACGAAAAATATCTCAACAATGACATTTGTTGAGATATTTTTTTGTTGACAAAACAATTAAAAATCCATATAATATTTTTGAACATATATTATATGTCGTATAGTATTGGAGAAAATAAGTATGGCAATTCAAATGAGTTCAGAATTATTAGACGGTTGCGTTTTAGCGATATTAGATAAAGAAGATTATTACGGTTATGCATTAACGCAAAGAGTGCAGGGCACGATTTCTGTTTCGGAATCGACGTTATACCCTGTACTACGGAGATTAAAAAATAATCAATTTGTTACAACGTATGATCAACCTTATCAAGGCAGAAATCGACGTTACTACCAGATTACAACACGAGGTCGTGACAGATTGGCTAGCATACGCCAAGATTGGGTAATGTTCCAAGCAAACGTTGACACATTATTGAAGGAGAGATAAGCAGATGGAGAATTATTTAGCTGAGTTAGAGCAACTACTACATCAGTTGCACCATTCAGATAAAGAGGAAGCGATGAATTTCTATCGAGAGTACGTGATGGATGCTGATTTAGTCACATATGAGCAATGCATTAGTGAGTTAGGCACACCAAAACAACTCTCACGAAAAATTTTAGCTGACTATTCAATTAAGGCAGATGAAAAATCAACAGATGATACCACTAGTAAAAATCCACGGTCAAATATTAAGCTGATTTGGTGGATTGGATTAGCATTACTGGCGTCACCGTTAGCATTACCTGTATTCATTGTCTTGGTCACGCTTGCTGCTGTTGGTTTTGCAGTCCTAGCGGCTTTTATTGCAGTTGTCATTGCACTGAGCCTGACAAGTATTTTATTAGTCATTATCGGAGTTGGCGTTTTGCTGCAATCAATCTGGACGGGGCTGTATTATATTGGTTGTGGTTTGCTCATATTGGGCATAATGTTGACAGTAATACCAGCTGGTATTGGTCTCTTGAGGTGGCTAATTGATAAAACAGCACAATTAAGCAAGGCAATTTATCGTCGCTTTACTGATAAAAAGCACATGCATCGGGAGGACAAATAACATGAAACGAAGTGTTAAAATTGGATTGAGTTTGATAGTTATTGGTGCTGTGCTAGCTTTAATTGGATTTGGTTTTGGTGGCGGATCCAGTTCTATTTCTTGGAATAATGGCCCTAAAGTTATTGACCGTAAAACACAAAAAGAAAGAATGGTACAACATTCATATACTTATAGCGAGGTGAAAAATATTGACGTGTCAACATCTTTACCTGTACGTATTATCACAGGGGATGTTAAGAAAACCACCGTTAAAGTAATGACGTATCAAAAACTACCCGAGTTGAGCTATCAGCAAAGTCATTTGAAAATTACTGATAAACAGGCTAACAGTATATCTCAAGGTAATATTAACATCGAATTTAATATTACTGGCATTTCTTGGAATTACGGTAACCATGGATATCAAGAGGGTATTGTGATTACAGTACCGCAATCACAAAGTTTGACTGATATTCAAATTGACGGACAGAATAGCAGTGATGTTAGCCTGTCTGATGTCAAAGCGGATAAAATAGCAATTCAACATGTTGCAGATACAAGATTAAAAAACATAATAGTTCAACATGACTTAACGTTCGATGATATTGAAGATACTGATTTAAATGACGTGACTACATCGACAGCTACAATTAAAAGTGATAATGGTGATTTAACTATACAAAATACACGAATTAGCGATGGAATGAACATTCAACTTGAAAATGGTGACTTGAGCATGCATCATAATCATATTAATACGGGTAAAATAAACACATCATATGGGGATGTCGCTTTAATGAATAACCAACTATCTGGTCAGCTTACCATTACAGCACAAGATGGCGATATATCGGCAATGATTGGGAAAAGTAGTGTGACTGCTAAAACGCTTGACGGGGATATTTCTGCTTTCAATAGTCATGATGATGATCAGACAAGTTACACACATAAAGGAACAACTGGAGCATACGTAATATCAACAGATAGCGGCGATGTGACGATTAAGCAGTAGTTAATACATTTGCTCAGTAGCTGGTTAGTATCATTAGTTATATTATTAAAATAAGATAATAAAACATTCGACTTAATTAGAGTAAGATAATATAATTAGTTTCATATTAAAAAATATAAATTATATGAAAAAGAGGAAAAATTATGAACAAAACAATTAAAAAAATGAACCATTCTCTCCTCTACCTACTTCTCAGTTGATGTTTAGTAGGTTCTTTGAGTGACTATCTACTAAACCAATGTGACATTGATTAGTAGATAGTTGGGACAAGTGAGTAAAAACACCCCAACTGTTAAAGGTTGGGGTGTTTTTTTGTCCTTTTCAACTTAAAGAGGTAGTAGCGCGAATTCGAATGAGCATCGTGCTAAAAAATAATCGAATGTAGTATGGAAGGACATGTTTAGTTCATTAGGGACACAATTTGTTCAGCATATTTACGCAATAACAGGTGCTGTGATAATCTTATTTCTACAGCAAAAAGGGAGAAAATTTATGATGTTAAATATAAAAAAACAAGCAACTGTTCAGTCCGATGCGATACGCTATGGGGCAATAATTATTCTTTTTTTGGTATCGGGAATGCTGTTGTTAATGACAAGTGCTACACAATATCCTGAAATGATAGCGATGGCCTATCTTTCCTTCACAATGGGATTGCGGCATGCTTTTGATGTGGATCATATTGCAGCAATTGACAACATGACACGCAAGATGCTTAATGATGGTAAAAATACACGCGGCGTTGGTTTTAGTTTTTCATTTGGACATTCAATGGTTGTGGTGTTGATGGCATTGGTAACCGTTCTGTTTGTAGAATGGGCAAAACATTCTATGCCTATTTTTGAGCAAATAGGAGGCGCCTTAGGAACACTTATTGCAGCTACCATGTTGATGATGTTGGCCATCGTGAATAGTGTTATCTTGCATGATATCTGGGTGAAGTTTGTCGCTATGCGTAATCATCATACCAAAGCAGGTACAGATGACCAAATCAATTCATCTAAGATTTATCGTTTATTTTTGAAACTATTAGGAATGATTAAGCATAACTGGCAAGTAGCAATTGTTGGATTTCTTTTCGGATTAGGTTTTGATACTGCTACTCAGATTGCAGTATTAGCAACATCTGCCACAGCTGCAAATGCAGGAGTTCCCTGGTATGCAACATTAGCTTTTCCGTTATTATTTACTGCTGGTATGTGTTTGATGGATACCATTGATGGTTTTTTTATGAGTACGACGTATCGTTGGGTATTTTCATCACCTTATCGTAAAGTGTATTACAATTTAACAATTACAGGGATTTCTATAATGGCAGCCGGATTTATTGGATTTATTGATTTTGTTCAGTCATTTAGCGTGATGTTTAATTGGAACAACGCATTGACACGATGGGCGGCTTCGCTAGATTTTAACCAGATGGGCGTCATACTGGTCGCATTGTTTGTTATCGCATGGGTCGTTGCGATTACTATTTGGCACGTGTTTAAATTAGCTGATAAAGAACAAATAATTTGAACCATCATCATAAAAAATACGCTAAGGCAGATCAAAAAAGTGTTACTTTAAGTTGATACGCTTGGTGCGTTTTTTATTTTAAATAGCGTAGACCTATCTTTCTTTGAATTATGATAAAATGAGAACAATCGCTACTATGTACATGGAGATCATTCTAATGATAAAAATTGTTAACGTAACCGAAGAAGATAAAGCTTATTGGCAAGACATTTATATGCAATCATTTCCAGAATATGAACGCCTTGATTTTATGCAGCTAGCTCAGCTGGCTAAGACAAAAGAACCCGTTAAGATGGCTTTAGTTGTTGATGAACAACCAGTTGGTATTTTGTTATTGGTTGAAATATCAGCACAAAAAGTATTTGTACTCTATTTTGCAGTTGATGCGAATATTCGTGGAAGAGGGATTGGGAGTAAAACAATTGCTGCATTAAAAGAGCAGTACCCAAATGGGGTAATATTAGAATCAGAAATTACAGGCCAACAGGCAGATAATGAAATGCAACGTGTGAAACGATATGATTTTTATAAGCGCAATGGGGTTAACGATGCGCATCTCGTGACTAAAAATATGGGCGGGACTTTCCATCTATTGCGTACGACAGATGAAATCTCTGACGATGACTATCTCAACGCAGTCTCAGAATTAGGAATTGAAGCCCAGGTTGAGTAATTTTAGTCATAAAACTAATATTTTTGACACAGCAACATTTTTGTTTTCAAAGAAATTCTGCGGTATGATATAAAAATGGAAAACTGGCTTACAAAACGTGCACGGCTTACGCCGAATCGGATCGCCGTACAGTATAAAAATAAACAATTAACATTTCAAGAAGTGGCTGACCAAGCACACAATATGGCCAAAAAAATTGCGACAGTTACCCAAGATAATTCTCGCGTGGCATTGATAATGAATAATACGCTCACGGGATACTTGGTGATTATGGCTTTGCAGCAACTTGGCAAGACCATCGTTTTTATAAACTGGCGTTTATCAGTAGCAGAAATTAATTATCAGCTTGCAGATGCGGGTGTGACAACTGTTTTAACAGATGATGATTACATGAGCGAGCTAAGTATTGATAAGCAAATTAAGTTCAGTGATTTGTCCACACAGCAAAAGATAATACCAATTGAAATTTTTCCTGAAGACTTTGTGACAAGTATCATGTATACTTCGGGTACAACGAGTAAAGCCAAGGGTGTTATGCAAACATATCAAAACCATTTCTATTCTGCGATGGGGAGTGCTTTGAATTTAGGATTAACATCTGATGATAGTTGGTTGGCTGTTGTACCTATCTTCCACATTAGTGGATTTTCGATCATTATGCGTGGATTAATTTATGGTATGCGCGTGGTCTTACAATCTAAATTTGATGCTCATCAGGTTAATGAACTGTTGATTGAACAATCGATTACTGCTATATCAGTCGTTCCAGTGATGTTAAAACAGTTAGTTGCTGACCTACCAAAAGGTGCTCATTATAATAATCATTTTCGGTCAATGCTTCTTGGCGGTGGACCAACAGACCTTGCAACATTGAAACAGGCACAGATCCACCAAATTCCTGTCATTCAATCGTATGGCATGACAGAGACTGCCTCGCAAATTGTGGCGCTTGATGCAAAAGATGCGGTTCAAAAAGTGGGTTCTGTGGGGAAACCATTATTTCCAGTTCGTTTAAAAATTGCTGATCATGCTGGAAAAGTGTCCCAGCAAGGGAATATTTGGATTCAATCACCAACGCTAACGACAGGATATCTCAATCAACCAGATAAACTAGCTGAACATATGATAGATGGTTGGTTTAATACTGAAGATTATGGTTATTTGGATGCTGAAGGATATTTGTTTGTCCAAGGGCGTGAAGGTGATATGATAAATTCAGGTGGTGAGAATATTTTTCCCAATGAAGTTGAAGATATTTACGCAGAATACCCAGGATTAAATAAAATAGTCGTCGTCGGGGTGTCGGATCAAAAGTGGGGTTCAGTGCCAATAGCTATCGTTTTGGGTGAAGAATTGAAAAAAGATGCTTTAATTCAATTCGGTCGAGAGCGTATTGCGCATTATAAAATACCAAAACGATTTTATCTGGCTCAAAGCTGGCACACTACTGCTAGTGGAAAAACACAACGTAAACCTTTCCTAGCTGAACTTGAAAGATTAAAGGAATTGATATGACATTATCTCCAAAAAATACAGATGTGAAATCCCTGTTTAATACTATTGCACCAGAATATGACAAAATGAATAACATTATCAGCCTGGGATCGCACAAAAAGTGGCGTCAGAAGGTTATGGATAAGATGATATTTCCAGAAAAAGCACAAATAATTGATTTGGCGACGGGAACTGCTGATTGGGCAATTGCATTGGCAGAAAACAGTGACTCTGATTCTGAGATCATTGGCCTAGACTTCAGTGAATCCATGCTTGCGGTCGGGCAAACAAAGATTGATATAAGTGACTATTCGGAAAAAATCACACTTGAGCAAGGAGATGTGATGGATTTAGAATTTCCTGATAACAGCTTTGATATTGTGACCATTGGTTTTGGATTACGTAATTTACCTGATCCAAAGCAAGGAATCAAAGAAATGTATCGTATTTTAAAGCCAGGCGGACAGCTTGTCATTTTAGAAACATCGCAACCCGATAGCCCCCTTGTTAAACCATTTTGGCAGTTATATTTTGGTCATGTCATGCCATTATTTGGGCGTGTTTTTGCTAAAGGAAAATATCAGGAATACAAATATCTTGATGAAACAACAGAACATTTTATGGACTATATGACGCTTGGGCAATTGCTGCTAAAGTCGGGCTTCAAAAAAGTTAGAATTTCTCGTTTTAATTTGGGTGCCGCGGCGGCACACTATGCGACAAAATAGGGTTAGATATAAAGTATTTCATTGGTAGGCAAATTAATGCTAAAAAGATCAGCTATCTTTATGATTTGGATAGCTGATCTTTTTAATTTTTTTCAGAGAGGTTTTTATTGCGTAACTTTTTCGATTGCTTTCAGTTCTTTTAGCTTCCAACTAACATAGTTTTCACCGTTTGGAATGGTTTCAGTTACATTAACAACGGGGATGTCATTTTTCTTTGCTAAATCGATTAAGTTAGAGACAGTTGAACTTGATGTCTGAGTATTATTAACGAAGAAGGCAATTTTATGGTTTGTAATTGCTGATTTAAGTGCAGCTAATGTTGCGGGTGAAGGATCATTACCTTCCTCAATTGCTTCAGAGAAATCTGTATCCATTATTTTGTATCCTAAGGCATCTAGCATATACTCAAAAACAGGTTCAGTTTGGGCAACGGTTTGGCCATCAGCCTTTTTGGATATTTTTGTGATTAAATCATTCACAGGTTTCAGGCTAGCGACGTACTTTTTGGCGTTCTTTTTGTAATAATCGCGGTTTTTAGGGTCTTTCTTACCAAGCTCAGTTGCTAGGTAATTTGCTGTTTTACTCATCGTTTCAGGATCATTCCACAAGTGCGGGTTGACGCCTGTTTTTTTATTTAAAACATCTTCGCCGACGCGAATAAGTTTTGTATTTTTAGAAGTTTTGGCAAGCTTATTTAGCCATGCGTCATATCCTAGACCATTAGCAAGAACGATATCAGCACCACTAACCTTTTTAGCAACCGTGGTTGTTGGCTCATAATCTTCGGGAGAAACATTCGCGTCCTTGATAATAGCAGTTGCTGTACCGTGTTCGCCAACTACTGTTTTGGCGATTTCGGCGTAGAAGTCTGTTGAAGCAACAATAGTTATTTTTTGATTGGATGACGACGAGGAGTTACCTCTGAATAAGGCAACACCAATGACGATGACGACAATGGCAGAGAGTGCTATAATTATTTTTTTCATGAGTTATTTCCTATTTTATTGAGTTTTGTTAAAAACTGGGTGATGGTTTGTTGTTGTTCCTGTGTGAAATCAGCCATGATGGTATGAATATCATCGTGCATCGTGGCGTGGGCCTGCTCGTGGAGTTGTGCCAATTTTTCGCCATCTTCAGTCAGTAAATAGTGAGTGCTCCGTTTATCAGAATCATCTACCACCGCTGTGACATAATGATAGCGCATCAGGTTTTTAATAGCTTTGGTGATAGCAGGCTTTGATAGATTCATTGCAGCAGCTAATTCTGTGTTAGTCTGCGATTGCAGAATTTTAAGCAACATTAGTAAGTGGGCTTGTGTTGAATTGATCTTTTGTCCAGCAGTTGCCGCTACGAGTTCAGAATTAGTAGCGTATTCTTGAACAAAAGAGTTAAGCTCTTGAATAATCTTATCTGTTTTTTCCATAAACACCTCTTTAGTTTACTGGTTAATTAACCAGTTAATTATATAATGTAAGCGAAGCTATTGTCAACAGGTTATTTTTGAGTACAATTATAGTCATGAAGAAAAGCGGACTACTGGCAGCAATTTGTATTGTGACATTGAGTATAGCATTTCCTGTGAATGGGCAACAAATCCAAGCAAGTAAAAAAAAGAAATCAATTAAAAAAATCACAACAACGGCGAAAGCAGCGGTGGTGATGAATGCGGATACAGATAAAATTTTGTCCGAAAAAAACGCTCATAAACCTTTAGCGATTGCGTCAATTAGTAAATTAATGACGGGCTATTTGGTACTAAAAAAGTTACCTTTAGGCACGCAAGTGCAGCCGTCGTCAAACACGATGAAAATCGGAGAAGAATCTAATCTGGCAAGTGTGAATTTGGATAGTAATCAATCCTATTCAGCAGATGAATTATTGCGTGCTGCCTTACAGTTATCAGCTAATGACGCGGCTATTGCCTTAGGTGATCAGGTTAGTGGTTCACAAACAAAGTTTGTTAAATTAATGACTAAGACTAGTCAGTCTTGGGGGCTTGCATCAGCGCAATGGTATAATGCAGCAGGAATCCGTAATGATGAAGCAATGGATGATGGCGTCAAGGCGCCTGATAATGCAGAAAATAAGATGTCTGCTGTTGATGTTGCGCTTATGACTGATAATATTTTAGAAAAAATACCACGAATAAAGAGAATTGTTCATCAATCACAAAATCAATTTGATGGCATTACACAAGATAGTAATTATGTTTTAATGAAAAATTATTTTAAAAATACGAAATATACGGTCACCGGTGTTAAACTTGGTATCTCTGTTAAATCAGGTGTTTCTTATGTGGGATTATTTACATATAAAGGGAAGCATTATATCACGGTTGTATTGCATGCTGATCAATACACCAATTTGTCAGCCGTTTTCCGTGAAACCAAACGCATCTTAAATCAGACAATATAAAAAGACCGTCAAACAAAGATTTGTTTGATGGTCTTTTTAAATGTGCTTATCCTTTAAATACCCAAGCATCGCCATTTTCAGCTAATAGCTTGTCTGATGCTTCAGGACCCATTGAACCTGACTTATATGTCTCCAATGGTGCTTTATCTGCATCGTAAACGGCAGTAATTGCGTCAACAAACTTCCAAGCAATTGATACACCGTTCCAATCAGCAAAGTTTGATCCGTCACCATTCATTGTATCGTGAATCATACGTTCGTATGGTTCTGGTGTGTTCTTCTTGTCTTCATCAGATACTGCCCAATCCAAGTTGATTGTGCGGGTGTTGAAGGCATCTTCAACTGACTTAGCGTTAAGCTTCAATTCAATAGCACCCTTTGGATCAATGATGATTGAGAGTACTGATTCTTGTGCTTCTTGTTCTGAACCAAAGTTGAATGTGCCAGCCTTAAATACAATATCAACACGTGTTTGCTTGGCAGCCAAACGCTTACCTGAACGAACATAGAAAGGAACACCTTCCCAACGTGGCAAATCGAACTGCAATTCACCAGCAATGAATGTGTTGTTCTTTGAGTCAGCAGGGACATCTGCTTCTTCCAAATATGGTTTGTAATCAGCTGTATCACCAGCACCATATTGTGCACGAACGAAGTACTTATTCACTTCTTCTTCGTTATAAATCTTTAGTGCATTGAAGGCGGCGTTTTTAGCTGCACGGATATCCTTATCATTGAATGATTCAGGTTTTTCCATTGCTAACCAACCAACAATTTGCATTGTGTGGTTTTGAATCATATCCAAAAGGGCGCCAGTGGTATCGTAGTAACCAGCACGCTCTTCAACACCTAGAACTTCAGCCAAAGTTACTTGTACGTTTTTGATATAGTCCTTATTCCAAGCGGCATCAAAGATTGGGTTACCAAAACGTAATGCTGCAATATTTTGTACCATTTCTTTTCCAAGATAGTGGTCAATACGGAACAGTTGGTCATCATCAAATGCATTTTCCAAATCACTTTGCAATTCTTCTGCGGTGGCGTATGATGTACCAAAAGGCTTTTCAATCATCAAACGATTGTAGCCAGTTTCAGCTAGCAAACCTTCTGATTTCAAATATTTAGCGATTGTACCGAAGAAACGAGGGGCAACTGACATATAGAAAATACGATTGCCATCAATGTCAAATTTGGTTGCTGCTTCTTCGATCGCTGACTTCAAGATACCATAAGAAGCGGCATCTGTGACATCGTGCGCACGGTAAGAAAAATGCGCAATAAACGCTTCAGCTTGTGCTTGATCTTCAGTAAAGTCTTTAATTGAATCACGAACCAATTGCTTAAACTCGTCATCACTTAATTGTTGACGTGCTGTCCCAACAATGGCAAAGTGTTCTTGTAAGTATCCTTTTTTGTAGAGGTTGAAAACTGATGGGTAAAGCTTACGCTTTGCTAAATCACCAGTTCCGCCAAAGAAAGTTACCAACGTTTTGATTTCTGAAACCATGATGTTCCCCTTATATTATAATTAAATTCACTCTCCATTATAACGCAAAAAGGTCTGGAAAAGTACGGGATTCACAAACATATTAAGCGTTGAACAAGTCAAAAATTGATTAAATGACTAGTTTATACTAAAAATATGGTTTGAGTATGTTAAATAAACTATATATTCACAATATAATTTTACAACGGGATGGTGCTAAATGTTTTACTTGATTATTATTTTATTTTTAATTCTAACTTTCACTTTAGGTATTGGTGTGGCGTTCGAGGGTCTAATTTTAATGGGTATTATATATGTCATCCTTCGATTAATAAAAAACAAACGGGATATGCGCAAATGATGATAAATTAAGCACTTAATTTTCCGTTATATGAATAGGTTTCGTGTTACAATTATTCTATTATTCGGAGGATTTATGCAAATTGACTTAACTGATAAGCCGCGGCCACTTGATGAAAAGTGGCTACTTTTTGGTACTTTATTATCTAACACTGGAAATTCAATGATTTGGCCAGTCACGACACTTTATATGACCGGTGTTTTGCACCAAAGTTTTACGATGGCGGGACTAGTTTTAATGGTGGGATCACTTATTAGTATGGTTGGCTCATTTGTTGGTGGCAAACTATTTGATAATTGGCGGCCATATGAAGCGATGGTAATTACGAGTTTTATCATCTTAATTGCTGTTTCCAGTCTAATTATTTGGAATGGGTGGCCCGTATTTGCCTTTTTTATTTGGCTAGCTAATTTTGGTATGGGCGCGGAACAAACGTTAGTTAACTCTTTTGCCACAACAATTCCTGGTGAAAAAACGCGCATCGTATTCAATAATATGTACATTGTGTTGAATATTGGGGTGGTTTTGGGAACCTTAGCCGTAGGATATTTATTTGATTACGGTTTTAACCTGTTGATGATGATTTCGGCAGCATTATATTTTACATTAATGTTAATTATTGCAACCAAATTTAATGTTCCGGTAGTTCGCACGAATACTGAAGCAACGGGCGTTACGACGCCTGAAGGAACAGAAAAAGTGAGCAGTGTCGGTGCACCAAATCAACGTTTTCGCTTGACGCCAGTTTTAGTTGCCATTGGGGCATTGCTGTTCATTACGTATTTATCCTACATGCTGTGGGAAACCGTGATGGCACCGCACATGAAAAGTTTAGGTATGCCAACGCGTAATTATGCAGACTTATGGATGATTAACGGCGTAACTATTATTTTGCTTCAGAAGTTTGTTTCTAATTGGGCAAATCAGCGACCATATCAAGTTTCAGTTATTTTAGGTAGTATTATTTTTGCTTCTAGCTTTTTCTTTTTAATATTTGTAAAAGAGTTTTGGCAAATTGTGCTAGTGTTTGAATTACTAACGATTGGAGAAATGTTACAAAGTCCGCAGGTTCCAGCATGGGTTGCGCAAATCACCCCCAAAGAAGTAGCTGGACAGGCACAAGGTTTTGTTTCAATGATGATCAGCTCAGGTCGAGTCATTGGTCCCATTTATTCGGGTATGATGATGGATCGAGGTTGGATGAAAATTCTTTTTTTATCAGTATTTATAATCATGTTAATTATCACAGCTTTGTTAGCGATCACAATGGCGAAACGAACTAAAAAAACAGTGGAGAATAACAAATAAACTATTTGTTATTCTCCTTTTTCAGTGAAAGTTGTTTCTTAAGAAAGACAATTTTGGATAAATCTTTTTGGTTGCCCTGTTGTTGGCGGTAACTGTCCATTGAAGATGCTGTATAAATATTCATAAATTGTTGTAAAGTGGGCGTCAGAAATTTAATACTGCCGAGGTTATTTTCAACTAAATCCTGTAAATCAACATTTGCGAATTGTGGTAAACAATCTATACTACCAAATGCCACTGATAAATCCCCTTTTTGGAATTCATGTTCATGCAAATTCGTTAGTTGAAAACCCAAACCAAGCATGATGTTTAGAATCAAGTCCCATTGGTAGATTCTTAGACGGTCTGGTGCATCCCAACCGTTAGGATTTCCGGGTACATGAATGTCTATATCATTAGCCTGCCAATCTATTTTTGTTAAATATTCTAGACCAACAGAACCCATCAGGACAGGAGTAATTGCTACCTTATTCAATTCCTTTGCGATGATCAAAAAGGCATCTATTTTTTTCATTACTTTTTCTCCTTTGTAAAAATGTTGCTCTTTTTAATTATACCGAACAGACAAATATTTTTCGTGTAAGCGCTTGCAGACAAGCAAAAACCATGTTATAATTTAAGTATAGATTAGGAGAGAGTCCTAAAACAATTCAAGTTGTGTAAGCTATACGAATGATAGCTTAAGCGGATTTTCTTCAATCCAGGACAGTTTGCTCAGTACTCTAGTTGGAAAGTGATGGACGTGTGAAAACGTACATGTGGCTGGTAATTAGGGTCGATGGTGACGCATAAGATGTATGGGTCTTATGTTTGTCACCTGAGAGCAGGCTGTTTTTTGTTGTGGTTGGTAGATAGGTGTCTAATAAACTGTTTTTATGAGTGCAGGTACTTTGCACTCTTTTTATATATTATGAATATAGTCGACATTTTTTGTAGTTAAAAATGACTAGTCATTTTATTTATATAAAACTATAAATTTTATTAATTATATGTTGTTTATAAACAATAGATGATGTATCATGTATTTATCAAATTATTACAAAAAAAGGAAAAGAAAATGCTACAAAGAAATTTAGGGTCGCAAGGGTTAAAAGTTTCATCAGTCGGGTTGGGGTGCATGGGTATGAGTAGCACGTACGGTCGCGCTGATGACAAGGAATCAATTGCGTCAATTAGGCAGGCGGTCGTTAATGGCATTTCATTGTTTGATACTGCAAATGTTTATGGTAACGGACATAATGAAAAATTATTAGGAAAAGCACTTAAAGGCGTGGACAAGCAAGTGACAGTGGCCACAAAAGTGGGCATTCAAGAAATGCAATTGAACCAAAAGAGAGTCAACGGTCGTCCTGATTATATTAGATCTGAAGTTGAAAAGTCTTTGATTCGTTTAGATAGAGAGTATATTGATTTGTACTACCTGCATCGAGTAGACCCAGATGTACCAATTGAAGAAAGCATTGGTGAAATGTCTCGACTAGTTGAAGAGGGTAAAGTTAAATACATTGGGATATCAGAAGCCTCTTTGTCAACGATTAAAAGAGCTCATCAAACACATCCTATAACGGCGGTTCAAAGCGAATATTCATTGTGGAGTCGTGGTGTTGAGAAAGAAATAATGCCTTATTTACAAGCAAATGAAATTGGATTTGTAGCATACAGTCCATTGGGCAGAGGATTTTTTGCAGATGACTTTAGTTTGGATGCGTCGAAAGAAGACGTACGCCAATATTTGCCTAGGTTTCAGGGTGACAATCTCACTGCTAATCAGGAAGTATTTAAAGTAATTCGTAATTTATCACAAAAGTTAGGAATGACATCTTCACAACTAGCCTTGGCATGGTTATTGCAAAAGAACAGTAACTTAATAGCTATCCCAGGAAGTAAGTCAATTCAGCATATTAACGAAAATATTGCATCAAGTCATATTGATCTTGATGATAAAATAATTCATATTTTAGATAAAACATTTGATGAATCTAATACACATGGTAGTCGTTATCCTAGTATGTTAATGGACGAATTGGAAAAGTAAAATAGATTCATCAAGTTAATGATGAATCTATTTTCATTCTTTTTTCAATTTTTTGTTCACTCTCTGTACCAGTTATTTGGTATCTCAAAACAGAAATAAAGGTTTTAATATCAATCGTGTCAGATAGAGAGGAGAGATTATATGCATTAAATAGGTTTTCTTTCTCCTTGATACTAGGTATTAACTCACGGCCCTTAGAGGTCAAATGTAGGACTGATTTTCGATTATCATCAATGGCTTTACTTTTATAGATGAAACCATTTTGCACCAATCGTTGCACTAATCGACTAGGACTCTTACTTTCACAAATTAGTAGATTACCTAATTCTTTTAATGATAGAGGTTCTTTTTTTGACAAAACTTGTAACACCTCACTTTGATTAGGTGTTATACCAAGAGGAGCTAAGAACTCAGCATATTTTTTCTGTCCTTCTTTTTGGACAGCATTGATAAGATATCTTAATAAATCAGCATCATTCATTTTCTTCATCCTATAGTAAAAGTATTTTTATCTATAATAGCATACTACACAAACATCGTACGATTGAAAATAAAAAAGGAAATAAAATAACCATGAATAAAAGTAGACAATTAGGACGGACTGACCTGTATTTATCTCCACTGGGACTAGGTACCTGGCAATATAGTACAAAAAATAGCAGCGGAACCTCAATGTGGGGAAATACCGAGACGGAGACAGTTTATGAAATTATCAAGCATTCCTTACAGAATGGGATGAATTGGATAGACACAGCTGAAATTTATGGCAATGGAACCTCTGAAACATTTATTGGGGAAGTAACGCAGCGCTTGCAAAGAGAAGAAGCCTTAGCAACCAATCCTTTCATCGCGAGTAAATGGTTTCCTTTGGCTCGTTCGGCGTCATCAATCACTAAAACGATTGATGACCGTTTAGAATACCTACAAGTACCGACCATTGATTTATATCAAATTCATCAACCGACATCTCGGTCATCTTTAAGAAAGCAGATTGAAGCCATGGTGTCGCTTGCAGAACAACACAAAGTGAAACAGATTGGGGTGAGCAACTTTTCTGCTAAACAAATGGTCAAAGCCCATCATTTACTGCAAGAGTATGGGATGACACTTGCTTCCAATCAAGTTAAATATAATTTACTACACCGTAGTCCTGAGAAAAATGGCACACTAGAGGCTGCTAAAGAATTAGGGATAACAATAATTGCTTACTCGCCTTTGCAACAAGGATTATTAACAGGGCGCTTTCATGAACAACCTGAATCTTTATCAAAGGTGAGTCGTTTTAGAAAGCTACAGTCGAATCTGACTACTAAAACCTTGCAAAGGACTGAACCACTTTATCAAGAACTAAAGAGGTTATCACTAAACTATGGTATGACAATTTCTCAGATTTCTTTAAACTGGTTAATTAATGCTCAAGGGGATACAGTTTTAGCGATCCCAGGAGCATCTAAAATACAACAGGCACAAGATAACGTAGAGGCTTTGAATTTCGATTTGTCTAACAGCGACATTGAACGGTTGAACCGTATTTCAGCAGGTTTATAATGCTTTAAATTTGTTATATTAGTTTTTTGAATCAAAATGGCCACTGACAATGTTATTGGTAAATATAAAATAAGTGGAGCATAAAATATTGACTATATAAATGAATTTGATGATAATAGTTTTAATCACATGCCAGATAATTAGCGAGAAAGGTTTAATATTAATCATCGAATTTCAAATAGCCATTGTGATTATTATTCAATAAATTGACTGGTTGCATATTACTTTGCAATTTTCTGACTCGTTTTTCACCCCAAATAGACATTGCTATTAATACTTCTCGCAAAGTCTTACCTTCCTCAGATAGGTAATATTCTACTTTTGGTGGCACTTGATTATAGACTTTGCGTATAATAATTTCATCTTCTTCTAATTCGCGTAGCTGTTGTGTCAACGTTTTCTGGGCGATATTAGGTATTCGACGGCGGAGCTCGCCAGTACGAATAGGGCCATTGCCTAGATGACATAATATGATTGGTTTCCATTTGCCACCAATCACATCTAAAGTTGCTTCTACACCGATATGATATATTTTTTCCATCAGTAATTACGTGACTCCTTATATATTCTACGAGTACCTTTTAGTTCCTATGGTACATATTAGTGCGTACTTGTTTCAATATCTGTAAACAGTATACTACATGTACAGGAATAAGAAACAATTGACCGAAAGGATAATACAATGGAAAAACGAAAGTTTTTGTCTCGTTTTAAATTTGATAACGGCTTAGTAATTAAAAATCATATTGTGATGTCACCTATGACAACAATGACTAGTTTTTATAATGGCATGATAACCACCGATGAACTTAATTATTACGCAGCTCGTGCTGGAGGCCCGGGGATTATCATCACTGGTGTTGCTAATGTTAGTGATAATGGTAAAGGGTTTGAAGGCGAATTATCAGTTGCTCATGACGCAATGCTACCAGGATTAACTAAATTAGCTAAGGTTATTCATAAAGACGGTACCAAAGCAATTTTGCAAATATTTCATGCAGGTCGAAAAGCCAATAGTGCTATCCTTCGTGGGGAACGCCCTGTTAGTGCTAGTGCGATTGCTGCTAGTTATCCAGCTGATTCTGAGACTCCACGGGCATTAAACGATTCAGAAGTTCACCAAATTATTACTGAATTTGGCGAAGCAACTAGGCGAGCGATTGAAGCAGGTTTTGATGGCGTCGAGCTACACGGCGCCAACACTTATTTGTTGCAACAATTTTATTCTGAAAATTCCAATCAAAGAAGTGATGAGTGGGGTGGTTCTAGAGGAAAGCGCCTAAAGTTCCCATTAGCTGTGATTGAAACTGTTAATAAAACGGTAAAAAAATATTCAAAAAAACCATTCATAGTCGGTTATCGAATCTCCCCAGAAGAAATTGAGGAGCCCGGTATTCGATTAGAAGATTCTCTCTTCTTCGTTGATCAGATTAAGCACAAAGTAGACTATATCCATCTATCTATGGGCAGTTATAAACGGACATCTCTAAACAATAAGGCGAACAAGGAAACGTTAATTTCTCAGTTTTCTCAACATACGAAGAATATAGTACCGCTTATTGGTATAGGATCAGTGGAAACACCAGATGATGTTAATGCTGTCATGTCTGATGGTGCAGATTTAGTAGCTATTGGTCGAGAATTCATTAGAGAGCCGCAATGGGTTCAAAAGATTGAAAGAAACGATTTGGAAAGTATTCGAACTTTGATTAGTCCGTCCGATATGGCAGAATTGGCTATTCCATCTGTCATGCAAGTTTATTTAAGAGAGTCCTTTTATTCTGTCATGCATTTTACTGATGACATCGAAACGCAAAGCGACTACCAAAACGCATTAGCACCAATGGAAGGGTTAGAAAAGAAGCTAAGCTAATAGACTCGACTGTACTAATAAAGTTAAATTAGTCACAATAAGAAACTTGGTTAATTATATTGAACTCATTTAAGCAGACACATGTCTTTTCTAGATAAAGTTTCTTTGCTAGGTGTACAATGTGGTTAAGAAGGGTGGGCTTCAATTATGATTAAGAATAAAAGTGAATGGTTACAACAATATATAACGGTGATTTATGAAAGCAAAGAGCATGTCTTCAGAATAGTTGATACTGATGCCCTGTACAAGTTTACCAACACAAAACACGAAGATCTATTGGACAGTAAAAAAATTACAACAACTTTGTTAGATTCCTTTAGAGCGAAAGGAATTTCATTAAATAGTGTTTCTGACAAAAAATTGTTAGCAGAATATGGTCTTGAACTTATTAATAAATAAGCATTTTTGTACATGGATTTGAGAAAATTTTGTAACATATGAGATTAAGTTGACAGAAAAAGATTTTCATAGTAGAATGAAATTTCTGTGAATAGCATAAATACTAAGTAAGATTGACATTCGGGGTGAAGAGAAGCAGTGGTTGGTGAAAACTGCGCAGGTGTCGTTATCTGAAATACAGCTATTAATATTTAAGCGTGGCAACACCATGTTATCAAATGTTAAAGTGATGCGTTTTTGACGCGTAAGCTGGGTGGTACCACGGATTTCTGTAAATGTCGATTCGTCCCTTCTGTTTTATAACAGCAGGGACGTTTTTTATTGCAGAAATATAGTTCTTATTCGCGGGAGATAAACATGGAAAACAAACTAACTACCAAGTTATCGACGACATTGTTGATTGTTGTAATTATTATTTTAGCTACTGCTGTTATTGGCTTTGGACTATCGCCGAGTGTGCCGATTTTGCTAGTGATTAGTATGATTGTCCTAGTCGCTCGGTTACGAGGTGTGAGTTGGCAAGAAAGTCAAGCAGCTTTGATTAAGGGAATCACTTCAGGTATAGCACCGTTGTTTTTATTTTTACTAATAGGCGCCCTGATAGCACTTTGGCTTGCTACCGGTGTAATCCCTACGATGGTTTGGGTTGGATTTAAAATGCTAAATCCCCAGTTCTTTTTACCAACTGCTTTGTTAACTTCCGCCATAGTAGGAACGTTAATTGGTAGTGCGTTTACAACGTTATCAACTGTGGGTGTGGCGTTAATGGGTGTAGGAACGTTAATGGGCTTAAATCCAGCGTTGGTCGCTGGAACTATCCTTTCTGGCGCTATTTTTGGGGACAAAAGTTCTCCCTTGTCTGATTCAACTAACCTAGCAAGTGCCATTTCAGAGACGGATTTATTTGCGCATATCAAAAATTTAATGTGGACAACATTACCTGCTTTCGGGATAACATTTCTTGTGACAATTATGCTTGGTCTCGGCCACCGTTCGGGTGCGGGAACAACACAAAAAATTGCTTCATTATTACCATTATTGCAACCAACATGGTGGGCTATTGTGCCACTCTCTGTGCTGGTAGTCACCGCTTGGTTTAAAATCCCAGCTATTGCGGCCTTAATGATTAACATTTTGGTTTCCAGTGTGGCTTTTTTAGCACAACACAGTGTATCTGATTTTTCTGACTTATTAGTTCATGGTTTCAAGACGACAAGTAACAATCCTACCTTAATTCTTTTACTGAATCGTGGCGGTATGTCTTCAATGATGGATACCGTAATGATGATTATGTTAGCCTTAGCGCTTGGTGGTCTATTAGATGGTTTGGGTATATTGAAAGCTGTAATGGCACCTGTTGTAGGACATTTGCAATCCCAAGGATCAGTAGTTTTAGCAACGCTATTAACAGGTATTGGCGCCAACTTTTTGGTTGGGGAACAATATCTAGCGACTATTTTACCTGGGCAGTTATTTAAAGATAGCTTTACACGTGTGAACTTATCTGGGCTGGCGTTGGGAAGAACAATTGAAGATAGTGGTACAGTAACAAATTACTTAGTACCGTGGGGTGTCGCTGGTGCCTTTGCAGCGCAAACACTAGGTGTATCGGTATTAGCTTTCGCACCATTCACGCTGTTTGCATTGTTGTCGCCTGTGATGTCAATTGCTTCTGCGCTAACTGGTATTGGGTTGAAACAACTGAAGTAATTAAAAAAGGAAGATATGTCTTCCTTTTTTTAGTGTTATTTTTTGATTTTATACAGACTAATCGTAAAGAGAACGATAAACCAGACGACTGCTAATATTGTTGTTATCATTGTGTTGGGTGAAAACAATAAGATCAAGAAAACAGTAGCCATAAACAAAATAGTTAAATAATTTGAGTAGGGGGCACCAGGCATTAAGAACAATTTTTCACCATTAGCAAACTGTTCTGATTTTCGATATTTAATATGTGTTAAAAGTAACGAGATGTAAATAACAATGAAGGTAGCTGAAGCAGTTGAAGTAACTATTCCAAATGCATCTTCTGGGAAAATATAGTTTAATCCAATAACAGAAGCGACTAAAACCGCTGATAGTGTGATGCCTCGCATTGGAATATAGTGTTTATTTAGTTTATTAAAAAAGCTATTCTTAGGTGACAAAGAAAAAATCATGCGGCCAGTTGTAAACAGCGCACTATTCAGTGACGAAGCAGCCGCGGTCAGAATAACAAAATTGATGATACCAGCCGCTGCAGGAATACCAATACCAGAAAAAACTTGCACAAAAGGTGAAGTGTTGGCACTATAGTTTGTCCAAGGTTGGATTGTCATGATAGCCAATAAAGCACCAATATAAAAAATAAGAATCCGAATAATAATAGAGTTAATTGATTTTGGAATAGTTTGTAATGGATTTTTTGTTTCAGCAGCTGTAATACCAACAAATTCGACACCTAAGAACGCAAAAAATGCCATTTGAAAAGCTGCTAATAAATTATTTCTATGATTTGCAATTAAACCGTGCTGCCATAAAGTTGACAATTTCGTAACACCAGCTTCACTACGTATGTGAAAAACAACCATGACAACGCCAATTAAAATCATGGCCACAATAGCAACAATCTTAATTAAGGCAAACCAAAACTCTGTTTCTCCGAATGCCTTAACAGCGATAATGTTCATGCTGTAAAGAATCCCTAGGAACAATAGCTCCCACAACCAGGCAGGTGTTTTCGGAAACCAGAATTGCATATACTTACCAATTGCTGTCAATTCAGCCATTGCAATAATAACCCAACCCAACCAGTAGGTCCAACCCATGACAAAACCAGTGTGCTCACCTAGATATTTTTTGATAAATCCAATAAAAACAGTCTGACTATGATCAGTTAATAATAGTTCTCCAAGGGCACGCATCATCAAGAATACGAAAAAGCCAGTTATGATATAAACTAATAGAATAGTGGGCCCAGCTTTTTGGATCGAATCACCAGCCCCTAAGAAAAGCCCAGTTCCAATTGTCCCTCCAAGGGCAATCATATTAATATGACGTCCAGATAGGGTACGTGATAATTTCTGTTGTTGACTCATTACATTTTTCCTCCAAGTCACTATGTTCTATAGTAAATTATCTTGTATAATAAATAAAATTAATCTTTTTCAGTTTTACATGAAAAAAAGTATTCTAAGGAGTTATTGTGTCAACATTTTCTTATCAGGTTTTTGCAACAGTTGTTCGTTATCAGTCCTTTTATCAAGCGTCTCAAGTACTTAATGTCACACCGAGTGCAGTAAGTCACTCCATTAATCAGCTTGAAGAACAATTAGGATTTCCGCTACTAATACGTAGCCGTTCGGGCATGACGTTAACTCATGATGGTGAGTTGGTATTACCGTTTATTCAACAAATATTAGATGATGAAACAGATTTATTGCAAATGAGCAAAAATATTAATGGGTTACGTTTAGGATCAATCAAAATTGGTGCATTTAGTAGTGTCTGTATTAATTGGTTGCCGAAAATTATTAGTTCGTTTTCTAAACAGTATCCTGATATTGAAGTATCAATTGTTCAAGGCAGTTTTGAGGACATTAGTAAAAAAGTTAAGGCGGGAGAAATTGATGTTGGTTTTACCACATTACCAGTCACAGACAATTTAACAACTATTCCGTTAATTGAGGATCCAATACATTGTGTTACACCAGCAGGTTTTGTGCCTAAAAACAAGAAAAGTATCACGCAGCAAGATATTATTAATCAAAAATTTGTATTACAAAAGATAGATTATGACCGTGATACAAAGTCAGTTTTAGATGATTACAACGTTACAATTAATTCAATCAACTTTTCTATTGATGACCAGTCTATTATTTCAATGGTGGAGGCAGGAATTGGGTTTGGTATTTTGCCAAAATTAGCGTTAAAAAAAATTCAAGGGGATGTGGAGATTTATCCATTTCATCAGTCTTATACGAGACAAATCGTATTGGTAACTGGTAAAAGTAAAGTAGTATCTCCCTCGGTAGTTGAATTAGTGACGGTTATTAAAGACTTTGTTGAGAAAACATATGAGATTAGTTTGGAGAGTTAATTAGTAAAAACATATCAAAAAACTTTATGTATATCTAATTTAAATCTTTTAAATACCAGCAGTTTTGAAAGTATGATTGGTTTTTAGACAACAAGTGTCATAGTATGTTTTAGCAAAAGAAAGTGCGGTCTCCATTAGTTGTTTTGAGATACCTAACCCTTGTTCTTCTGGGGCCAAGTATAATTTTTGGAGCTCGCATATTTTTTGTTTTTTATCAAAAGGTGCAATGCCTTCAATAGAAAAGTACAATGATTTTAAGGATTTTTTAATAGGTCTAATAATCATGATAATAATTCTCCTATAGATGATATCTAATAAATATAGACAATAAAATGCTGACTATGTCCACATTTTTAAGTGTGGATACCATGGATAAGAAATTATAAATGAAATCAGACAGTTTAATCGTTTCTATGCAATAGTTATAGGTACGTTGGACGGTAAAACCACTAATACTGAGTACTCCATAACAGAGGCTCGTGTTTTATTTGAAATACAAGAAAAATTTACAAAGAATGGTTTTTTGAAAAAAGAAATCTGTAAGTGACAATAGAAAAAATACACTTACTATTACTAAAGATGGAATAATAGCATTGAATCAAATTAATGCCTAGACAGATAGACAAATAGTTCAATTATTCAGTCATTTAACTAATGAGGAAGTATTAAATGTTAAGAATTACATGAATAAGATACAAGGATATCTTGAGAAATAAAATATGTGGCAATAGTCAGATATCTTTATGAAAAACACACTAGTGATTATTCACTAGTGTGTTTTTTGGTAAGTATTATGCAAAGCCTTCACATTACCAATAATTTATTGACATTTATATTAACAAAGTATATATTAACATTGTTAATATAAAAATGATCAGAGGTTATATGATGAGAAGAACGATTTTAACGATACTGTTTATACTTGGGATTTTTATTTGTATGTTGGACACTACCATTTTGAACGTGAGTTTACCAAATATTGGCGAACATCTAGATGTTGGATTGGATTCGTTGTCGTGGGCATTAAATGTGTATTTAATTTTATTTGCATCACTCACAATACTCTTAACAAGGATTTCTGAGATGTTGGGGGTTCACAAATGTTTTTTAATTGGTGTTTTCCTATTCGGTATTGGTTCAACACTATCGGCTCTTTCTTCTGAACTAAGTATGTTGTTAGTTGGTCGTGCCATTCAAAGTGTAGGAGCCTCGATTGTATTCCCACTATCCATGACTTTGGGTATTGGGCTAGTCAACGTTGAAAAACGGACTGGAATGATTGCCATATTGGGTATTACGCAAGGGCTAGCAGCAGCTTTGGGACCAACAATTGGTGGCATAGTTACGCAGTTTATGGGTTGGCGATGGATTTTTTGGATTAATGTGCCACTTACGATTATTATGATTTTAATCGGTATAACTAATTTAAATATGCGTAACGAAGTGCAACATAAACAATCCATGGATATTTTGGGTGCGATATTAATCATGGTTACTCTTGCCACAGTATCATTAGGAATGATGCAGGGCAGGGTTTGGACATGGACATCTTTTGCTACTGTTTTATGTTTTCTAACTAGTGCTGTTAGTTTTTCATTATTTGTATGGATTGAACATCGTAGTAAAAACCCAATGGTGCCATTACAATTATTTTCCGACCGTAACTTTTCAGTATCCTCCGGAGTTATTATTTTCAGTAATCTTTTTCTAGTAGCAACAACGGTAATTTTACCTAGTTACTTCACTAATATTGCAGGATTTGATTCATTTCATTCATCGCTTTTAATTTCCCCAATTTCCCTAGCAATTCTTATTTTTTCACCTATATCGGGTTTTGCACAAGCACGCGTTAATGCTAAATGGTTAATTTTGATTGGCTTTATTGTCATGGCTAGTGGCTATATGTGGCTCGCATTTGGTGCTTTAATGAGTCAGATGCAAACAATTTTGGCAGGATTTGCTATCGGCATGGGATATGGTATTATCACAGGACCAATTCTAATAATAGCTGCTGGAAGTTTAGAAGGAAAACTTCTTGCTGCCTCGCAAAGTGTGACAGGTGTCTTGAGACAAGTAGGATCAATGCTTGCAGTAGCAATATTTGTAACGGGCCTGTATAGTAATTTGTCAGTAGCAAAAACAGCGTCGAAAACTTATGCACATCATCAAATTATGAAACTACACTTGCCTGATAAAGAGCAAGAAAATGTAATCAATAAAATTAATACAAACACGAATACAACAAAATTTGTTAAAGCTAATATCAATGATGTGCCAATTATTTTGAAACATAGTATACAAAACATTGAAAATAATACTAATATAGAGTTGAGAAAATCCTTTGAAAATCTCTATTTGGCATCATTACCGTTTCTATTATTATCGGCTATTATTGGATTTTTTTTGAAAAGTAAAAAATGAATATTTAGTAGTGCAGGAGCAACGACATATTTTAAAAATGCAAAATTCCTTAGTGGTGTAACAAATGTGTATAATAATAAAGAGCAACTACTCGGAGGAAAAAGCTATGACCATGAAAGGGAAAGAAATTGTCCTAGGTATTTTGCAAGACGGACCACGTACGGGATATGAAATCAACGAAGTGATACAAACACGAATCAATCATTTCTTTGATGGCACATTTGGTATGATTTATCCAACACTAAAGAAATTAGAAAAAGATGGTTTGGTTGCTAAAGAGCAAATAACACAAACTGATAAACCAAATAAAAATGTATATTCTATAACGCCAAAAGGAACAAAAGCTTTTTCAGAAGAACTCCTCAAACCAACTTCTCCTGAAGTATTAAAATCTGATTTTTTAATGCGTTTATATTTTAGCAATCATTTGGAATCCGAAAAAGTAAAAGAATTTCTAACAGAAGAAATAAACCGTAAACAGTTGCAACTCAATGATTTGAAATCGCAACTTGATGAGTGGCAAGGTAATGGCATGACGGATGTGCAAAAGGTGGCGTTTGATTATGGCGTGACATATTACACATCAACAATTCAACTTTTAAAAGAATTCTTGCATAAATATGAATAGTTAAGTCTGTTAATTATATTTTAATCTTTAAAATCTATCAGCTATTTATGTCACTTTTTTGCATTCGGTAAATTGCTTTGATAAACTAAATATTATAATTTTAGAGTGATCGAGGGAAGAATATGATACCAGAAGATGCCGTGCAATTACCCAAAACAGCCAAATTCGTTTGGTTGATCCATGATGTCATTTGGTTTTTGTTTACATTTATAGGACTAGCCACTGTCTATATCCTTTTTTTACAATCGAAAAGGGATATTTATACAAATATTGCTTTAGTCTTCATGTTAATAGTTGTGTCGATACCGCTTATTCATATGGCGTTGATTAATTATTTTTACCATTTTAGGCGTTACTACATAGATGACCATGCGGTTTATATTTATCGAGGATTTGTATTTAGAAAAGTAGAAACTATTCCTTTAAATCGTATTCAAAATGTTGATACAACACAAGGACCTATTTTACGCCAGTTCAAATTAATGGACTTGTCAATTAAAACTGCTGCACATGGTTTTAAGATTAGAGAAATTGAGGAATTGACCGCAAAAAAAATGCGAGGTCAATTGGTAATAGCTGCTTTACATGCACGTGAGGTAGCTTCCGATGATTAAACAACACCAAAGTCTATTTGCTATTTTTATAAATTTGTTAACTAATATAAAATTGATTATATGGCCGGCTCTTTTGGGGCTATTCAATATGAATGAGAGCCGATTCACATATTTTCCTATCATTGTGATTGTTACCTTATTACTTCTGTTACTAAGCGCTTGGGTACAGTGGTTTTTCTTTATCTTTGAGTTTGATGAACACGAATTAACTGTAAAAAAAGGTATTTTCAATAAAAATCAGCTGCATATTCCATTTGAACGAATTCAAACGATAACGCGTACGATACCTTTTTACTATCAACCTTTTCATGTTGTGCGCATGCAAATTGATACGTCAGGTCAAGGAAAACCAGATGTGATTTTTGATGCATTAACTATAAAACAAGCTAACCTAATTGAACAAAAACGTCGGGTTGCTCAAAATAGTATTCAGAAAGAATTTGAGACAATTGAAACAACGAAGCTTCAATATCAGGTGACCGTAAAGGAATTGATCGTCTATGCGTTGACATCCTTGAGTGGGTTAGGTGGCGTTGTCGTATTATTCACGATTTGGTCTCAAGTTGATGAGATGTTACCAAAGAATTTAAAATCGAGTTTTGAAGCTTTCTTTAATCATCAATCTGTGACAGGACTTTGTATTCTTTTTGTCTTAACCGTGATTGTTGGTATATTTATCGGTTTTTTCAGAATATTTAATCGATATTTTAATTTTAAAATTGAACATCAGAACAATCATTTAGATATCTCACGTGGGTTTTTAGCGCATAAAACGATGCAACTAAAACTTAATAGAATACAAACGATACAACTTCGTCAAACAATGTTAAGGCGTTTGGTAAGATTAGTGAGTGTTAATGTGTTGCTTTCGGCGAGTCAGGATGAAAAAGATGCCCAAACGGTTCTGATTCCTGTGGCGTCAATAGATAAAATCATGACCACTTTAAAAAAGGTCTTAACGTCTATTGATTTTGATGTAGATCATTGGCAAGTGAGTAATATTGATAAAGCGGCTTGGTATCAGGTCCGTTTCAGTGTTTTGCGCAACATTCTTATAATGACTTTGGTAATTTCGGTTGTCATGTTTTATTTTCCAAGTATGTTGCAAAGATCATATATGTTGCTCTTCTTCATCATCATGATGGTGATAACAGCTATACTAATTCTGAAGAACACACTGACGATTACCGATCAAAAGCTTGGTTTTAATCAAGAATTAGTGTATATACAGCGAAGCAATGGTTTTAGCAAGGAAGGTTATTATATTCGTCGTGATAAAATTCAAGGGGTGCGAGAAAGCGGGTTCATAACAGTTTTTAGAAAAAAAGCACTACACCTTGATGTCATTGTAAGGGATGGCAATGGGCATCATATTATTCATTTGCGATATGTACCACAAAGTACGGTTAATCATTTTAAACAGTGGATGAATACGGGACTTTGAACTTTGCAATAGACAATGTCAGAATGTATTTTGTCGACACTTAATAAAAAACGTAAGACACTTATAGGTGTTTTACGTTTTTATATTTTTTATTTTAAGTTGGTGAATAATTGTATTTACTTTTTAAAAGAATTTAATTAACATAACGCCACCAACCATGAAAAATAAACCCAGAAGTTGAATGACTGAAATGGGATTTTTCTTAGCTCCAAACCACCCAAATTGGTCTACGAATAAACTGCCAGCAATTTGGCCAACTAAGACAATGACAACTACCAATCCAGTACCTAGTAAAGGCACTAGATAAACATTTCCTAAGACAAATAGAGCCCCAATGATACCGCCGACCCAAATCCACCAAGGTTGTTGTGAAAGTTGGATAGCTTGTTTTGCTTTATGAGCATAGTGATTTATTAAGACAATAATAAGCAGTGTTACGAATCCGACTAAGAATGAAATAAGAGCTGCCTTAAGTGAGGAGTTAATTACTTTACCTAAATGACCGTTAATAGCTGTTTGGAGAGCGCTAAGCATACCGGTTACAAATCCCAGAAATTGCCAAGGTAATCTTATGTAGTTTGACTCATTATTTTGTGAAGTTGCTTCTTTTGGACTGTTTTTTTGCTTTAATACTAGTTGTGTTAATGAAACAGAAAGAAAGACGCCGGCTAAAACTAGTAGGGCGCCCACTCCTCTAAACCAAGTAAAATCATGTTGCTTAGAGTAAAACCAACCAAAATTATCAATGAGCATACTCATGACAATTTGACCAAGAATTGGCATAATGACAGTTTGGACACTACCTAATTTGGGGAATAAGACAATATTACCGGTTAAATAGATGACACCTAGCGCACCACCAATCCAAATCCACCAAGGTTCAGTTGAAAAAAAGGAATCACTAATCGTGAGAGAATGAGTAGTTACTAGTGTTACAGCTATTAGAAAAAGTGTTCCAACACCAAATGAAACTAACGAAGAATTAAATGCAGAACCAAGCACACTGCGAAGTTTGGAATTAACTGCGGTTTGTATAGGCAAGCCAAAACCAATGACTAATCCAAGAATAAATAAAGGCATGACGGTTTCACCACTTTCTGAGAAATATCTGAATCATAAGATACATATGATTTAATCAACATAGATATTATCCTAGGAAAATTGTATGGTTTTGTCAAGAATTTCGATTGAGAGAGAAAATTGATTTATTTTATAACTACTACAATGAAAAATAACTTTCCAAAAATTCAGCTACGCCGTCTTCTGCATTGCTCTTAGTAATGTTTGTTGATACTTTTTTAATCGATGGGATGGCATTATCCATAGCTACTGAAACTCTGGCTAAGCTCAACATAGAGTAATCATTTGCTTCATCACCAAAGGCCATTAAATTATCTGGAGTCAATGACAACTGTTTGAGTAGTTTTGATAATGCAGCGCCCTTAGTAACCTTATTTGGAACAAACTCTAATAAATTTCTTCTTGATCTGACAAAATTTATATTTTTAGTTAGTATGGGCGTGTGTTGGAGAACGTTTTCTAAATAATTTAACTCTGCGTCCGTGGCGCAGACGACAAACTTATTAAACATCAGATCTGGAGTTAATTCAGATAAAAGTTTTTCTGAATAAGGAATAAGTTTCCCTACTAATTCAACATACCCAGATTTTCCAAAATCTTTAATAGAATATACGCTGTCTTGCGTAACAAGGTCAATTGGCAAACGAATATTATGTATTAAGTTAAACACTTCATCAACGTCTGAAAGAGTAAAGACATGATTGATTAGATTTTGATTTGTATATATGTTTTTGATAATTGCTCCGTTAAATAGAATGGCGTAATCATTATTTTGATTCAATTGCAGTTGTGAAAGGAAAGGCTGCACGTTGGGGAATGGGCGACCAGTGGTCAGCACTATGCTTTTTCCCATAGTGTGTAGACTTTGTAGAACTTTTATGTTCCTTTCGGATAAGGTTTTATTTGGCATAAGCAGTGTATTATCCATATCTAGGGCAATCATTTTTATTTTATTTGTCATTTGTTATTTTCTCCATAGGATTGATTTGTGATATAACAGTCTTAAGACGATCGAACTCACTTTCTTTCAATTCACTGTCGATTAGAAATGTTGGTTGTTTGGTACTGATTTCGGTAGATTCAGTAATAATTAAATCAAATTGATTGACATTGTTTGATGAATTATCAAAACTATTTAGCGCATGAATAGTCAGTGCGCATGGGACAGTACTGTTTTTTTCAATGACAGTTTTAAATAAGTTCTGGCTGTATATTGGCAGGGATGTAACCATCAATATGTTCAGTTTGGTCTCTTTTTGCTGAGATAGGCTGAAATTGTAGAATATCATGGCTAGGACACTGATTTGATCTGGAAGCAAACCGTAAGGAAATAAATGGTTATATAAAGCGCTATCAGTTAATTGATTTAGGGATTCTACAACATACTTTTCAAAAAGTGGTTCGTGATATAAATATTCGTAGACAGTAATATTCTGATAACGAACAGCGTACCAAAACGGTTTGAGTTGAGTCTGTATTTCTCGGATCAGTATTTTTCTTTCAGTATTTTTACTGGTGATGTGAGAAATAGTCATAAAAGCATCAACAATGTGCTCACTTAGAATCAAGAGGTCTTGAAACGAGTGTGAGCTAAAGTGATCATCCTGCTCTTTGGTAACACTAAGAAGTTGTAGTGTTAAAAATAGTTTCACAGAAGTTGGTATGTGAATCGAAAAATTAGTTTCTGCTACAAGAGCATAGTCTTGAATGATATTATGTTCTCGCCGATTTGTAAATGATGTAATATCAGAATCATTGAACAGCATTTCTTCAGTAATAGGATGATGGCTACTATACATTGAAGAAACAACAGAAAAAATAGTGAGTGTCAATGCATTAGAAATAGAGATACTTTTTTCCAAAGAATCTTTGTACATATTTTTCAATTTTTCACTGACTAGTAAAAATTTGGAGTGAGAGGGTTCTCCATCTAGTGAGTGAATAAAGTAGTTAAGCGGGTTTCTGTGACTTTGCAGTAGCATCAGACTGTTATATGCATGGACTAATAAATCATAGCGAGGTTCCTTAAACTCAAAACCATTTTTCTTAGAAAATTCAGGACGAAATTTTTTTCTCTTTTTTAAATCTGCGATATCGCGTAATACGGTATTTCTGGATACATCAAATAAAGATTGAAATGCAGATAGAGTCCATTTTTTTAAGGGGAGGGCAATACAAATATCCATGATCTGCTGCCGTTCATACGAAGTAAGGTATTCATCGGATGGCGCGTGTGATAGCTTATTTTTTAATACAGAAATTTGAGAATCTGAAATTTTTGTGCTTGGAACAAGAAAAGGTTGGTTTGATGAACGTAAATCGGAATTCGCTGCCTGAAGTAGATAATAAATTTTACGGCTAGACAAGTTCAAACGATTTGCCATGGTCTGTACGTTCGGTAATAGTTCTTGTGTGGCTATATAATTAATAAATTTCGCATAATTCATGTTTGACACTTGCATTTTTAATCGTTCCTCTCCTATATGTGAACAAATAATATCATCCCTAGTTTATGTTTATTTTACAATGTGGAAGAGAAGGTAAACAGTCTCATTAGAGCGCTCTTTTTGTGGCGGAATGGGACTGTTTTTTTATTTTATCATGTTTAATAATAGAGTTGTAGCAAATAATGTAAGCGCATACATTTAAAGTTTAGTTATTTATAGAAAGGGTTTAAATACTATGGTAAAAGCAAAGAATGTTCAAGAAGCAACACGTGAAAACTGGATTGAGAATACATTTCCAGAGTGGGGAACTTGGTTAAACGAAGAAATTGAAGCATCACAAGTACCGGAAAATAATTTCCGAATGTGGTGGCTGGCCAATAATGGTGTTTGGCTTAAAACACACGAAAATACCAACATTTTAGTAGATTTGTGGAACGGTACTGGAAAACAATCGCATGGGTCCGGTTTAATGAAAAAAGGGCACCAGATGATGCGAATGAGTGGTGTTCAAAAAATGCAACCCAATCTACGTTTGCAACCATTTGTTATTGACCCATATGCTATAAAAAACGTAGATGCACTCCTAGTAACACATATCCACTCAGATCACTTAGATATTAATACAGCAGCAGCTGTGCTACAAAATAGTAGCCCCGAAACAAAGTTTATTGGGCCTCAGGCAGTCGTTGATATCTGGGAAAGTTGGGGTGTGCCAGCTGATCGTACTGTTGTAGTTCATCCAGGGGATGAGGTCACGGTAAAATCGGTAACGATTAAAGCTTTAGAAGCCTTCGATCGCACAGCTTTATTAACGGTAGAGCCAGATGTGAAAATTAATGGTGCTTTACCACAGGATATGGACGAAATTGCAGTGAACTACTTACTTAAAACATCTGGTGGCAATTTGTATCATGCGGCTGATTCCCATATGTCTAATATGTTTGCTAAGCATGGTAATGAAAATGATATAGATGTTGAAATTATTAATTATGGCGAAAACCCAAGAGGAATTACTGATAAGGTTACGTCAATTGATGTACTTCGTTCAGCAGAAGATCTAAAGGCAAAGGTGGTTATTCCAGTTCACTATGATATTTGGTCTAACTTTGATGCTGATCCACAAGAAATTGTAAAACTTTGGCAAATGAAGAAGGACACGCTTAATTATCAGTTCCATCCATTTGTATGGAAGGTTGGCGGGAGCTATACATTTCCACAAGATAAGGATGAACTCCAATACCATTATGATCGAGGATTTTCAGATGTCTTTTCAACGGACAATGATGTGCCATTCCCATCATTCCTCTAAAGGAGCAATAAAATGACGATGCTTAAATATTTTCATGATAATGATTTGGTACGTATTTATGATGAGACACCGCAAGATTGGCGTGAAGCACTACGTATTGCCAGTGAAAATTTAAAGGAAAAAGAAATTATCACTGACGCTTATATAAATGAAATCATCAAAAACGTCGAAGTCAATGGGGCGTATATTGTGATAGTTCCAGGAGTTGTAATGCCACATGCATTGGCTACTGGACCCGGTGTTTTAGGTACAGGTATTGGCTTCGCTAAATTCAGTGAGATGGTGTCTTTTGAAGAAGGAAATCCAGAAAAACAAGGAAAACTATTTTTCACACTGGCTGCTAAAAACGAAGAACAACACTTAGAAAACATTCAAAATTTGATGGCTTTATTAATGACCGATGGCATGATTGAAGCGTTATCTAATATCGAAACACTAGATGATTTTAATCAAGTTATGAATCATTTTGAGAGTATCCCTGCAGAATAATGAGGAGAATAAAATGGATAGCATACTAGCAGGAATATTAAAAATTTGGGAATTCTTTGCTGATAATATTTTAACTCAGCCAGCATACATGATTGGTTTCATTGTATTGATTGGGTATATGTTGGAAAAGAAACCTTGGTATGAAAGTTTGGCTGGGTTTTTAAAAGCCACGATTGGTTATATGATTTTGATAGTGGGGTCAAACGGATTAGTAACCAGTTTTCGTCCGATTTTAACAGGTTTGAAAGATCGTTTTCATCTTACAGCGACAGTAATTGATCCGTATTTTGGTCAAAATGCTGTTACGGATGGATTAGAGAAAACATTTGGCCGTTCGTTTGGTGATGTGATGATTCTGTTGTTGATTGCATTTGTTTTTAACATTTTGCTCGTTCGATTTTCAAAATATACAAAATTACGAGCAGTGTTTACAACAGGAAATGTTCAAGTGCAACAAGCTGCGACAGCATTCTGGATTCTACTCTTTGCCATTCCTAGCTTAGGACGAATTGAAGTGCTGCTGGTGATGGGCGTGTTACTCGGTTTATATTGGGCGGTTGGATCGAATATGACCATCAAAGCAACACAACAACTTACAGATGGTGGCGGATTTGCCATTGCGCATCAGCAAATGTTTGGAATTGCTTTGGTTGCGTGGATTTCCGACAAAATGAAAAAGTCTTCTGATAAAAGCAAAAATAAATCAGCAAAACGTTTAGAAGATATAACGCTTCCTGGGTTTTTGAGAATATTCAATGAAAACATGGTAGCAACGGCTATCCTGATGTTCTTGTTCTTTGGAATCATCATGGTTGTGTTAGGAGAAAACTATTTTCATCAATTGTTTATTACTAGTAAGGGGACTTCAGGATTAGCCCAAGGAACTAGTTTCTTCTTCTACATTTTGACTACATCATTGGGATTTGCTGTCAATTTGGCAATTTTACAACTAGGGGTTCGTACCTTCGTTGGCGAATTAACTGAAAGCTTTACAGGTATCAGTGACACAATCTTGCCAAATTCTGTGCCTGGAATTGATGTGGCAGCAACATTTGCTTTTGGAGAACAAAACGCAGTAACAATCGGTTTCTTGTTTGGTGCATTGGGCCAATTCTTAGCTATTGGTGCATTGATGATCTTTCATTCACCAACAATTATAATTGCTGGTTTTATCCCCCTCTTCTTCGATAATGCGGTCTTTGGTGTTATTGCCAATAATCGTGCGGGTGCAAAAGCGGCGATGATATTACCCTTCTTCTCAGGCATTATTCAAGTAGTTGGCGCTGCGCTAATTTCAACATGGATTGGTATGTCTAAGTTTGGTGGTTACTTGGGTATGTTTGATTGGGATACGGTTTGGCCAGTGTTTACAGTTATTTTGAAATACTTAGGTTACTTTGGAGTAGTGCTGGTAGCGGCAATCTTACTCTTGATTCCTCAACTAGAATATCGTAAAGATCCAAAAAACTATTTCTTAATGGTTGAGGATTACGATGCATATAAAGAAAATAAGGGAATTGAATAAAACAATTTGTAATTAAAAAGAAATGGAGAAATTATTATGAATATTTTAGTATCTTGTGCCAATGGATCGGGTACCAGTTTGATGATGATGAAGAGTGTTGAAAAATCAATGAAAAAACTAGGTATTCCAATCAGTAAGATTAATCATACAAGTATTGCTGAAGGAAAGTCGACAGCAAGTCAGTATGACGCAGTTTTCACACCTTTAAACTTTGTCAGTATGTTTGAAGATGCCAGTAAAAAAGGTGTGACGGTCGTTGGTGTGAAGAATGTTATGAGCGATAAAGAAATCACCCAACGCATCATTGATGAAACAGATTTTGAAGAAAAATATAAAAAGTGAGGATATGATAATGACGAAACCTAATTTACAAATAGCCTTAGATCAAAATACATTGGCAGATGCAGCAAGAATTGCTCATCTAGCAGGACCAATTGTCGATATTGTAGAAGTTGGGACAATTCTAGAATTACAAGCAGGCCAGCAAGCCATTCGCGTACTGCGAGAAATGTTTCCAGATAAGATTATTGCCTCTGATACAAAATGTGCTGACGCGGGGTCGACAGTCGCACAAAATTCTAAGGATGCTGGGGCTGACCTGATGACAGTAATTGATTCAGCTACAATTGCAACAATGAAATCAGCTAAATCTGTGTTGGATGGCATTCAAGTTGAGCTCTATTCAGCATGGAACTGGGACCGGGCTAAAGAATGGCAAAAAATTGGTATCGAACAAGTCATTTATCATCAAAGCCGAGACGCATTATTAGCAGGAGAGGTTTGGGGTAAAAAAGATTTGGACATTGTAAAACGTTTTGTGGATATGGGGTTCAAAGTATCTGTTACAGGTGGACTAAATATCGATACGATTAAATTATTCAAAGGCGTTCCCGTATACACATTTATTGCTGGTCGTGCAATTACAGGGCAAAAGGATCCTGCTAAGACAGCCCAAGATTTTCAAAATGAGATTAAAAAGTTTTGGGCGTAACGATGGCAAAACTTGGAATTAACGAGAAGTCATTACCTTTTCAGATGTCTTGGCGAGATAAACTCAATTTAGCAAAAAAACATGGATTCTCTTTTGTAGAAATCTCAATTGATGAGACAGATGAACGTATTGAACGCTTAGATTGGAACAAGGAACAACGGTTTCAGTTAGTTCGAGATGTGTACGAAACAGGCATACCAATTGATACAATGATGCTGTCCGCGCTTAGAAAATATCCTCTCGGATCTGAGAATCCAAAAATATACGCTCAAGCATATAACATGTGTAAGAAAGCAATTATCTTGGCTAAAGACCTGGGAATCAGGAACATACAGATTGCTGGATATGATGAGTATTATGGTTCTAAGACAGTGTTAACACGTGAAAATTTCATTGAAAACTTGCAGCGGGTAGTTGATTTTGCAGCTGAAAACCAGGTTATGATTTCCATTGAGACAATGGATGACACTTTTATTAATTCGATTGCTAAGGTGAAGAAGATTAAGAAATCCGTTGTTTCACCTTGGCTTCAGGCATATCCAGATTTAGGCAATATTTCAGCTTGGCCTGAAAATAATCCAGGAGAGGATTTGACAGAAGGATTAGACAGTATTATTGCTATACATGTTAAAGATACGCTAGCTGTTACGTCAAATACACCAGGAAAATTTAAAAACGTACCTTTTGGAACAGGAAATGTTGGATTCTTAGGATTATTTAAGACGTTAAGACGACTAGATTATCAGGGTACATTTACAATTGAAATGTGGTCTGAAAAGGAGAACGATTGCATTAATAAAATTGAGAACGCTCATGATTTTATAGTTGATTTACTAACCGAATCTGGAATTTTCATCGAGGTGTAATTATGTTAGAAAAGCTTAAAAATGAAGTTTATAAGGCTAATATGGCGTTGCCTAAATTAGGATTAGTAACATTTACATGGGGAAATGTCTCAGGCATTGATCGTGAAAAAGGGCTATTTGTAATAAAACCCTCTGGCATTGAGTATGACCAATTAAAACCTTCCGATATGGTTGTGGTTAATTTGGACGGAGAAGTTGTAGAAGGTAATCTCAATCCATCTAGTGACACGCCTACACACGCCTATCTATACCAACACTTTTTAAATATAGGTGGTATCACGCATACTCATTCACCTTGGGGCGTTTCGTTTGCTGCGGCAAAAATGGATATCCCAGCTGTCAGTACAACGCACGCCGATACATTTTATGGGGATATTCCTTGTGCACCGGCCCTAAGTGAAGAGGAAATTAAGACGGCCTACGAACTAAATACTGGGAAAGTTATTGTATCAGAGTTTGAGCATCGTGGGCTTGACCCAGACGCGACGCCTGCTGCCTTGGTCAGTCAACATGGCCCATTTACATGGGGCACGACCCCAGAGAAATCCGTATACAACGCTAAAGTGCTCGAAGTATCGGCAGAAATTAGTTACCATGCTTTGCAGTCAACAAGATCAGAAATTCATGTTCCGCAATACTTGTTAGATAAACATTATTATAGGAAGCACGGCGATAATGCCTATTATGGTCAGTCATCAACACAATCAAGAAATCACATTACGCACGCCTAATATAATAAAAAAGGCCTACGTAAATCAATAAAATGAACCCGATAACTTGAACAAATTAAATGTTCGTAAAGTTAGCGGGTTCATTTTAGGTTTCGTAAAATAGCTTACCTTCCAAAGGAGTAATGATTAATTTAAAAAATTATTGACAAACGTTTACCATTGAGGTTTAATAGTATTCATGCTTATAAAAAAATGAATTATGTGAAAATATTGTGAACATAGTGCAGAATACAGCCTTTAGATTTCAAAATTTAGAGGTTTGCAAGGAAGTATGGAAGATAACAAGCATCGCGGTATTGCAAGTGGGTTAAAGTGTAATATTAGCTTATTAATTGGGGGTATATAAATGTTTGAAGATGTTAGATTACAAGGACAAATATTAATGGAAATGGCAACATTTCTAGGGGATTCGTATATAAGACCAGTGTCAATAGCGCTTGTTATACAAGACCTTGGAGGTACTGAGGAAACTTTTTCCAATGTATTAACAAGAACACATATGTTAGTACATAATAATGACATTAGTCAATATACCATAGCTGATTTTAAAGCATTTTATCAGAAAATAGAGCCAGAAATATTTAAAAATGTTAATGATGTAATTATTATTAAGGTATTAAATGGTTTGGCAATTATGTACATTGATGACTTATACCCAATTGCCAAGTATTTAACACAAACATATCAACTAGATAATAAACTACCTGGTATTTAATTATAAAAACCTCTACAACTGTAGGGGTTTTTATTTTAAAAGTAAGTAATTTCACAAAACGTTTTGACATACGTTTGTCATTCGTGTTTAGATAGTAATTTATGTTTATAACAAAATATAAATACTAGGGGGAAATTCTTATGAACATGTTTAAGTCTACAGCCTTATTTTTAGGTAATTTGGGAGTAGTTGGTGCATCTGGTTTTGCGGTTGATTCTAAGGTATCAGCTGATACAATAACAAACACTTTTCAAGTAAGCAATTCAGTTGGTGCTAGTCAATTTGCAGAAAGTAAAGTGCAAATGTATAGTGGTGGCGGAGCTTCAAAAGGACGTTGAGAATATTCACTGCTCAACCATTTGCTCTTTTTTATAATAGAACTATTGATACATACAAATTGGTCCAAGTAACTTCTTTTACTGACCACACAGTTAATGTTATTATTGATGGATATCAACAAACTTATGACCGATGGTTAAAAGGGCAATATGCCCCAGGACGTTAATTTAAAGGGATAGAGAGGCTATGTTTAAATCAGACAAGCGGAATTATTTAAATAAATTTTTGAAAAACCATCAAAAATTAAGCAGTGATGAGAAAAAAGTGATATTAGATACTATTGAAGAATTGAATAAGCCTAATTCACTACAGTATCGTGAAATTCAACAGACTGTTAATAAGCTCCAAACCATGTCTCTTAGTGGGCCTGTCTGATGAAGGTAAAATATTACTTCAAGAACTTCACAGACAAGATTGGTTCTATGGAATATTATATAATTTACGTTTTTTTGGTTGAAGATAACTAAAAAGCTCACATTACTTTGTGGGCTTTTTTGTATATATTAAAATTTTTGTCAATATAATCAATCTTAAGACATTATAAATACATTTGAATATAAACATGTGCTTAAAACGTTTTTATGGGCTTTATATAAACGATTAGGACTACTTATTACGAATAATTCTTACAATAGTGATGTAAATAGCTAATATTATTAATATACTAGGTGAAATCATATTTACGACATTATTACTAACTATTGCATCAGTCAGCAGTAAACACCCTAAAATAAACATCAGTAACGGATTGTACTTATATAACCATTTTTTCATAATTAGTCCTGCCCACTATAAAAGCCAATTAATACTGCTATTGCTGATCCAAACATTAATTTATATCCTTTGAATAAGAATGGACTAATAACTAATATTACCATAGCAACATAAAATAACATGTCTTTATGTCGCTTCTCTTCGTACCATTTCTTCATAGGTTCTCCCAAAAAAATTTATTTAAATTATTTTATCATATAAATTTGCATTAAATTATGTAATATAAAAGTATTAATTAGTAAACTAATGATTTACTGATATAAAAATTTAGGAGGCAGATATGAATAAAGAACGAGTACTCATAATTAAGTTGAGTGAAATCAAGAATGAAACAGGGTGGCTAAAAAAACGTGTTTCAGGTGCTTGGCGTATTAACCTTGACACAATAATCAAGAAAAACATTACTCATGTTGTTGCTATGTATCAACAAAAGGTTGTAGCTGATTATAGCTTAGGTGACGAAGCAGGGTATCATTTAACTGGTGATGATGCAGGACGTGTATGGTTTAAATTGATTGATTATACTGGCAACGTTCCTCTCAAAGGCAAACGATTCGACTATAAAACAGCTAACCCAGCAACAACAAAAGATTTACAAGAGTTGTTAGAACTTGAAGTTAAATAAAAAAAGCACTCATACTCGTTAAACTAGTAGAGTGCCTGAGCATTAAACATAATAAAGAATATGAAGTGGTCCATAATTCAATCTCATCATCATTTGATTTTTATTTTGCACCACAACAGTCTAAAACACGTTCAAAGTAATATAAATAACGGTATTGTGGGGGATAAATAATTCGGATATGGGTAGGCTCGTGCCCGCAAGTGATCGGCAAAAAAAGTGACATATAGTGGCCTATAACGACTTTGATAATGTCAAAAACATTTGATATTATCAAATATAATATACTATATTATATATGTTAAATCTTTTTTACATTAGCTGAGGAGAAATTTATGAATAAAGGATATTTTGCATTATGGATAATAGGGATTGTAGTATTTATTTTTGACATAGGAATTGTAGCATCTTTACTAAGAAAAGGTGATGAAAGAAAACATATGATTATTTTAAAAAGTGGTTGTTTTTCTTTTATCGTTGTTATTATTTCTTTGACGTTAAAATGCTTGACATTCCTATTAGGTCCAATTTTAAATATTCAATTTGATAATTATACAAATCACTCTGATGATTTTTTTTCACTAACATTTGCAGTTGTTACGTTTTTATTCGCAGTGCGATATAATCGTAACAAAATGGGTGACTGAGGCGGTTATTTTGGAAAATTTAATTAATCAGTTACGAAAAAAAAAGTATTTATCTCAAGAAGAATTGGCAAATAATTGTGAAGTTTCTAGACAAACAATTAATGCGATTGAGAATAATAAGTATGACCCAACTTTAATTTTGGCTTTTAAGTTAGCGAAAGAACTTAATTCTACCGTAGATAAATTATTTATTTACGAAAAAAATGATTAAGTTGTGTTTTTATAAATACAACTTAATTATTTTTAAAGACTTAACATAATTAGCATTACCAAAATAAAGAGATAGTATGTAAACATTTTAGGGGGAACTGAACTATGAATGATGAAATCGATTTGTTAAACCAAATTACGGATCTAATTTTGGACGAAAGCATTAACCAAACAGAACGGGAAGCTCTGATAGTAGCAAAATTAAGTTTGGAAAATAATCAATATCTACCTAAAATAATTGCTGATTTAAAAACAGACTTAACACCATTAGCCATGAAAAATAGTCTTTCTAAACCTTTGTCCCCGTTTTATTTACAGATAATAAGCCAAGAATTTGCTGACAAATATCAAGGTCTTGGTTATGGCTTTGGTATGAATTTTGGTAACCACTAAGTTTATACCAAATTTAGGGGCTATTCAAAAAAATAATCCCTCGAAAAACCCGTTAAAACAACCCCTATACTCTGATTGTTGAGTATAGGGGTTGTTTTTTAGTTAAATGATATAATAATTCTCGAAGTGGAGGGCTTATATGTCTAAACAAAAACTATCAATACAGGAAAAAAATAATAAACTAGACGTTCAGCTAGACTTACTTCGTCACTATGCAAAAATGTTTGACTCTGGTGTAACTGATATGGCGCTACCAATGGCTACACAGGTTCGCGTTCTAATACATCAAACCCACAATTCAAACTCTTTACTAAATCAACTAGATTTAATAAATAAATTTAAAGCTTGGCATTCACCTAACAGTAGCTTTTCTCCCAATAATTTATTGCCTTCTTGGGATCTGTTGATGATGTCAATTGGGGCGGAAGGTGCTTCTTACATGCCGTTAGGAAGTAAGGAAGTATTTAATAATCGTCGAGACAGCTCTGATAAGATTCTTTCAGAAGTTTTTTGTCCTGTGGAACTGTGGTGGCAACAAATTGTGTTTGCACAACAATCAGAATATATTTCTCGTAGAGATATTGTATTATTCATAGCTAATAAAGATGGTGGATCACATGTAGATGAAAAAAAAGATCCTATTGACGATTTTAAAAAGTCACAATTACTCGGTTTCTATGATCAAAACGGGAATTATCCTAACGGTAATCCCCTATATTCTGCTATGCGTCAAATTGTAGAAGAATTATTAGTATCATTTGAAGTATTTAAGACGCACAATACCCTAACAACTCCTGGGTTTAAACAAAAAATTGAGTTCTTAGATCTATCGGAAAATGAAAATAAGAGGCATTTATATTTTAACTTTCTGAGAGATATCAGTGATAAGTCGAAAGGTCAAAATAGTTTTCAGATTAAAGAATTTACATTTAAATATTATGGTAATAGTAATTGGTCATTCCTTGAAAAGAGTAAGCCAAGCAAGGATATCCCTATTATTGAGGTTAAATAAATATGCAACAAAATGTACTCCATAAAAGATTCTAATGTCTTGAAAATGATCAAAAATACCTTATTTGATAGTTTTCGTGCTGGATGTCGTAACTACACCGTATTTCAAGTTGGGGAAGCAACCTTACTACGGGTGAGTGATGTTATGATAAAAGGCTAATGTGTTTAACGCAGATGTCACGATTAAGAAAAATACGTTTACCTACAATCAAAAAAATTGGTATTTATCGTGTCTACATGCAGTCTAACTATAATATCGGACTTGTCATGCAATTATTAAACCATTCTAGTGAAGCGATGACTTTAACTTATTTAGGTTTGAATCAAGCAAGTCGTGAAATAATTTTAGATTAAAGTAATTTTGTTAACTCTCAATAACATGATGAAACCTAATATTATAAGGATTGGTAAGGACTTTCTATTGCTAAAATAGCGACGGGGTATTATGTTTAATGTCATAACAAGGACCAGGAGGAAAGTCGTGATATTTCATAATTTGATAAAGGAAAAAAGACAAAAAATGTCTTTAACACAAATGGAGTTGGCTAATAAGTTATTAGTATCCAATAAAACCATATCTAATTGGGAGACCGGTAAAACATTGCCAGATATTGAAAATATTATTTTAATATCTAAGTACTTAAACATATCGTTAGATGATTTGTTTTTAGGAGACGAAACGATGGTCGGAAAATTAAGAGAAAATCAACAGGAACGCAAATTTTATCGTATTGTTACGATAAGCTTAATCAGTGCAATTATAGTTGGAACTATCGGTTATTTATTTTTAAAACTGTTCTATTCATCGAATATGATTTTAATTGAATCTAACCTATCTGGTTATTTATCTATTCCAATGTTTATTCTAATTATCTACATTCTGACAAAAATTAACTGGCATTCATTGATTAGCATTTTAAATAAAAAGATCATCATTGCCATCGGCTTTCTTCTATTTTTGTATGCTATTATGCCAGTAATGGACATTGTAGACGGTCTGATTAGAGGCTTTGTCGGATCTGGTGTTAATTAAATAACAGGGGGAAAAGTGAATAATACTAGTAACTCACTATAGTCAGCATTATAAAAAGCAAATACTAAGTAAATCATATTAGGTATTTTCTTCTTTGTATAATCTACGTAAAGTCATCAAAATCAATATATCTCGAATAACACGATACTACTTCTAGTTAAAGTGCTTGATGAACGTCTATTCTTTCATTCATACTAATAAAAATAAGTTCAGAGGTATGTCATTTTCGAGTAGTTTAAAACAATTGCGGTTGTCTCATAATCTGTTACTAGGGGTCAAAGAAAGACCCTATGCAATCAAAAATAATCTTTTGTTTTGTTCCGGAACCATTTAAAGAACCCGATAAATGATATAATAATTTAAGATAATCATGATGTTGAGTCAATTCTTGGGGGATATATGTTAATTCGGGATATGGTACGAACTAAGCCAATTAGTTGGTTATTATTCATATTTGGTTCGGATATTATGATGACATATGGTTTGTTGTTATATCAAGGATCAACACGTTTTAATCCCATGCGAGATTATATAACGATATTGAAGTTTGTTTCTATGGATCTGGTTAGTTTTGTATTTATCATGCTTTTTTTCGATTGGTTACATGTTAAGTTTTTTCAGAATGAATCGGAAAACTTGTTAGATAAAGTATTGCGAATTGGTGGCAATACGATGGCTGCGTACTTTGGCTGGTTTGCAATTGGTTTTGTTCTATTACAGTTGTTTAGTAATTTTCAAGTAAAGCAATTTTGGTTGTTAACGCTTGTGTCAGGCATCTTAGCAATTATGAACTGGTTGCTAAGATGTATAACGCCAATAAAGTTTCAATTAAATCCAATGGGAGCAGATGACAACTAATCGTCGTCTGCTTTTTAGTTAGAGGGCACATGCTATAATAGAAAATATGCAAACTGCGAATCCACAAACAATTTTAAAAGAAAAATTTGGGTACGATAACTTTCGAGCTGGTCAGCTAGATGTTATTAATAAAGTACTCGCACATAAACATGCTTTAGCTATTATGCCAACTGGTGGTGGAAAATCAATTACCTATCAGCTACCGGCAATGATGTTTGAAGGCATTACCTTAGTCATTTCCCCATTAATTTCGTTAATGAAAGACCAAGTTGACGGGCTGAACACCATGGGCATTCCTGCGACGTTCTTGAATTCGACAGTTGATGGGCAAGAACAAGCACAACGTATGTCGGACCTAAGACATGGCCTTTACAAAATGTTGTATGTTGCGCCTGAACGACTAGAGGTCCCTAGCTTTTTTAGTTTTGTTCAAAGTCTCAATATTGAGTTAATTGCTGTTGACGAAGCCCACGTTTTATCACAATGGGGACATGACTTTCGTCCGAGTTATCTGAATATTCTACCTTTGTTGGAACAAATTTCTGGACATCCAGCAGTTCTTGGTTTGACGGCCACCGCAACAGAGCGTGTTCGTGAAAACCTACAACAATTGTTACAAGTAGACGATGATGATACGGTCTTGACCGGCTTTGCGCGAGATAATCTGGCTTTGAATATTGTACATAATCAGGACAAACGAAAGTATGTGGTTGAATATTTACAAAAAAATCGTGAACAAACTGGTATTATTTATGCAGCAACACGTAAGCAAGTTGATGAACTGACCACTTATTTGAATAAAATAGGCATTAATGCAGGTCGTTACCATGCTGGATTATCTGAAAAGGAACGTCAAAGACAGCAAGAAGCGTTTCTATATGATGAAAATCCAGTTATTGTGGCTACAAACGCTTTTGGGATGGGTATTAATAAACCAAATGTGCGCTACGTAATCCATTACTCCGTCCCGGGAAACATTGAGGCATATTATCAGGAAATTGGCCGTGCGGGTCGTGATGGGTTACCCGCCGAAGCTATATTATTATATGCACCACAGGATATGCATCTGCAAGAATTCTTTGTTCAAAAGTCAGAAGGTTCAGAAGAACACAAGCAAAATGAATATGACAAAATTCGAGAAATGAACGCTTTTGCTAATACGCAAACTTGCTTAGCACGGTATTTATTGCAATACTTCGGTGAAACGGTGACAGAAGATTGTGGTCATTGCTCGAATTGTTTAGATACGCGCGAGTGGGTTGATGTTACGGTAGATGCGCAAAAAGTGCTGGCTAATGTGATGCGTATGAATCAACGCTTTGGTAAAACGATGGTCGCTAAGGTTTTAAAAGGATCAAATGATGCTAGTGTGCGTAAGTATGAGTTTTTACATGATTTACCAACGTTTGGTTTGATGAAAGAGCGAACGCTAAAAGAGTTGACGCGCTTTATTGACTACTTAACGGCTGAAGGATATTTACGTTTCGAGGGAGCAGAGTTTCCCGTGTTAAAAGTAACATCGTTAGGGGCCGAAGTATTAAAAGGTGAAATTGAGATTAAAAAACGTCTTGAGAAGGTACGTATTGTCAGTCAGAAAGTGACTACTGATGATTTGAAACTTTCCGACGAAGATAATCGTCTGTTTGCAAAGTTAAAGGAAAAACGTTTAGAATTAGCTCGGGCCGCTGGTTTGCCACCTTTCTTAATATTCTCAGACAAAACGTTAATGAGTATGGCACAGGCGCGTCCGCAAACTGATACAGAGTTCTTAGCAATCTCTGGTGTGGGTGAAAAGAAGTTTGAAATTTATCATAATGATTTTGCAAAGGTTATTAATGATTTTATTGCAGTTTAATCATAAACGTATTGACAAATATTCATAATTATCTTAAGGTATTATTAGGATATTAAAATCGTTGAAGCGAAGAGTAGATAACGAGCGGAAATTCAAGCGAGTCAGGATAGTGGAAGCTGACATGAAGCAGTTTATTGAAGATGAACGTGGATGATATCGTGAGATTTAAGTTGTTAAGTTTCGCGGTCGGTTAGCGCCGTTACAGTATGAGAGCATGTATTATGCTAAATCTGGGTGGTACCACGTTTTTTACGTCCCTGTTAATCTGTATGATTAACAGGGACTTTTTGTATTTCTTACGATTTTTATAACCTACTAGAAAGCCATTAATAAGATGACCGAGGAATTGAAAATGACAAACAATCATTTAGTGTTACAAACAGATTTTGGATTACAGGATGGTGCGGTAAGCTCCATGAGAGGTGTTGCCTACAATGTTGCCGATAACATTGTTGTTAGTGATTTAACACATGGTATCACGCCATTTAATATCTTTGAAGGGTCGTTTCGATTGTTTCAAACTTTTGACTATTGGCAACCGGGCACAGTTTTTGTATCTGTTGTCGACCCTGGGGTTGGCTCAAAACGTTTGTCAGTAATTGCCAAGACGACAGCTGGCCACTATATTGTGACACCAGATAACGGCACTTTATCGCATCTATTATCTAATGATTTAATCGAAAGTGTACGTGTGATTGATGAAACAACACAACGCCTTCCCGGTTCAGAAAAATCATCAACATTTCATGGGCGTGATATTTATGCTTATAATGGGGCTAAATTAGCTAGTGGACAAGTAGTATTTGAAGACTACACGGAAGAATTATCAGTTAGCGATTTGGTACGTTTACCAATTACACCTGGTGTTTATCAAGAAACGGTTTATGGGCAACCACAATTAGTGGGTAATATTGATATCACTGATGTCAATTTTGGTTCGCTGTGGTCAAATATTCCCCTACGCGAATTTGAAAAGATGAATTTGCAATATGGTGATACCCTGCGTGTTCAAATTAAATGTGATGGTAGTTTGTTATTTGATGAGGTGCTACCATATGTGCACACATTTACCGATGTCAATCCTGGCGAACCGTTAATTTATATTGATTCAGTGTATACAGTTGCGTTTGGTTTGCATACTGGTAGTTTTGAACAAACGTACCATGTGGGTGCTGGCCAAGGATGGGCTGTTTCATTAACCAAAGAAATATGATAGTCTCAAAGAAAAGGAGAGAAAAATGAAAGAAAATAACAAAAAAACAGGATTATCGGTGCGTTCAGTCGTTGCAACTGGTATCGGCGCTGCTGTGTTTTTCATTTTAATGAAGTACATTGCTATTCCAACTGGTGTGCCAAATACTAATGTTAACGTCGCTGAAGGCTGGTTAGCATTGATTGCTGGTTTATTTGGTCCAGTTGTTGGCTTTTTAGTTGGTGTTATTGGACACACAATTACTGACGCGACCTATGGTGCCCCTTGGTGGTCATGGGTCTTAGCTGATGGTGTGTTTGGACTATTACTTGGTTTGAGTAAAAGATTCTTGGACCTCGAGGGCGGGGATCTTTCAACAAAAAAGTTAGTTCAGTTTAATGTTTGGCAAATAATTGCTAACGTTATTGCATGGTTGATTGTTGCGCCAATCGGCGATATATTAATATACAAACAGCCAGCTAGTAAGGTGTTCTTACAGGGCGCAGCGGCAACAATTGTTAACATTTTGTCTGTCGCTATTATTGGCTCTATTTTACTAGTGGCTTATGTCAAGTCACGTCCTAAGAAGAGCTCATTGCGTAGTGAATAAGTAGCCACGGGCTACGTACATAGGGGAAAACATGGTAGAACCATTTATTGATTTTCAACATGTGACATTTAAATATCACGCGCAATCTGAACCGACGTTACATGATGTGAGTTTTCAAATTTATCCTGGTGAAAAAGTTTTAATAGCCGGTGCATCTGGTTCGGGTAAAACAACATTACTGCGTTTACTGAATGGTTTAATTCCGCAAGCCTATCAAGGGGATATTACTGGTGAACTGACAATTAATGGTAAAAAGATCCTAAATCAGTCGTTGTTTGACCTATCTTTGCAAGCTGGTACTGTTCTTCAGGATTCTGATGCGCAATTTGTGGGCATGACGGTCGCCGAAGATATAGCTTTTTCTCTTGAAAATGATAATCAGCCGATAAAAATTGTCAGAGAAAAAGTCGCTAAATGGGCCAATCGATTTGGGTTAGGAAAACGTTTGACGTTGGCACCGCAATCATTGTCTGGTGGCCAAAAACAACGTACTGCTATGGCAGGTGTTTTGGTTGATGAAGGGGATCTATTGTTATTTGACGAACCATTGGCTAGTCTTGATCCAGCTGCTGGTGCGGCTGCAATGGCACTGATTGATGAACTGCAACAAGAACGTAATATGACAGTGGTTGTGATTGAACATCGGATAGAAGATGTGTTACGTGCTCATGTTGATCGTGTAATTGTCATGGCACATGGTAGAATTGTCGCTAATGACACGCCTACTGCCATTATCCAAGCAGGCGTGTTGTCTGCAAATGGCTTAGACGAACCACTATACATACAACTATTACGCCGAGCAGGCGTTCCAGTGAATAAAATACCTCACGTAGCAGATGTTGAAAAAGTGGACGTTTCAAACTTTAGGGACCAAATTGAAACTTTGGCAGAACCAGTGCAGACAGTCACTCATGATGACAAGCAGTTGTTGGTCCAAAATTTAACCTTTGCGTACGACCAGCAAGAACCATTGTTTGAAAATTTGTCGACATCAATTCATGAAGGTGAAATTCTTGGTATTGTGGGCAAAAATGGATCAGGTAAAACAACTTTGTCCCACCTATTAACTGGCTTTTTGACACCCAGTGGGGGAGATATTCAATTAGATGGACGTTCGCTGCTAAGCGATTCTATTAAAGAACGGGCCGACCACATAGGCTATGTTTTGCAGAATCCTAATCATATGATTACGAAAGCAACAGTATTTGATGAAGTTGCCAGTGGGCTGCGATTGCGTAACATTGATGAAGAACAAGTAACGGAACGTGTGCGTGAAATGTTACAACTTGTCGATCTTGATGGTATGCGTAATTGGCCCATTTCTGCATTAAGCTTTGGGCAAAAGAAACGGCTTACAATTGCGGCTGTTTTGGTTTTAAAACCAGAAATTCTAATATTAGATGAACCAACAGCTGGACAAGATGCAACGCACACGTCTCAGTTACTCAGTTTCTTACAGAATATTAACATTACGAACCATACGACTATTATAATCATTACTCATGATATGCATTTATTAGCAAACTTTGTTCAACGGGCTCTGGTTGTTGTTGATGGGCAAATATTGGCGGATACAACACCAGCGGAGTTACTTGCAAATGAAGCATTAGTTGACGCTGCTAGTTTGCGAACTACCAGTATTTATCGTTTAGCCCAGCGTCTTAGCATTGTGCATCCAGAAGAATTAAATGCAGCTATAAGGAAATAAGATGGATAACTCACTTTTCGGATATAAAGCAAGAAATACTTGGATTAATCATGCTACGGGTACCGCCAAATTAGTTGGCTTTTTAGCATTAACAACAATTGGCATGATTTCTTATGATACGCGTTTTTTAATTGCTTTAACAATATTGTCATTTGTTTTAATTAAAATGGCTCATATTAAATATCAGGAATACGCGCTACTTTTAAAGTTGGTATTATTCATTGGTTTGATTAACCTTGTGATGATTACCGTTTTGGCCCCTCAATATGGTGAACAATTATATGGTACAAAACATGTGATGTTTGGTAGCGGTTGGTTTACAATTACGCAAGAACAGTTGTTTTACGAATTTAATCTTCTACTAAAGTATTTATTCTCATTCCCGCTGTCAATTGTATTGCTTTTCACCACTAATCCTAGTGAGTTTGCTGCTGGGTTAAATAAAATTGGCGTACCCTACAAAGTAGCGTATGCCGTTGCAATTACCTTGCGCTATATTCCTGACGTACAGAGTGATTATCGAACGATTAGTTTGGCCCAACAGGCACGTGGCTACGAAATATCAAAAAAATCTAGTTTAATCCAACGGATGAAGGGGACTGTACAAATTATTCTACCATTAGTATTTTCAAGTTTAGGTCGGATTGATACGATTAGCCAAGCTATGGAATTGCGCCGCTTTGGGCGCTATAATAAACGTTCATGGTATCAAGAACAACGTTTTTCCATGCGTGATGTGGCTATGATTCTATGGTCGACATTGATTGTCGTGATTGGCGTCTTGCTATTTATAACTAATGGAGGTCGGATGTGGAATCCTTTCAAATGACAGCTGAACAGTGGCAACAAAAGTCGCAATTGTACAAATCAGAATTATTGACTGACTTGTTACAGTTTTTATCAATACCATCTGTGTTAGATAAAACAACAGCTAATGTTCAACAACCTTTTGGAGCAGGTATTGAAACAGCACTACAATTTCTAGTTGATATGGGCAGACGTGACGGGTTTAAAGTTGAGCGTGTCGCGGATAATATGGTTGTTGTTATTGACTATGGACCAGAGGATGCAACGGAAACCTTTGGGGTCTTGTCACACGTTGATGTTGTTCCTGGTGGGGATGCATGGACGATAACGTTGCCATTTAGCCCTAAAGTTATAGGCAATCGCTTGTATGGACGTGGTTCACACGATATGAAAGCTGATTTAATAGCTAGTTATTACGCTTTGAAGCAATTAAAAGATGCTGGTTTTCAACCACGAAAAAAAATACGTTTGATTTTTGGTAGTGATGAAGAATCTGATTGGCGTGATATGCGGGCCTATTTGGATCAAGTAGGTGAACCGACGTTTGGTTTTTCACCTGACGGAGCCTTCCCGGTTGTTCCTGGTGAAAAAGGTGTTCTAACCTTATCAATTCAGTTTAAAGGCACAACATTGGGTGAGTGGAAACTACATCGATTTCAGTCTGGGGAACGAGATAATGTTGTACCAGGGACTGCAGTTGCTGATGTTGAGCTGCCTGATGGTGTGGATATCAATGGGTTTTTAGCTGCGTATGAGCGTTATCTCAAAGATACACTAATGATTTCGGGTATAGGTCAATATGATGATGGTCATATTATATTAACACTGTATGGGAAATCTGTTCATGGCGCTTACCCAGAAGATGGTTTGAATGCGGCAACGTATTTGGCTAATTTTTTATTAAACTATAATTTTGATGATCAAGCGCATGGATTCTTAGAGTTTCTTGGTTTGACAAATCATAAAAACGTTTTCGGTGAAAAGCTCGGATTGATTTATCATGATGATATTATGGGTGACTTAACAGTAAATGTGGGTAAGATTTTATTCCAAGCTAATGCTGATAGTGAGATTCGGATCAATTTCCGTTATCCAATGGGCATAACGGAAACCGCTATTTTGACACAAGTTCAGCGACATATGGGGAGCTTGAACGCCAAAATATTTAAGCAGGAAGCTTTTGGTACACATCCGCACATGGTAGACCTCAGTGATCCAATTGTGACAGTACTTGCGGATGTTTATGCTCAGCACACGCATACGCAAAAGACATATAAAATTTCTAATGGCGGCTCGTATGCACGCTTATTGAAACGTGGCGTAGCTTTTGGTGGGCAATTTCCTGATGTACCAGTCATGAGTCATCAGCCAAACGAATATGTACTGGTAGATAACATCCCTAAGACGCAAGCTATTTTCGCGCAAGTAATGTATGAAATGACTCGATAACGAAGATAAATGAGTTCGCAAACTTAACAATGCGGGCTTTTTTTGCATAAGCAGATAGGTAGTTAATGTAATTCGACAGCATATCTATATAAGTAAGACAGACAAAAAAATCGTATTATAAGTTACCAGTGGAAATAATTCTGATAAACACTTGAAAAGTAAGGCTATATTGTAGTACAATTAGTAGTTGTGAATGCACAATTTGTGCGATCACTCCTTGCAGCCAAGGCTGCCAGAGACCAAAAGGAGGAAATAAAATGGCTACATCATACGAAATGACTTATATTGTTCGCCCTGATTTGGATGCGGATGCTAAGAAGACTCTTGTTGAGCGCTTTGATGCAATCTTGACAGATAATGGTGCAACAATTCAAAAGTCAGCCGACTGGGCTACTCGTCGTTTTGCATACGAAATTGCTGGTTACCGTGAAGGTACATACCACATTATCAATTTTACTGCAGAAGACGATAAGGCTATCAATGAATTTGATCGTTTGGCAAAGATTTCTCAAGACATCTTACGTCACATGATTGTTAAGCGCGACGCAGAATAAATTTAAATTTTCACTGGGAAAGGAGCGTTAATTATGATTAATCGAGTAGTATTAATTGGGCGATTGACCCGTGATGTTGAATTACGTTACACACAATCAGGTGTAGCAGTCGGTACGTTTAGCTTGGCGGTTAACCGTCAGTTCACCAACGCAAGTGGTGAACGTGAAGCTGACTTTATTAACGCCGTTATTTGGCGAAAAGCAGCTGAAAACTTTGCAAACTTCACTGGAAAAGGTGCACTTGTGGCCGTTGAAGGTCGTTTACAAACAAGAAATTATGAAAATAATGCTGGCCAACGCGTTTACGTGACGGAAGTTGTTGTTGATAATTTCTCATTACTCGAATCTCGCGCTGAAAGTGAAAAGCGTCGTTCTCAGAACGGATCATCGGCATCTAATAATGGTGCTGACAACTTCAGCGGATCAAACGATCATTCGTTTGGCGGTAATGACAACTCATTTAACGGTGTTGATCCTTTTGCAAGTGCGAGTTCAAACTCAAATACGCAATCATCAGCTTCGTCAAATAGTGCCCCTAATCCATTTGCGGCTAGTGGCAATACAGAAATTGATATATCAGATGATGATTTACCATTCTAAAATAAATTAAACACTACGAAAGGAGCTTTATTATGTCAGAACAAAACTCACGTCCACAAAATTCAGAACGTCCACAACGTTCACGTCGCCCACAAGGCGGTCCACGTCGTCGTCGTAAGGTTGATTTTATCGCTGCTAACCACATCGAATATATTGACTATAAGAACACTGAATTATTAGAACGTTTCATCTCAGAACGTGGTAAGATTTTACCACGTCGTGTGACTGGTACTTCTGCAAAAAACCAACGCAAGGTAACTACTGCTATCAAGCGTGCACGTATCATGGCTTTGTTGCCATTCGTTACGGAAGATTAATTCCTAAAAGCCTGAGGCGGTTTGCCTCAGGCTTTTTTGTATATTTTGTATAAATTCGGGATATAGCTGTATCTAACGCACCATGTTATGGCTTGTCTGAAGTATTATCATATTAATCATGACACCCTGTGGTAAAATAGAAGATATGATAATCAGAAGGAAGTAGCACGTGAAACGATTTTTTAGTTTTAAAAATTTACCAATATTCTTTCAAAACACTAAACTAAGTACAGTGGCATTTCTGTTACTTGTATCAAGTGTAATGAGTGTTATTTTTGCTATGCTTTTTAATATAACATTTGGACTTATTTGGTTGGCAATAGTTATTATTGGATTAGTATTTAGTGCACAAGCTTTCAAAGAGGTTAGTGAAGATGCACAAGAGTACTTGTCTGGCTTGGGGTATCGAATTGCACGTAGTGAACAAGAAGCTTTAATTCGAATGCCGATTGGCATTATTCTGCTTAATCAAGATAAAAAAATTGATTGGATTAATCCATATATGCAAGCATATCTAGACAAAAGAGATGTGCTTGGATTAGAATTGTCGGAGCTAGATAATAAATTGGCTCTAGAGATTGATAATTATGCCGATGCTTCCGAGACGAATACAATCACCTGGCAGGGTAGGCAGTTTTCGTTATTTGTTCAACAAAACTTACGGGTCATTTATTTGATGGATATCAGTGAGTATGCTGCGATTACTAAAAAGTATGAAGATCATCAGCTGTTCAGTGGGTTAATATCGGTTGACAACTACGAGGAAGTCACTGATGGTATGAGCGAGTCCGAAACGTCTACTTTACGGACATACGTGACACGCGCATTGTCTGATTGGGCACTCGAACATCATATTTATATCCGCCGTTTGAATACACTGCATTATGTCATGTTTGGTTATCAGTCAGCCCTTCAAGAAGCTGAGGAAGATAAGTTCAGTGTCCTAAAGGACATTCGAGAAGCAACGGCACAACAGAACTCACCTGTGACATTGTCGGTCGGAATAGCATATGATGACACAGATATTAATAAGCTTGCTAAAATGGCCCAGACGAACTTAGATTTGGCCTTGGGTCGTGGTGGTGATCAGGTGGTTGTGAAATCTGAAAAGGCAGCGGCACGTTTTTATGGTGGTGCAAGCAATCCGATGGAAAAGCGTACCCGTGTCCGGGCTCGCATGGTATCACAAACTATTGCTGAACTAATGGAGCAGGCTGATAATATTATGATTGTCGGACATGCAATGCCGGATTTAGATGCAGTTGGCTCTGGATTGGGTGTCTGGCGTACGGCCCAGACAAAAAATAAACCAGCTTTTCTTGTGTTGGACGAAAAACATGTGTACAGCGATATCCAGCTACTGTTAGCTGAACTTCGCAAAAAGCCAGCAGAATTTGTGGCACCAGGATCAAATATTGATGATTCTATCGTAGATGAAGCGCGAGCATTGAAGCTAGTACGTGATAATACTTTATTGGTATTAGTTGATCATGCCAAAGCAAGTATTTCTGGTGCACCACAGTTACTCGAGAGGTTAGCCAACCGTGTAGTTGTGATTGATCATCATCGTCTAGCCGAGCAAGGTTTAGATGAAAAACCATTGATGTCTTATATAGAGCCATATGCATCATCGACATCAGAACTAGTTGTTGAGTTGCTGCAATATCAAGATCAGTCACATGCACCAATTACAAAGCTAGAATCGACGGCGATGTTAGGTGGCATACAGATTGATACTAAAAACTTCACTTTGCGTACGGGATCACGTACGTTTGATGCTGCTAGCTATTTGCGTGCTAACGGAGCTGATAGCAACTTGATTCAGTCATTTATGAAAGAGAAGTTTTCGGATTTCAAATCGCGAAGTCATTTGGTTAATTTAGCAGAGATTCATGAAGGAAATGCTATTGCTGTTGGTGATAACAAGGATATCTATTCTGGTTTGCTTACTGCACAAGCTGCGGACGAACTTTTGCAGATTAGCGGTGTGTATGCCTCATTTGTGATCACTAAACGTCAGGATGGACGGGTTGGTATTTCAGCTCGATCAACTGGGGAACGTAATGTTCAACGTACAATGGAGGCCCTTGGCGGCGGCGGGCATTTATCTAACGCAGCCACCCAAATTGCTAATGTAACAACCGAAGAAGCCAAACAACAATTATTAAATATAATTGCGGAACAATCAGAAGATTAACATAGGGGATTAAAAAATGAAAGTAGTATTTTTAGAAGACGTTAAAGGTCGCGGAAAAAAAGGAGAAATTAAGGAAGTACCTGATGGGTATGCCAATAATTTTCTAATTAAAAATAAGAAAGCGGAGCCGGCTACAGGCAAAAACTTGGGCGCAGTTAAGGGGCGTCAAAAGGCTGAAGAAAAAGCGGCAGCCGAGGAACTAGCTGAAGCGAGAAAATTAGCAGATTTTTTTGCTAACGAGAAGACAGTTGTTGAGCTAACTGGCAAATCAGGAACAGATGGACGTTTATTCGGTGCTGTTTCAACAAAACAAATTGCGGCTGCCTTAGAAAAACAATATCAAATCAAAATTGATAAGCGAAAAATGGAACTCAATCAACCAATACACGCACTTGGTTATACAGATGTACCAGTTAAATTACACCGAGAAGTGACAGCGCAATTGCGTGTTCATGTAAGCGAGGGTTAATATGGATAATCCGGTATCAAATGAATATCGGCAAGTGCCGCAAGATGGTGATGCTGAACGCGCAGTTCTCGGATCCATCTTTTTTGCTGTTAAGTCAGAAAATGCGATGGTTGAAGCTAGTGCAATCTTGGTACCTGAGGATTTCAATAAATTAGCGAACCAAACTATTTTTAAAGCCATGCAGGCATTAGTGGATGAAAACCGTCCAATTGATATGTTGACAGTGCAAGATAAACTGAATAGTATGCATCAACTTGAAAACGTTGGTGGCATGGCTTATCTGGCAGAAATATCAGAGTCAACAGCTTCATCCGCCAATTTGAAGCATTATGCAAATATTGTTCGAGAAAAATCTGTTTTACGAAAAATGATTGATACGTTAACGAGAACAATGTCGTTGGCTTATGATGCTGCAGAACCAAGTGAAGATTTATTAGCGCAATTATCACGTAGTATTGATACCATTGCTGAAAATCGTGGTGATGAAAACTTTAGGAAAATTAAAGATGTACTGCAGGAATATCAAGCTAATCTAGACGAAGCGGTTAAAAATGATAGTGATGTTGTTGGTTTATCAACAGGATATCCTGAAATGGACAAAATTACACATGGCTTTCGAAATGATCAGATGATTGTTTTTGGTGCTCGCCCAGCCGTTGGTAAAACAGCTTTCGTGTTGAATATCGCTCGTAATGTAGCCAAAAATGAAAAAGTGCCTGTCGTTATTTTTGAAATGGAGATGAGTGCGACAGATATTGTTGGTCGATTGCTTGCGGGTGAGGGGTCAATTGATTCTAATCATTTAACCACAGGGCAGATGACGCAAGAAGATTGGCAGGCGTTAACACTTGCTATGCAATCATTGGCGCAAATGAAAATTTACATGGATGATACTGCTGGTATTAAAATTAATCAGATTAGTGCCAAGCTACATCAATTGGAACGTGATTTGTTAAGTGACATGACTCAAGAAGAGCGCATTCAAAATCCGCATCCAATCGGTATGGTCGTAATTGATTATTTGGGCCTAATTGAGTCCAATAACTCTGAAAGCCGTCAACAAGCTGTTTCTGAAGTTTCACGAGCGATTAAAAAAATGGCAAAAGAATTAAATACACCAATTATCGCACTGGCACAATTGAGTCGAGGTGTGGAGCAACGTACTGACAAGCGCCCAGTTTTGTCAGACTTACGTGATTCGGGTTCGATTGAACAAGATGCTGATGTTGTCGCGTTTTTGTATCGAGATGATTATTCACGTGGCGATTCTGAAGATGGTGACGGGGATCCGCGTGAAGAACAAGAAGCGGTGCCGATTGAAATTATATTTGAAAAAAACCGAGCCGGCGCTCGTGGTACAGCTACCTTGATGTTTAATAAACCGACATTCAAGTTTAATGCTATGGCACCGCTATATCGGAATGATATGAACGCTGGAGCGCCTGATGTTAGTCCAGGGTGGTAAGTAGATAACAGTCAAGTAACTATATAAGATCCATTTATAAACTATCTTAGTTTACGTTAGATAGTAAAATACACAGTAAATTAAAAAAGCACTAGTATGAGATGCTCGCTTAAACAGCAGAACAAGTACTAGTGCTTTTTAAAATAGATATTGTAGTGTTGAGATGAACAAAATGATAATCAAGTATAATGGTATACCACGCCTGAAATTTTGCCAATCTGCAGCTGATAGGTTAAACCCAAGTAACAGGCTACCGATAATTAAAATAACGAATGTGTTTCTAATATATAAACCTGGTACCCATATAAATTTTATGAGTGAGCAAATAGCAGCTGTTACACCTACTATTGGCGCGATGCTGATAAAGATATTGCCAAGTTTTTGATAAAAACTACTGGGATTATATTCGCGGTTGACATAACCTAGCACACCATCGTCACTAATTTGCCACAAACGAAACTCAGTAATATGATGGCGAAAAATAATGGCAACAATTAGATGACTCAATTCGTGTATTACCACACCAAAAAAACTTAGAATAGCAGTTATCGTATAAGATGTGTGAATTGTCAGCCACTGCGATAATAAGCTAGACAAAAAACTAATTGACCAAGCAATTATGATAGGTAAAATCAAAAAGTAACCAATATTTTGCGCAAATTGAAGTGAAAATTCAGTCATGCTCTAATAAATCTACAAATTCGGCACCAACTAATGATGCAACATCACGCGGATTGATTTTATCTGAACGACTTAACTCGCCGCCACTGACAAGAATGAAAGGTTGCTCAGCAGCGCTGAGATCAAAATAAATAGGGAAATGCTTGTTCTGCCAGATTCCAACAGGGTTATTAGCGCCGTGAATATAACCAGTCGTCCTTTGTAATTCTTTAAGAGGTAACATGGCCACTTTTTTATTACCTGATGCAGCTGCTAACTTTTTTAGTGACAGATGTTTTGTGATAGGTAACACTGCTACAATGGGCCCAGTTTTATCCCCATGTGCGGCGAGTGTTTTATAAATGTCATCATGTTTCACGTGAAACGTTTCCAGGATTGCATCGCGCTGAACTGGCGTTTTATCCAAGATATTTAGTTCAAGTGGTTCATATTTCACTTTGTGTTTGTCCATGACTTGTTCGGGCAACGTTTTTTTCATTTTCTTTTTACTCATAAGTAATATTTTATCACAAATTGGGTCCACCAATACAATGACTGGTCTGACCAATGTGTGGTATACTAATAATTACTATGTCAGAATCTATCTATGTTACCGTACAAGCGGATCTAAAACAAAAAATTTACCAGGGCGAATTTCCCAACTTAAAATTACCAGACGAACGTTCTTTGGCTGAGCAATATGGTGTGTCACGCTCATCAATCAAACGGGCACTTAATGTACTGGTACAACAAGGTGTTATCTTTAAAAAGCGTGGCAGTGGCACCTTTGTTAATCCGCTTTATCTAAAAAACCATGCAATTTTCCAACATGAAGGATCTAACCTAGGTGTTTCTGATTCGTTTCGTGTTGATGGAAAAGCGCCAAGCATTGAATTGTTGGATTTTCAAGTCATTCCGGCTACAACCGAACAACAACAGGCCCTTTTTTTAAACGAGGGAGATTTTGTCTATGAAATTAAACGGTTACGCCGACTAGAAGGGGTACCATTTATGATTGAACGAGGCTATGTACCTATCAATGTTTTGCCTGGGCTGAACAGAACGATAGTTTCCGGATCCGTTTATGAATATATCGAAAAAACAAAGCACCGCACGGTAACTAAGTCGTTTATGACCATTATGGCTGAGCCTTCTAATGATGAGGACCAAGAGTTGCTAGAATTAACTGCTAACGAACCAGTCGGCATCATGGAAGGCATTTTCTTCATGGATGATGGAACACCGCTAGAATTTTCGACAATGCGTTTACATTATAAGTATCTTCGCTATAATGCCTTCGTGAGTTTAGACTCCGAATAAGTTACAGCATTGGTACGTTCCAATATAATTAAAAAGCCAACCACATTTTTTAAAAACCTGACCCAATTGAACCTTTTCCCTTGAAGAAAAATCTGTAATCGGTTATACTGTAAGAGTAAATAACGGAAGAAGTTCGTGGTTTACGGTGTTTATGATTCTTGCAAAAAATAAGGAGTACTTAATCTCATGGCAGATTTCGATTCAAAAGAGTACTTGGAACTTGTTGATAAGTGGTGGCGCGCAACTAACTATTTGTCAGCTGGGATGATCTTTTTGAAGAGCAACCCATTGTTCTCAGTTACTAATACACCTATCAAGGCTGAAGATGTAAAAGTTAAGCCAATCGGACACTGGGGTACTATCTCAGGTCAGACATTCTTGTATGCACATGCTAACCGTTTGATCAACAAGTATGGTTTGAACATGTTTTACGTTGGTGGTCCTGGTCACGGTGGCCAAGTTATGGTTACTAACGCTTACTTAGACGGCGCATATACTGAAGATTATCCTGAAATTACTCAAGATATCGAAGGTATGAGCCACTTGTTCAAGCGCTTCTCATTCCCTGGCGGTATTGGATCACACATGACAGCTCAAACACCTGGTTCATTACACGAAGGTGGTGAATTGGGCTATTCATTGAGCCACGCTTTTGGTGCCGTTTTGGACAATCCTGACCAAGTTGCTTTCGCAGTTGTTGGTGATGGTGAAGCTGAAACAGGTCCTTCAATGGCTTCATGGCACTCAATTAAGTTTTTGAATGCTAAGAATGATGGTGCCGTTTTGCCTGTCTTGGATTTGAACGGATTCAAGATTTCAAACCCAACTATCTTCTCACGTATGAGTGATGAAGAAATCACAAAGTTCTTTGAAGGTTTGGGTTATTCACCTCGCTTCATCGAAAACGATGATATTCATGACTACGCAACATACCACCAACTTGCAGCAAACATTTTGGATCAAGCTATTGAAGATATTCAAGCTATTCAAAATGATGCACGTGAAAATGGTAAGTATCAAGATGGTGAAATCCCTGCATGGCCAGTAATTATTGCTCGCTTGCCAAAGGGCTGGGGTGGACCAACGCACGATGCAAGTAACAATCCTATTGAAAACTCATTCCGTGCGCACCAAGTGCCATTGCCTCTTGAACAACACGATCTTGCAACATTGCCTGAATTCGAAGACTGGATGAACTCATACAAGCCTGAAGAATTATTCAATGCTGATGGTTCTTTGAAGGATGAATTGAAAGCTATCGCTCCTAAGGGTGACAAGCGTATGTCAGCTAACCCTATTACAAATGGTGGTGCTGATCGTTCAGACTTGAAGTTGCCTAACTGGAGAGAATTCGCTAACGATATCAATGATGATACACGTGGTAAGGAATTCGCTGATAGCAAGCGCAATATGGACATGGCAACATTGTCAAACTACTTGGGTGCTGTTTCACAATTGAACCCAACTCGTTTCCGCTTCTTCGGTCCTGATGAAACAATGTCAAATCGTTTGTGGGGATTGTTCAATGTTACACCACGTCAATGGATGGAAGAAATCAAGGAACCACAAGATCAATTGTTGAGCCCTACGGGTCGCATTATTGATTCACAATTGTCTGAACATCAAGCTGAAGGTTGGCTTGAAGGATATACTTTGACTGGTCGTGTTGGAATCTTCGCATCATACGAATCATTCTTGCGTGTTGTCGATACAATGGTTACACAACACTTCAAGTGGTTGCGTCACGCTTCAGAACAAGCATGGCGTAATGACTATCCATCATTGAACTTGATTGCAACTTCAACTGCTTTCCAACAAGATCACAATGGATATACTCACCAAGATCCAGGTATGTTGACTCACTTGGCTGAAAAGAAGTCTAACTTTATTCGTGAATATTTGCCAGCTGATGGTAACTCATTGTTGGCTGTTCAAGAACGTGCCTTCTCAGAACGTCATAAGGTTAACTTGTTGATTGCTTCTAAGCAACCACGTCAACAATGGTTTACAGTTGAAGAAGCTGAAGTATTGGCTAACGAAGGTTTGAAGATCATTGATTGGGCTTCTACTGCACCTTCTGGTGATGTTGATATTACATTCGCATCTGCTGGTACTGAACCAACAATTGAAACTTTGGCTGCTTTGTGGTTGATTAACCAAGCATTCCCAGATGTTAAGTTCCGTTATGTTAACGTTGTTGAATTACTACGTTTGCAAAAGAAGTCAGAACCTAACATGAATGATGAACGTGAATTATCAGCCGAAGAATTCAACAAGTATTTCCAAGCTGATACACCAGTTATCTTCGGTTTCCATGCTTATGAAAACTTGATTGAATCATTCTTCTTCGAACGTAAGTTCACGGGTGATGTATACGTTCATGGATATCGTGAAGATGGTGACATCACAACGACATATGATATGCGTGTATATTCACACTTGGATCGCTTCCATCAAGCTAAGGAAGCTGCTGAAATCTTGTCTGCAAATGGTAAGATTGATCAAGCTGCTGCTGATACATTCATCGCTAAGATGGATGATACTTTGGCAAAGCATTTCCAAGTTACTCGTAACGAAGGTCGTGATATCGAAGAATTCACTGACTGGACATGGTCACCACTTAAGTAATTTAAAATTATTTTATCAAAACCAACTATTATTTTTAATGGTTGGTTTTTTTATGGCTAAATTGACTACATACTAAACGAAACCATGTAAAAGTACAACACAGTTTATTTAATGAGTTCTTTTTATTTTTTGGTTTGCAACGCAAAAATATAAGCATAACAAGAATAATAAAAACCCCCAATTAGTTAGCTAATTGGGGGTTTTTGTAAATCACCATATCAGCTGCTCATAGTCCTAATGACAATAAGCAGTACAAACATCAGCTCATTGTCGTTAGGTAATAATGACGATGAGGCTGAGAATGAGTTTTGTAGTTGCTGGTATGGTCTTATTCATAGCATTTTCTCCGACGTTTTATTTAACTTAAATTAAATCATATAAGAAATATAATGTCAACCTCACATTTAAATTTCATAATTCAGCTGGATATACCGCGAAACGATTATTAGTTACGGGAAATATTTTGATGGGCTTGGGATAAAACTTAGAAAGCACGTTTTCTGTTAATATCTTATCGCGCGTTCCTTGTGCAAAAATTTCACCTTGTTTAAGCAACATAATATTTTTAAAGATCGGTAAAATTTCCTCGGTGTAGTGGGAGACAAATAGTAAGGTTGGGTGATTAGGTAATTGAGCGAGCTTATTAATTTGTTCCAACAATAATTCGCGGGAGAATAAATCTAAACCATTACATGGTTCGTCAAGTATAAGCAGTTCAGGTTTTCCTAACAAAGCCCTGGCAATTAGCACCAACTGTCGTTGGCCTTGGGATAGAACACGATAAGGTTTATTAATTAACTCATCCCCGCCTAGTTTCTTTAATAGTCCAATGGCTTCGTTCAAGTCATTTTTTTCAAAATCATTGTGAATACCAATGGTACCAAATTTTCCACTCAATACAATATATTGGGCTAGATGATGTTCTGGAAATCGGGATTGTACGGCAGTAGAAATGAGACCAATGCGTTTTTTCAACGCTAAAACATTTGTCTTCCCAAAAGTTTCTCCGAGAACTTCTATGCTTCCGGTTGTTGCCCAATGATTACCATAAATCAATGATAGTAATGTGGTTTTTCCAGCACCATTTAGTCCCATCAGCACCCAATTTTCGCCGCTATGTAAAGACCAATTAATATTTTTTAATATCATTTTGTCTCGTTCAAACGAAACATTTTTCATCGATAATACAGCATTATTTGTCATATACTGCTCTCCTTTGTATTAAAAATAAATGAAATTATAGATTCAGAATATCATTTTTATAATTAGTTAGTTGCTGTGATTACTAAAAATATTCCGTTTTTATATAGGCTTAAATATTCCAAAGTTATATATTCATTTCAGAAATACTGTTGTACCAAGTGATAATTAGTTTTAATATCATTCTCTTTTCATGGTTTTTCCGTTTTTAACGTTGACAGCACTAATTCGATTTGTCACAATACACTTGTTGCTTTGTTAATCAAAATCTAATTTTACTAATTTTCGAAGTGGCTGATAAATTTAAGAAGGGAGTAAGCTATGAAAAATGTAGTATTAACCGAAGGTAAAAATGGGGCACACATACTACTAGATTCTTTAGAGAAAGCAGGTGTTAATAGTCTCTTTGGATACCCTGGTGGAGCTGTTATACCGCTATATGACGCACTATATGAATCATCGCACATCAAGCACATACTTGTTCGACATGAACAAGCAGCTGCTCACGCTGCGGAAGGCTATGCTAAAGCTACAGGGAAACCAGGTGTTGTTCTAGTCACGTCTGGTCCGGGAGCGACAAATACCGTCACTGGTATAGCAGATGCGTTTTGTGACTCTGTACCGCTTGTTGTGATATCCGGCCAAGTAGGATCGGCAGCTATTGGTTCAGATGCTTTTCAAGAGTTAGACATATTGTCAATTACAAGTTCAATAACTAAGATGAGTTACCAAGTTAGAACAGTTGGCGAATTGCCGTTAATTGTTGAAGAAGCATTTAAGGTGGCTGTTTCTGGTCGTCCGGGCCCAGTGTTAATTGATTTGCCAAAGAGCGTGATGTTGGCAAAGAACACTGAAGAAAGTCAAGCTGATATCTGGCTACGTCAAATTGATACGCAAAAACCGGATGTTGATGCTGTTCAGATTCATCAATTAGTAGCGGCTTTGTCTAAAGCTCGTCAGCCACTTATTATTACTGGGGCAGGGGTTTTGAAATCAAATGCACAAGATTTACTACGCACACTTATACAGCACTACCACATACCGACTGTTTCAACATTATTGGGACTCGGAGCAGTTGAATCAGAAAACCCACTATTTTTGGGAATGGTGGGCATGCATGGATCCATAGCAGCCAATCAAGCTGTTGACCAGGCTGACTTTGTTTTAAATATTGGTTCGAGATTTGATGATCGTGTTGTTACGAATGTTGATGATTTTGCAAAACATGCAACCATCGCTCATATTGATATTGATGAAACGGAATTAGGGAAAGTGCTACCAACCGCTCACGCTATACATGCTAGTGCTGACGATGCGTTAAATGCAATCTTGACGGAAATTAAAAATGCCAAAATGACAGATACGTCAAAATGGCAAGAAAGTATTCGTCAAGCGAAAAGAGATTCAATGTTTTACTATCAGAAGTCAGAAACAGCGATTATGCCACAAGCAGTGATTCAAGCGGTTGGCAAAGTTACTAAAGGTGAGGCGGTTGTGGTCACAGATGTTGGTCAACATCAAATATGGGTAGCACAGTATTATCCATTCCAGAATAATTACCAGATGTTGACTTCCGGTGGTTTAGGGACAATGGGGTACGGTATTCCGGCAGCGATTGGGGCGAAGTTTGCAAGACGGGACAAAGAGGTGGTACTTTTTGTTGGTGATGGCGGTTTTCAAATGACGTCAGAAGAGCTAGCAATTTTAAACGATAATGACTTAAATATTAAGATCATATTGTTAAACAACCATTCATTAGGAATGGTGAGACAATGGCAAACACTATTTTATAATGGTCGATTATCTAGTACAGTTTTCAAATCACAACCACAATTTAATCAGTTAGCACAGGCGTATGGTATTAATTATGTTCGAATTGAGAAACCTGAGCGAATGCTTGAAGATTTGCAATTAGCTTTTCAATCGGACAAGTCAGTACTAATTGAAATAATTATTCCTGATGATGTAAAGGTTTTGCCAATGGTTAATGCGGGTGCGCCTTATCGTGACATGATTACCGAGGAGGATGCTTAATGGATAAAACATTTATAACACGTGTGTACAATCGTCCGGGATTGTTAGTAAGGTTTGCGAGTGTGTTGACACGGTTAAATCTGAACATTAAATCACTAATGGTGACGCCAGATGAAGATCAAAAGATTTCGACAATTTCATTTATCTTTGAATCTCAAAATGACAAACAAACAGCAACGGTACGACGTAACTTATTGAAGCAATTAGATGTATTAACGGTAAATGATGGTTTTTGCCATTATTAATTAGAAAATGAATTTAAAATCACGGAGGATTTTATTATGACTACAAAAATGTTTTATGATAAAGATATTGATACAACACCATTGGAAAACAAAAAGATTGCAGTTATTGGCTATGGTGCACAAGGGCATGCTCAAGCGAATAATCTACGCGACTCAGGATTTGATGTCATCATGGGATTGCGCCCAGGAAAATCTTTTGATAGTGCTAAAAAAGATGGGTTCGAAGTTTACTCAGCTGCTGAAGCAACGGCACAAGCGGATGTTGTTATGATGGAAACCCCTGACGAATTACAAGCGGCAGTTTGGGAAAAAGAAGTGGAACCTAACATTAAAGCTGGTTCATATCTTGGATTTTCTCATGGATTTAACATTGTGTATGGTTTGATTAAGCCAAATGCTGACATTAATGTCATGATTATTGCGCCTAAGGGTCCAGGGAACATTGAACGTCGTCAATTCGTTGAAGGTGGTGGTATTCCTTCTTTGTATGGTGTACAGCAAGACCCTACTGGTGACACAGCTGACGTTGCCAAAGCTTATGCTAAGGGTATTGGTTCGGGTCGCGCAGGTATTTTGGAAACAAGTTTTGAAGAAGAAACAACTGAAGATTTATTCGGTGAACAAGCTGTTCTTTGTGGTGGTTTGACACAATTGATTGAAGCTGGATTTAACACATTGGTTGAAGCTGGCTATTCACCAGAATTGGCTTACTTTGAAACATCACATGAAATGAAGATGATTGTCGATTTGATTTTCGAAGGTGGTTTCGAAAAGATGAGACATGATTGCTCAAACACTTGTGAATATGGTGAAATGTTGAATGGCCCACGTATCATTACTGAAGAATCAAAGCAAGGAATGCGTGATGTTTTGAAAGATATCCAAGATGGTACTTATGCTAAGAAGTGGTTGGCAGAATACAATTCTGGTTTGAAGGATTTGGAAAAGATGCGGACAGAGTATAAGAGCGGTTTGTACGAGCAAACAGGTAAGAAGGTTCGTGCTATGATGCCATGGATTTCAGATGCAGATAAGTACTCGACAGCAGCAGATACTGAGCAATTCTCAGCAGCAAAGTAACAAAATGAGAAGCATTGACCGAAATGGCGTGCTTTTCGTACATAAAATGAATTAGTAATTGGAGATGAATACATGACGACTGAGGGAAAGCTAACGGCTGAAGAAATAGATGAGGCGCATCGAGTCTTGTCAAAGGTAGTAACGCATACGCCATTGGCATATGATGACTATCTATCAAAAAAATATAGAGCTAATGTGTATCTTAAACGAGAAGATATGCAACGGGTTCGTTCGTTCAAAATTCGTGGTGCCTACTACAATATCATTAAGGCAGAGAAAGAAAAACTCAATAATGGGGTTGTTGCTGCTTCAGCTGGAAACCACGCGCAAGGCGTAGCCGATACATGTCATAATTTAAAGATACAAGCAACTATTTTTATGCCAGTCACTACACCAAATCAAAAAGTAGAAGCGGTTAAACGTTTTGGTAGTCAATATGTTACGGTAATCCTAGTCGGTGATACCTTTGACGAAGCACAAAGTGCAGCGTTTGAATACACTGAAAAACATAATATGTTCTTTGTAGCACCATTTGATGATCGGCGTACCATGGCTGGGCAAGGAACGGTGGCGGTTGAGGTATTTGAAGATGCTGTAGAGCAAAATATTAATGTTGATTATTTGATTGCTTCTGTTGGTGGTGGCGGTTTAATCGGTGGTCTGTCGACCTATTCTAAAAAGGTATCACCACAAACCACAGTAGTAGGTGTCGAACCAGAAACGGCACAGTCAATGAAAGCGGCTTTTCAAGCTCAAAAACCTACCACCGTCGAGAATATTGATCACTTTGTTGATGGTGCTGCCGTTGCGCGTGTCAGTCAGTTTACCTATAATCAAGCACAGCAGTATGTTGACAAACTGCTGGCTATCCCTGAAGGAAAGGTTGCTCAAGCAGTATTAGACTTGTACACTTATGAGGCGATAGTTGCCGAACCAGCTGGAGCGATGCCTATCGCTAGTTTGGATTTTATGGCCAGTGATATCGTAGGGAAAAACGTCGTTCTAGTTGTTTCTGGTGGAAACAATGATATCGGCCGTATGCAAGAAATGGAACAAAAGGCATTAATGTATAAGGGTCGCCAACAGTTTTACTTAGTTGAGTTTCCGCAACGACCCGGGGCATTACGGCAATTTGTAAATGATGTTTTAGGACCAAACGACGATATTACTCGTTTTGAATATACTAAAAAAATAAACTCTGAAACAGGCTCTGTCATGGTTGGTATTCTGCTGGATCCTGTTACGAAAGTAGATGACTTAACAGCCCGTTTAGCAGCTTTTTTTCCGAAATATATCAATTTGCAAGAGAATACTGTGCTTTTCAATATGTTAGTTTAGGAAAAGAAAAAAACTTGATTTATTAAATCAAGTTTTTATTTCATAGCGGTAATTTCAATTTCTAATTTAGCATTTTTAGGTAAAGCAGCTACCTGAACGGCTGAACGGGCAGGAAATTCCTCAACCGAAGTTGTATCGAAGTATTGTGCGTAGATATCATTAACTAATGCAAAGTCTGCAATATCATCAAAAAATAATGCAGCTTTTACGATATCATTTCGTGAAAATTCAGCTTCGTGTAAGATGTTATCAATGTTATCAAAAATTTGATGTGCTTGTTCGGCTGTCGTAGCGCCAGCAAATTCGTCGGTTTCTGGATCAATACCAATTTGTCCAGAAATGTACAATGTATTGTCATTTAGAATAGCTTGCGAATAGGGTCCGAGTGCTTTGGGCGCTGTAGTTGTTGAAACGACTTTCTTTGACATGGATAGTGTCCTCCTGGTTGATATTTTAATCTAAAAATCTATATTATGCAATGTTTGTAGAATAAAAAAACGAAAAGATGAGAATAAGAAGGAAAAATTATGATGTATAAATTAGCAATATTAAAAGGCGATAAAGAATCTAGCAGTGTAATTGACAGAGCCTTGGGCATCATTAAGTCATCTGTAAATGATTCAACTGCATTCGAGGTGACGGAACTTCCTTTTGGTGTCAACGCAGTACTTTCATTTCATGAACCGTTACCAAACCAGACGCTTCGCGAATTGAAGAATTATGATGGCATTTTGGTTGGCGCACTGAACCAAGAGGTGGGGACGGATAGTTTACTAAGCGTACAAGAATCGCTTGTGGCATTGAGAAAATATTTAAACATCACACTTGCTTGCAAAGCAGTTCAAATTTCTGATAATAATGTTGATGCCTCACCACTCAAGAATCAAATAGTCAGGGATACGGATTTTATAATTGTACAAAGTGCTAAGAGGGCTAATGATCACGTGGATGGTAATATTTCGGTCGATGATTTCGCACAAGACACAATAACGTATGAACAACGTGAAGTTGAACAAGTTATCACGGCGGGGTTTGAGCGAGCGATGAATCGAAAAAGGGCGGTCACAATCGTCACCCCTTTTGATTCGTTTTATACATCAAAAATATGGGCACTAACTGCTGAAAAAATTGCTAAAATATATCCCGATGTTGTTGTAAACTACGTATCATTATCATGTGTGATATCAACTATTATTCAGCAACCAACTAGCTTAGATGTTGTTGTTGCTCCTAAATGGGTTGACCAGATTTTAAATGAAGAAAGCCAAAAAATTACGGGTCTACCTGAAACAGTGCCGGTATCTATGAAAAATAATAGCGGGCAAATGCTATATCAGTTACCACAAATCAATGTAGATGATAAGAATTTGATGATGACAGCTGGGGAAGGCACAGCTAAGCTTATTTTAAAAGAATGTTTTAAACATTATGATAATTTGCAAAAAATTGGTGTCTAATCACCAATTTTTTGTTGTTTATAATGCAATTAATAATATACAAATTAATGTTTTGAATGCGCTGCTGTTTGGTATAATAATAGTATCCCTAAAAATGGAGTCAAAACATGTCAGAGATAAAAATTGTGTCTATCGATATTGACGGCACATTGATTAACGATGAGCGTCAAATTCCGTTAGATGTAAAATCTGCAGTTCAACAGGCACTTGCACAAGATGTCAAAGTTGTTATTACAACCGGTCGACCACTTCCTGGTGTTCGCAATATATTAGACGAGTTAGGCATTGTAGGCAGCGAACAGTATGTCATTACACATAATGGTGGCTTAATGCAAACTGCTGATGGCTCTCAAATTTTGTTTCATGCTGCACTAGATTTGGCAGAGTATAAAGAGCTAAATACCTTTATGCGTGAGCAAAAGACGTATATTCAAGCTGAGGATCAGTTCGCGGCTTATACGACCAATCGTTTAATTCATCGTTGGGCTAGTTTTGAAAATTCTCTTGTAAATTTGCCGTTACATATTGTTAATAATGACAATGAGCTGGAGCATGTTGAAATTATTAAGGGCATTGCCAACGCTGAATCTGACGATTTGGATAACGTACAAGCGAATGTGCCAACAAGTATTTCTGACAAAATGTCAGTGATTCGGTCAACTGCCAATAACCTAGAGTTTATCAACAAAGATGCTTCGAAAGGCAATGCACTTGAAGCTCTGGCAAAAGCATTAAATGTTGATATTAAAAACACAATGGCAATTGGTGATCAAGAAAATGATTATTCAATGATTGAGCGCGCAGGATTAGGTGTTGCCATGGGTAATGCAATTGAAAAAATTAAAACAATAGCTGACATCGAGACAGCAACAAACAATGATTCCGGTGTAGCGCGGGTCCTAGAAGAATATGTTCTTTAAAAGATAGTTGTATTTTAGTTTTGACACAGCTGAAGTTATAATCTGTGTAGATTACTTAATTTAAAATATTCCGATATATAAGCCAAGGAGGCAAAAAAGATGAACGTTCTGTTAAATGGTAATAAAGTTGCATTGGAAGGCGATCCCCTTAAAGTTGGTGATGAGGTGCCTCATTTCAAATTAGTTGATCAAAACAATGAAAAAGTTAAGACGGCCGATTTGTTAGGAAAAGTGACGTTGCTTTCTGTCGTTCCGGATTTAAATACAGATATTTGCTCATTACAGACACGTCGATTTAACCAAGCTGTGGATCAATATACAGATGTTAATTTTGTGACTATCTCCACAAATACAGTAGCAGAGCAACGTGATTGGTGCGCAGCTGAAGGGGTACATAACATGCGTATGCTTTCAGATGAGCAAGAATCATTTGGATACGCAACTAAGTTATATGTACCAGACACTGGTTTTGACACACGATCGATTTACATTATCGATGCGGCAGGCGTGGTCCTTTATTCGCAAATTGTACCAGAAATTTCTGATGAACCTGATTATGATGCAGCTTTGACAGCATTATCAAATGTCATAGCATAATATCTTATTTAAAACTTGTAATAAGACCTGTATTTAAATGTTTTTTTTGGTAAAATGAATACAGTAATACTACAATAGCTACCTATAAAAACTCGGAGTTAGACATGCCAGAACCTAAATTGAAACTTTTTTCACTCAGCTCAAACGAACCACTTGCGCAAAAGATTGCCGATTCGGTTGGTGTTCCGTTGAGCCGTATTTCCGTTAAACGCTTTGCTGATGGTGAAGTGCAAATTAACATTGAGGAAAGTATTCGTGGCGATAATGTTTTTGTTATTCAATCGACTTCAGCACCCGTGAATGATAATTTGATGGAGCTATTGATTATGATTGATGCATTGCGTCGTGCAAGTGCAAATCAAATCAATGTTGTTCTGCCGTATTATGGCTACGCACGTCAAGATCGCAAAGCGCGTTCTCGTGAGCCAATCACAGCTAAGTTGGTAGCTAATATGTTAGAACGTGCCGGAGCTACACGTGTATTAGCATTAGACCTTCATGCCGCTCAAATTCAAGGTTTCTTTGATATTCCAATGGATCACCTACAAGGCGCCCCATTATTAGCAGATTATTTGATTGAATCAGGCATTGCTGATAAAAAAAATGCGGTTGTTGTTTCCCCTGACCACGGTGGGATGACACGCGCGCGTAATTTGAATAATATGTTGGAACTTGAGTCACCAGTTGCAGTGATTGATAAGCGCCGTCCAAAACCAAACGTGGCTGAAGTTGGTAGCATTGTTGGTGATGTTGAAGGTAAAACGGCTATCATGATTGATGATATGATTGACACTGCTGGAACGATAACGCAAGGTGCTCAACTTGTTATGGAACACGGTGCCAAAGAGGTTTATGTAGTAGCATCGCATGCTGTTTTCTCCGGGCCAGCCATTGAACGTCTACAGAATTCAGTGTTTAAAAAAGTTATTCTAACTGATTCAATCAATTTACCAGAAGATAAGAAATTTGAGAAATTAGAAATTGTTTCTGTTGGAGAGCTGATTGGTGAGGCAATTACCCGTATTAGCAAAAATGAGGCGATTAGTTCTTTGTTTAAAAATCGCTTCTACCGACGTGGACATTAATAAAATATTGTTGCATTTTTATGAGAACAAGTGACATTGCTTGTTCTTTTCGTTTACCCGAAATGTTATAATGAAAAGAAACGACACATATACGATAGGAGTTCTGCCATGAGTAAAGTATTAGTTGTGGACGATGAAAAACCGATTTCTGATATTATTAAATTTAACCTAACCAAAGAAGGCTACGATGTAGTCACCGCTGCGGATGGGCAAGAAGCATTAGATATGTATAATGATGAAAATCCTGATTTGGTTTTACTAGATCAGATGTTACCAGAAGTAGATGGTATCGAGGTTTTGCGTCAAATCCGTTCTAAGTCAGATGTGCCTGTCATCATGGTGACCGCTAAGGATAGTGAGATTGATAAGGTTCTTGGTTTAGAAATGGGAGCCGATGATTATGTCACTAAACCATTTTCTAATCGTGAATTGGTTGCACGAGTTAAGGCTAATTTGCGAAGTCGAAAGTCTGTTTCGCAAACTTCTGAAGAGACTTTTAATAGTACAGAAGATATTCACTTAGGTGATTTAGTAATCCATCCCCAAGCCTATATGGTTTCAAAGGATGGTGCTGATATTGAGTTAACGCATCGTGAATTTGAATTATTATATTATTTAGCACAACATATTGGACAGGTGATGACACGTGAACACTTGTTACAGCAAGTTTGGGGCTATGATTATTTTGGTGACGTACGTACAGTAGATGTTACGGTTCGACGATTACGTGAGAAAATTGAAGACAATCCTAGCCATCCTAATTGGCTAGCAACACGCCGTGGCGTCGGATATTATTTACGCCCATCAGAAGAATAAATGAATGAAATTTAAGTTTACGCGTACATAATGAGGGGAAGAATGCTCGCCATTGAGCATAATGAAGATGACGTCAATTACTAAATTTTTCCAATCTATTCGTTTTCGCATCACACTTGTTTTTGTGCTGCTAATGATTATCGCACTCGAACTTTTGGGTGCTTTTTTCGTACGCCAAATGGAACGTCAGAACTTAAGAACATTCCAACAACAGATCACCTTACCTAAATATGTTACTGATCCAATTAACACTGCTTTACGTAATAGTAACTCTGATGAAGGCAATCATGAAATCCAAGACGTTTTGTCAGGATTAAACAATACCAACATTGAAGAAGTACAAGTTATTGATAAAACTGGAACAATTCGAGGAACGACTTCTGTATCAGGTCAGCAAACGATCAGCCAAAAAACGACCGACATTAATGCACAAAAGGCGCTTGCTGGGGACCAGTCGTATGTTGCCACTCGAACGATCAATGAAAACGGCGAGCGTAAAGAAATCATGACGACACCTCTAGGGGTGTCTACGGGGAGATTAAAAGACGTCTCCGGTGTTATTGTTGTAAAAGCCAGTTTATTGCCAGTATATAAGAATATTAACAGTGTCATGCGACTGTTTATTATTGCTGGCTTGATTGCACTAGTTGCCAGTGTGGCGCTGGCCCTATTTTTAGCAAGAACCTTGACAAGACCAATTGAACAAATCAGTGAACAGACGACTAAAATCGCTGAAGGTGATTACTCGATGGTGAATCACATTTATGGTTCTGATGAGTTAAGTCAATTGGCATTATCGGTTAATGATCTATCTACGCGTATCGAAGAGTCAACAGAAACAGTCAATGCGGAGCGTAATCGTTTGGATTCGGTTTTGACACATATGGCGGATGGTGTTTTAGCGGCTAATCGTCGTGGTGAAGTCACCATTATTAATCAGGCTGCAGCAGATTTTGTAGGGGTTAACCGGGAAGATGCCCTTGGACAAAATGTTGTTAGTCTCTTACGTTTGGAGGGCAAACGTACATTACGTGATATATTGGAAAATCTAAATGATTTTAGAGTAGACTTATCAGATGATAGTAAAGAACTGTTAGTCCAGACCTATGTTTCTTTGATTAAACGCCAATCTGGTTTTATTTCTGGATTAGTTGTGGTCCTACATGATATTACCGAGCAACAACGTATAGATTCTGAACGGCGTATGTTTGTTTCCAATGTATCGCACGAATTAAGAACACCTTTGACTTCAGTTCGATCCTATGTGGATGCTTTGGCAGAAGGCGCTATTGATGACCCAGAAATGGCACAAAACTTTTTGGGTGTTGTTCAAGATGAAACACAGCGTATGATTCGAATGATTAATGATTTGTTGGAGTTATCGCGTCTAGATCAAGGCACGATGGAGGTCAAGCTAGAAGTTATTAATTTAAACAGTTTGTTTAACTTTGTTTTGAATCGTTTTGATATGATTTTGGAAAGTGACGCTAAAAACGAAAACACAATCACTAAAAACTATAATATTTTGCGTGAATTTACCAAGGAAGATGTTTGGGTTGAAGTTGATCCGGACAAGTTTACTCAGGTATTAGACAATATCATGAATAATGCGGTGAAATATTCACCAGACGGCGGCACCATAACAGCCCGACTGATTAAGACAAAAACACGTGCAATCTTAAGCATCTCTGATCAAGGGCTAGGCATTCCAAGAAAAGACTTGGATAATATATTTAATCGTTTCTTCCGAGTTGATAAATCAAGGTCCCGTGCGCAGGGTGGAACAGGGCTAGGATTGGCTATTTCTAAGGAAGTAGTTGAAAAGTTTAATGGTCGTATTTGGGTTGATTCAGTTGAAAATAAGGGCTCTACCTTCTATATTTCGTTAGCTTATGTTGACGAAGAACCGGAGGACGATTGGGATGCAGAATAATCGATCAGTCCAAGGCGTTATGATAAATATTTTATTGACGATTGCTATTATTGTTTCTATTGTACTAACTGCATTAATATTCATTTCAGCAGGCAGTCAAGAGGCGCCAACACAAACGGATCAACAATCGCAACAAGCTTCCGAGTTGTTTAGACCTACGAACTACATTGTGAATGATAAAAGTGGCAAACAGCATATGGTTATGCACACCACGAATGCGCAATATAAAAGTATTCATCAGTATTTAGCAAATTCTAGAATGACGAATCCTACGCAAAGAAAAGCAACTAATAAGCAGATTAGTCAATTACTGGATAAAACGCAAACTGCCTTGTATCACTATCCAGACGTTGTGCCAATTGAATATTTTAATTCTTATTATTCTCAGCGTGTATCAACGCATAAAAGTTTTAACTTTAACTATGTTGTTGTGCCACTTAACCATTCTAAAAAAGCATATTTTGTGAATACACAGTCTAAAACGATTACGACAGTTACTATTAGCAAAATTGATACAACTGAGGCATGGAAGGTCGCTGCTCGGTTGCCCAAAGCTTTAACGGTAAACTTTAAAGTGGTTAACGGACATGTGATGTTGAACTACCCAAAAGAGTTTAAATTACCTGTGTACTCTTATTTAGTGAATCATCGTGATCCAACGACTTATGTATCAGCACTCTTAGGGACTACAAATCAGTTAACCCAGACCACTGAGAACAATAAAAAAATTTATACTAATAAATACAGTAATCAACAAATCATTTATGATCCAGATTTAGAAACAGTGACCTTTACAGATAATCGAACGACTGGTACATTACAGCGCAGCTATTACAATCGGTTGAATGTCGGTTTTTCGCAAATTAATTTGTTACAGTTAGATCTCTCTGATACGCGCTTTTACCAGAGCCGTGATAATGGGAAGGATATTACTTATCGAACGTTTGTTGAAGGGCTACCAGTTTATTACCAATCAAAAACTGGTGCTATTCATATGACGTTAGATAAATACGGTAACCTAACAAGCACCTATTCGCTAAATGAGTTGGGTGTGCCGGTTCCTAATACGCAAGAAGATGTTACTTTACCAAAAGCAGCAGATGTTTTGGCTAAGTTACAACAAGCTGGTGTCAAAAGTAGTGAGTATTATTCTATTGCACCAGGCTATGAATGGTTGGCTAACAAAGAAAATGACGTTTCAGTCAACATGAATCCTACATGGATGATTGAAACGCCAACGGGTTGGATGAGCGTCAATACGTTTCTAGCTAATCGAGAATAGTTTCCAATTAGGATGATTCAGGGTTCTGAAAACTATGAAAGGAGAAATACGTTTTTATGCAATTTAGACGACTAAAAATATTAATGACGATGTTATTCATCTTTTTGGACGTGTTTCTCTTTTTTTGGTGGCGTAGTAATCAGAGACCAAGTATTAAAGTAACCGACGCCAATGCGAATATCATTAGTGAGATTAAAAATCAAAAAATAAAAGTAGCTAACTTTAGTACTTCGGTTACTTATGCTAGTTATTTAGCTGGTAAACGATCAAATAGTTTAATGTCAACGATTGATAAGTTGTCAAACTTCAATGCAAATATTAATAATCAGACGCTCTACGTGACTTTCAATAAAACATCGCAACTAGGTAGAGGGAATACTAGTAGTAGCAGTAGTGGTAAGAAAGCTGCGGCGGATGATGTTGAGGCGTCAAAGATAGCACGTAATGCAGGATATCGATATAATCCTATTCTGTCTAAAGTTAATGTGAAAAATCGTGTAACCTATTCTCAGTATATTGATAATTTGCCGGTCATCGCTAAACAAGGGCTGATGATCTTTAACAAAGATAAAGACCGTAAGGTAACTGATTTTACACAAACTAAAATAACTAAGGTTACAGTATTGCGCGATGAACGTGCAACAATTACAGAGGAAGCCGCAATTGTCGCTCTCTATAAATTCAATGAGCTAAATAGTGGTGATAAATTATCAAAAGGCGCTCTATCATATGATACATCGGTAAAGGTTAATGGCTATGACATTTATTTACCGGTATGGGTATTTGTTGTAACACACGCAAATGGCAGCACAGGGATTTTGAAAATCAATGCCTTTACGAGCGACAATTTATCAGAATAATTTAATTTTTGCTTAACTTCAAATTGATAAAATAAAATAAATATAGTCGAGAGGTGACTAATGGTACAATCAGCATTAACAAAAACGTTGTTAACTGGCGTCATTGCTGGTGTTGTTGGTGGAGGAGCAATTTTGTATGGGCAGCAGGGTGTACAATTGTTACAAAATCAAAATCAAAAAGTGAGTACGACAGCAACAAGTACAAAAACGATTGCCAAGAATGCAACTGCTACATCAGCTTATAATAAGGTATCAGATGCAGTTGTATCTGTATTGAACTTTACTAAATCCAGTCAAGGTAGTTATCAAGAATCGTCAGAAGGTTCTGGCGTGATCTATAAAAAAACGGATGGATCGGCATTTATTGTAACGAATAATCACGTAATCACTGGAGCGGCTAAAATTCAAGTTATGCTGCACAGTGGGAAGAAAGTGACCGCTACATTAGTCGGCAAAGATGCGATGACTGACTTAGCTGTTCTGAAAATCGACGGCACAGACGTTACAACAACTGCACAATTTGGCGATTCAAGTAAAATAACTGTTGGTGAAAATGTCTTGGCAATTGGTTCGCCGCTGGGATCTGAGTATGCTTCGTCAGTGACGCAAGGCATCATTTCGGCCAAGAAAAGGTTAGTTGAGGCAACATCTGAAAATGGTCAAAATTATGGTGGATCCACGGTTATTCAGACGGATGCTGCTATTAATCCTGGTAACTCAGGTGGACCATTAATCAACTTTGCAGGACAAGTTATTGGTATTAACTCAATGAAGTTATCAACATCTTCTTCTGGAACGAGCGTTGAGGGGATGGGTTTTGCAATTCCTTCTGATCAAGTCGTTGACATTGTTAACAAATTAGTCAAAGATGGTAAAGTCACACGACCAGCAATTGGCATTAGTTTGATTAATTTGTCAGAAGTAACAGCTTCTGAGCAAAAATCAACACTGAAAATTCCAGATAGCGTTACTGGTGGTGTTGTTGTAATGAGTTTGACTAACAATGGCCCAGCAGATAAAGCTGGATTGAAGAAGTACGACGTTATTGTTGGCATTAATGGTAAAAAGGTCAGCTCACAGGCTGATCTGCGAGAAGAACTCTACAAGCATTCGCTTGGGGACACAATAACATTGACTTATTATCATCAGGATACTAAGCAAACCGTCAAGGTTAAATTAACACAGAAATTGGCAAGCTAACAAAAATGTTAGCTTTTTCTTTACCCTTGTTTGACTTTTATTAAAAAATATGTATTTTCTGTAAATGTTGAAAACAAGCTGAAAATGTTGACAATTTGTGGACTAAATACCAGAAAATGTGGAAAAGACGTTTAAATTCGTGGATAAGTGCTTTGTTTTTATAAGAAATAATAAATATTGGTAATTTTAGGCAATATTTAGGGAAAATGGGCAGTTTTTAGACGCCTATCAGCAATGTTCGTGTATTGAAGCGATTAAAGAAATAACACTGATGCAATGTTATTTAAAATATATTTTCCGAACAATGTAAAGAAAATTTACTTTAAACATTAGTCGAACGCGTGTGCTTATCCACAATTGTGTACAACTTTGTGGATAACTATGGATAACTTGCGGGAAAATATCTATAATTTGTCTAAATAAGAGTAAAATAACGTTTATAAAGTTATCCACATTTTTTTTGAAATTAAAAAAAACAGTGGATAACTTAAAAAGCGAACAGCGAAAAGAGTTGGTATAAAAGCTTTTTCAGAAAAAAATATTTTTTTTGTTCGTGTGGATAACATCGGATATAATGAATATAGGTAATCAACCAAAAATATTAAGAAATTGTAAAGAGTAGGTTTGAAATGAATATTAAATTAATCACGGTCGGGAAACTAAAGGAAAAGTATTTAACAGAAGGCATTGCGGAGTATACAAAACGATTATCTCGCTTTTGTAAAGTTCAAGTAGTTGAGTTGATTGATGAAAAGACGCCGGAAAATGCTAGTGAAGCACAGAATAATCAAATTATGGCTAGAGAAGGGGAGCGAATTCAAGCGAAAATTGGTTCGCGTGATTATGTTATTGTGCTAGCAATAGAAGGGAAACAGTTTCCTTCCGAGGAATTTTCTCAAAAACTTGAAGCCATTGCGGTTAATGGTTATTCGGACATTACTTTTATTATTGGTGGTTCTCTTGGATTATCTAAGGCAATCAAGCAAAGGGCGAACCTAAAGATGAGCTTTGGGTTGCTGACCTTGCCACATCAATTAATGCGTCTTGTACTGATTGAACAAATTTATCGTGCTTTTATGATTCAACAAGGATCACCGTATCATAAGTAACATGTAAAAAAATGAAAACTATTGTTGCATTTTCATCTTTCCGTGTCTATAATATATCCATAGATAAAAAATATACACGAAAGAGTGCGAAGTATGAGGAAGTTTTTTGAGAATTCAGAATGGAACCGTGTTCGAAAAATCAGGGGGTTACCATTATTATTGGTTGGTATTACACTCATTCCGAGTTTATACGCAGTCATTTTTTTGTCGTCACTTTGGGATACTTATGGTAGAGTGGACCATCTTCCAGTTGCGATTGTTAATCAAGATAAGACCGCAAAGATTAATGGAAAGTCACAGAATATAGGCGATGATTTAACTAAAAAATTGCTTGACAGCAAGCAATTAAAATTAACTAAGACTTCGGCTGAAAAAGCTAAAAAAGGACTTGCATCTGGAAAGTATTACATGACCATCACGATACCGAAGTCCTTTACTAAGAATTCAGGTACGCTGTTGGATGCTAAGCCAGTCAAGCCTGAGATTAAAATTGCGCATAATACAGGGCAAGGATTCATTGCTGAAAAATTAACGGCTTCCGCGGCTGATAAAGTACAGGCAAATGTCTCAAAATCACTGCAAGGTGTTTATAATAAAACAATTTTAAATGCAACAGCCTCCTCAAAAAAAGGTTTTCAATCGGGATCTAAAGGTGCTACACAACTTGGGAGTGGTTTATCACAATTACAAGATGGTACTAAAAAATTGCAAGATGGCACAACGCAGCTCCAAACTGGTACTTCACAGTTGGCAACGGGCTTGTCACAGTATACAAATGGCGTGTCGTCCGCTAATACTGGTGCTCAGCAGTTAACTTCAGGTGCTCAACAACTTGCCACACAGCTCCAAAAGGTTTCTGACGAGATTAATACAAAGCAAAGTGCTAAGGCGGCTGATTTAAAGCAGCTTGATACAGGCTTGACGCAACTGACACAGGGCTTGCAAAAACTAAGTAAGGTTGAATCACCAACGGTAACTGTTGATTTAACAAAGCTTAACGAAGCGTCCGAAAAGCTGTCAGCTGGATTAACTGGTGCTGGGAAAGACGCAGCTGCTTTCAAAGCATTAGCTCAAGATGCTGATTTCCAAAAATTTTTACAAGAAAATCCTACTGTTGCTGCTAAATATCAAGCAGCATTAAGTGATTTGGCTGAAAATGTGCAATCAAGTGCAACAGCAGCCACTACAATTCAAAATCAATTAACTACATTAAAAGCTATGTTGCCACAATTACAAGCGTTGCAGGCAGAAATTCCAGAATTACAGAAACTCGGTCAACAAGGATCCATTGCCACTCAAGGCGCGCAAACAGCCATTAAAACACTAAATGATAGCTTAACTACTGTCAGTCAAGGAATAGCTAACCAAGCAGTACCAGGTGCTCAGCAGCTAGCGCAAGGATCATCTCAATTAACTACAGGACTTGGACAGTTAGCCGCCCAAAACGATACACTTAATAGTAGTGTTTCGCAATTAAATGATGGCACGACACAGTTACTTACTGGTGAAAATCAAGCTAGTGAGGCCTTACAGCAGGCAGGTACTGGTGCAACCACTTTAGCGAATAAATTAGCTGATGGTGCTGTGAAATTGTCAGCCATACACAATAAGAAATCAAATGTGGTAGCATTATCACAGCCAGTCAAGCAAAAATCATCTAATTTATCAAAGGTTCCTAACAATGGAACCGGAATGGCGCCATATATGATGTCTGTTGGGCTATTTGTTGGTATGATCACATTTACGACCATATTTGATTTCATGACGGTTTCTAAAAAGCCAAAAAATGGTTTCACATGGTGGGCTAATAAGCAGTTAATTAATGCGCCAGTTTTTATTGGACAAGCACTGATTATGACTGGATTACTCTTCTTAGTGGATGGCATGGAAGCGCAGCGGCCAGCGATGACATTTGTTGTAGCCTTAGCAGCATCCTTTGGGTTCAATCAGTTTGTTGTCTTGTTTAACGTGCTAATTGGTAAACTAGGGTCAGGGATTATGCTGGTTTTGATGGTATTACAACTGAGTGCTAGTGCAGGATCTTATCCTATTGAGTTGTCAAACAGTTTTTTTGAGGCAATTCATCCATGGATGCCAATGAGTTACTCTGTCCATGCCTTCCGCGAAACAATTTCTATGGGTGGCAGTGTTGCATCAGACTTAACTGTATTGTTATCCTTAGGAGTGATATCAATGGTACTAACATGGTTTGTGTACCAAATGAAATTAAACCATAATCAGTTAACTTTTAAGCATTAATTTAAAAGCAGTCGGCAGACTGCGTACATAAAGAAATGAAGTTGGAAAAATAAATGAAAATGTCTAGTGCAGTTGAACAAAGTTTGGTTGTCTTGGTTATGTTAGCTTTGCAAAAAGATGGCTTACCTGTTAAAAGTCATGTTTTAAGTGAACATTTAGAAGTATCTGAATCGTACTTAAAAAAAACAATGCGCAAATTAGTTGTTGCAAATTTAATAAAAGCGATCGCTAGTAAGGAAGGTGGTTTCAAATTGGCTCGTAATACCAATGATATTACGTTATTGGATGTTTATGAGGCGATTGAAGGAGAAGATAGCTTTATTCATTCTACCCAATTGGCAGATCGCGTGTTTCCTGCCAAAACTGCTGTCGCTGAAGGAACAAAAGAAGTTCTATCTATTGTCTATGAAGCAGAAAAAGATTTTAAGAAACGGTTAAAACGTACATCAATTGCTGATTTGTTATTGTTTGCTAAAGAAGGAGAAGAAATTGTTGATTGGCGATGAAGTGACACATATTGACTAAAAAAACAGTTTATTAATGCCAGGTTGGCATTAATAAACTGTTTTTATATTGTGAAGTATTATATTCTATGCAACAGGTAGCGTCTCCTGTAAACTGAATTCAAAATCATCTGGAATAAGCATCCCGACATCTTTTAAAATAACATTTCCGGAAAGGTAACAACCATTCTGTTGCGTTAAACCAACCTTTGTGAAGCCGAAAGTGACTGTAGTATGAGCTTTAAGAGCAGCGCCACGTACCTCTCCCGTTGTTGCATCAATACCAGTAGGAACATCAACAGCAATGACAGGTTTATCAATGTGGTTGGCCGCTTTAATCATTTTTTGTAAGCCTTCAGGTAGAACGTTGTTCAATCCAACTCCAAATATCGCATCAATAATTAAAGTTGCCTCATTAAAGTCACTTTTTTCAGAACGAACTAAGCCATGCTTTTCAATGATTGCCAGTTGCCGTTTCACACTGTCTTTCGCACGGCTAACGTTTCCGACAAATTGTAATGAGACATTTACGCCTTGAGCGTACAAGAGACGAGCGATTGCTACGCCGTCAGCACCATTATTACCAAGACCAGCTAGTACTAACACATGACTCAAATCGAATCTACCGGCGCCGATAACATCAAGCACTGCCATTGCGGCCCGTTCAATTAATACATCCTGTGGCATACCAATAGTCTCAATCGTGTAATTATCTATTTGCTGCATTTCTGTAGCTGTAACAAGTCGCGTCATAGTTCCCATCATTTCATAAGTTATTAAATTCATTATACGGTGATTTGACAGTGTTATCAATCAAACAAGCGTAAAAATATTGAATTTGACAAATAAAAAAAATTAGAATACAATAATAACAATTTAAGAATCATAGAGGTTGCTGCTGACATTAGTCGCTTGCGGAGTGCTTACAGGCACAATGAAACAGGTTAAAGGGGATGTAGCCGAAGCATTGGTGCTGTGACACCAAGTAGCTGGGCCAATCGGTGAAAAATCGTTGGACTGTCGCGTAAGCGGGGTGCTATGTTATAGATTGCAATTAATTGGGATCCATGGCTGCTACTTGTGCGCTGTGGATTTTTTAATAGAGGAGGTATGCATTCATAGAATATCTGTGAATGGGCTAACATATGGTAGAGGCAATAACACGTCCAACACGTCTTGAAGTTTCCAAGAGCGCTGTTGAACATAATATAACGACCGTTAAAAATGTATCAGGTGCAGACAAAGTCTTTTTGACCGTTAAGTCAAATGCCTATGGATTTGGTTTGATTCCTATGGCTCAAGCTGCTGTGGCAGGAGGTATTTATGGCTTAGGTGTAGCTGTTCTTGATGAAGCTATTGCACTGCGGCATGAGCGCATAACCGCACCAATTTTAATTTTAGGTATTTCACAGGTAAAGTATGTTGAACTAATGGCTGTCCAGCATATCATGGCAACTGTTGTTTCATTGGACTGGCTGGAGAAAGCAGAACATCAGTTAACTGGTGAACAGCGATTACCTGTTACACTAGGTATCGATACTGGCATGGGTAGAATTGGGTTTAGAGATCGTGAAACTTTAGCGAAAGCGATACAGTTTGTTTTGGATCATGCTAATAAGTTTGAATATGTTGGACTATCGACGCACTTTGCCGAATCTGATTCATCAGATACCAGGTACTTCCAAAAGCAATTAACACGTTGGCATCAATTGACGGATGACTTGCCAAAACCAAAGTATTATCATGTTGCTAATTCGGGTGCTGCAATGTATCACGCAGAAGAGGTTCCCCATGAGGTTGTCCGCGTAGGAACGGTGCTTTATGGGATTGAGCCCTCTCGTGGTGAACTAGCAGATGGACGTAACCTGAAACCCGTCATGGCCCTTCGGAGCGAGGTAAATTTTGTTAAACGCTTACCTGCTGGTGAAGGTATTAGTTATTCACACAAATATACGACAACTCAAAACGAGTGGATAGGCACTGTTCCTATTGGTTATGGGGATGGTTGGCTACGCAAATTAATGGGATTTAAGGTTATTATTGACGGTCAATACGCCCCTATTGTAGGGCAAGTAGCAATGGATCAGTTAATGATACGTTTGCCTCGTGAATATCCAGAAGGTACAACGGTAACCTTTATTGGTCAAGATGGAGACTTAGAGAATACAATCGAGGACGTTGCACAGTTTGCAGGTTTGGCGCCCTGGGAAATCACAACAGGACTACAAGATAGAATACATCGTATTTTAGTAGATTAGGAGAAGATAATGACTAGAGAATATAGTGTTGCCATTCTTGGCGCAACAGGTGCTGTGGGCACACGACTTATTGAACAATTAGAGCAATCAACGATTCCCGTGAAGAATATAAAATTGCTTGCTTCGTCACGTTCAGCAGGTAAGACACTTCAATTTAAAGGTACAGACGTGGTTGTTGAGGAAGCAACTCCAGAAAGTTTTGATGGGGTTGATTTAGTTTTGGCTAGCGGTGGTGGTTCAGTTTCAGCACGATTTGCACCCGAAGCTGTGAAACGCGGCGCTGTGGTTGTTGATAATTCAAGCCAATGGCGAATGAATGATGATGTCCCGTTAATTGTTCCTGAAGTTAATGAAGCAGATTTGAAACAACACCAAGGAATTATTGCCAACCCTAACTGTTCAACGATTCAAATGGTTGTTGCTCTAGCGCCCATTAAAGCTAAATATGGTTTGACACGTGTTATCGTGTCAACTTATCAAGCTGCTTCTGGTGCGGGACAATCTGCATGGCAAGAGCTAGTTTCAGAAACTGATGCCCACAATGCTGGTAAAGAAATGCATGCTGAGATTTTGCCGGTTAAAAGTGCTAAGCATCATTATCCCCTAGCTTATAATTTACTGCCACAAATAGATGTTTTTGAAGAAGACGGTTACACTCATGAAGAATGGAAGATGATTCATGAGACTAAAAAAATTATGTTCGGTGATAAAAATTCTAAAGCAGTTAAAGTGACAGCAACAGCGGTCCGGGTACCTGTTCCTATTGGTCATGGCGAGACTGTTTATTTTGAAACGGATGCCGGATCAGGAGCGACAGCCGCTGATATTCAAGCGATTCTGAGTGAAGCCCCAGGTGTTGTTTTGGAAGACAATCCAAAGGAACAGTTGTACCCACAGCCAATTAATGCCGAAGGAAAACGCGAAACATTCGTCGGCCGTGTGCGTCCCGATTTGGAAAATGATGATAGTTTCCATATGTGGGTTGTCTCAGATAACCTGCTTAAAGGTGCTGCTTGGAATACAGTGCAAATTGCAGAACGTCTTGTTGACTTAGACTTGGTCAGAGTCCCAGAAGACGCAGCAAATAAGTTTATCACAGCATAAATTTTTTTAAGAGCGTTCAGCGCTCTTTTTATATCTCAAAAAGCGGTGGCACAACTGTGTGTAAAAGCAACGTGTTACAATAGCTTTATGATAGCAATTCTAACAATTTTAACTTTAGCTATAAGTATGTTTTCTTGGCTACTTTGGCATCAAATCAGGATTAACCCAGCAAGTTTACGACTGGGATTTTATGTATTGATTATTGTGATTTTTTTATTTATTGGTCTGCAGGTGATTCAGTTTCCAAGTATATCAGTTGTTCATATAATTAATGAAGCTAAGCTGTTCGTTAAATGGGGGAATATTGCGGGTCTGTTTTTGGTGATTACACTGGCCTATCACAGTTTTCAAAGTTGGCGTAAATGGCAACATAGCCTACAGCAGTTAGTTTTCCCACTAGTGTTGCTTGTGTATGCTAGTGCTGATATTGGCATTTGGCTTCTGAATGATGGGTTTTCAATATCTTTAAAACCCATTCTCGTTGTTATCCCATGGTTGTCACTGTACGTTCTTTGGCAATTTTTACAGTTTATTAGCAGTAGTATCTTGTATGGATTGGTGGTTAAACGACCAATCCGTGGTCCGATTGTTGTCTTAGGCGGTGGGTTAGTTGATGGACAATATGTTGGTCGAATTGTTGGTAATCGTATTCAGGCAGCTGTTAAAGATGCAACCAAAATGTCAGAGTATCCAACTATCATTTTTTCGGGTGGTCAAGGGAAAGATGAATTAGTTTCTGAGGCAGAAGCTATGAGAGACTTTGCTGTAAAAAGACTAAATGTTCCCTGTGAAAAGACAATATTGGAAGAATATTCTAGAAATACATATGAAAATTTGAGGAATTGTGCTAAATTAACTAACAGTTCATTCACATTTTATACAAGCGAGTATCATGTTTTTCGTGGTGTTTTACTCGCGAAAAAACAAGGAGTTAATGCGCAAGGCCGAGGAGGGTACACGCAGTTTCCGTACCGTGGTATAGCGTTTTTGAGAGAATTTGCTGGCGTGATGAACTTAAATCCAAAACAGCACATTATATATGGTACTGTGTGGTTTGTTAGCAGTGCGATGGTAATTTTAATTAATTTTATATGAATAAAATATAAAAAATCTTTTTAAATATGGTATATTATTTAGATAGATTTAATGAATTATGGAGATTTATACAGTCTGGGAGAATCTTATGACTATTTTTGGCAAATTAATGTGGTTCTTTAAAGAGCACAAACGACTATATATGTTGGGGCTCACTTTTTTGTTTCTGACAGAAGTATCACAAATGGTGTCCCCAGCGTTAATCGGTCGTTTCACTGATGTGATAGTATCCCGACAAATGACGATGCATCAGCTATTTTTCTATGCTGGTGGTATTTTGCTTTTTTCTGTGTTGATGTACATATTTCGTTATACGTGGATTACACATATTTTTCAAGGTTCGGCACTATTAGAAAAAACATTGCGGCAACAATTGTTTGATCACTATTTGAAAATGGATACTACATTTTATCAGCGTCGACGTACGGGAGATTTAATGGCACATGCGACGAACGATTTGTCAGCAGTGCAGAGAGTGGCATCTGGTGGCGTACTGATGCTAGTTGATTCGATTGTTATTATTATTTTTACGGTTATTTCAATGACCCTTGTGGTTGATTGGCGTTTGACGTTGATTGGTGTTTTACCTTTACCATTATTGGCGGCCGGGGTTTGGTATTTATCACCTAAAATGCGACGTGCATTCACATCATCTCAAGAAGCCTTTTCACGATTATCAAACAAGTCTCAAGAATCGATAGCTGGAATTAAAGCTATTAAAACATTGGGGCAAGAAAAACAAGATGTTGATGCTTTTGATGAGGAAATACAAAAGACGATTCAAATCAATAAAAAGGTAGCCGCCATTGACTCCTTGTTTGGACCAATGGCTACGCTGGTGATGACAATTAGTTATGTTGTGATGATTACTTATGGTGGGTCGTTGGTATTGAATGATTCAATTTCAATCGGGCAGCTTGTCTCATTTTCAACTTATTTAGGGTTACTTGTATGGCCGATGTTTGGTTTAGGGCAGTTGTTTAACGTATTGGAACGTGGTAATGCTTCATATATGCGTGTCCAAGAAATTTTATCTGAAAAATCATCAATTGTTGAAGATGAGCAGGGATATGATAGCATATCACATGGTGATGTTGCTATTCGGATTGATCAGTTTAAATATCCAGATGATCAATCGGAAGTTTTGAAAGATATTTCATTGAATATTCGTGCTGGCGAAACTGTCGGTATTGTTGGGCGTGTTGGTGCTGGTAAAACAACCTTAATCAAGCTGTTGCTGCGCCAGTTTGATGGTTATACTGGTCAAATTAGTTTTGCTGGAAAAAACATTAAAGATTATAAATTAAGTGTGTATCACAGAGCGATTGGCTATGTTGCGCAGGAAAATTTTTTGTTTTCAACAACAGTGAGAGATAATATCCGGTTTGCTGATGTCAATAAATCACAAGAGGAAGTGGAAAGTGCTGCTAAAATGGCGGCCTTACATGAAGATATCCTGAACTTTCCGGAGGGATACGATACACAAGTTGGCGAACATGGTGTAAGTTTATCGGGCGGTCAGAAGCAGCGATTGGCTATAGCTCGTGCCTTAATTATCGATCCAGAAATTTTAATTTTAGATGATGCTTTGTCGGCCGTCGACGCACGGACGGAAAAACAAATATTGCATACTTTAAAAACTACCCGGCAAGAGAAAACAACGATCATTGTTGCTCACAGAATTAGTTCCGTGATGAATGCTAATGAAATTGTAGTCTTTGACCACGGTGAAATTGCTGAACGTGGTCGACATGAAGAACTGATTGCGCAACAAGGATGGTATGCCCAAATGTATGAGCAACAACAATTAGCAACAACGTTTCAACAAAACTTAGAGGGAAAGGGGGAGGATGATGACAGAAAAAAATAATTCTGTTTGGGCAAAAAATATTCCTGTTAGAGAACAACTACATGTTATTTGGACGTTGATTAAAATGGCAAAACCGTTTCGGTCAATGTTTATCGTGGCACTTGTAATTGGCGCGGCTTTTGCGCTATTACAAGCTGCTGCACCACGAGTCATTGCTTACTATATGACGACTTATTTGCATCAAACAAGCAGTGTTCCGCTGAGAATTACGATTAGTTTTGCTGTTTTTGTGGCAGTTATTCGCGTGTTGCAAGCTGTGACAGATGCTTTGAATGCCTACTATTTCACTGTGGCTGGTGAATATGCTTTAGAAGATATGCGATTACGCGTATTTCAAAAGTTACACACATTGGGTATGAAATTTTTCGATGAAATGCCTGCGGGTTCACTGGTAACAAGGGTTAATAATGATACGGCATCGTTGACAGATTTTTGGCGATTCTTTATGCAACTTACCTTTGCTGTGATGAGTATGATTGGTGCCTATATTGGCATGTGGACAATTGATGTGCATGCAACCCTCCTTATGATGATTGTTGTACCATTCATTGTGGCTAGTATTATCATTTATCAACGCTTTTCATCACGACTATTTCGCCATATGCGCGAACGTTTGTCGGCATTGAATGCTAAAATTGCTGAAAGTGTCACCGGAATTGATATCATTCAAGAATTTTATCAAGAGGATCGCTTTAAAAAAGAATTCGGCAAAATTAATGGTGAGTACTTTAATGCCCGTTTTAAAATGATTAAGGCTGACGCACTGTTATTAGAACCTATGATTGACATGTTGTTAGGTGGTGCGACGGTTTTAGTTTTATGGTATTTTGGTGAACTTTCCATACAAACAGTTGTCTCAGCAGGTGCTATTTATGCATTTACTACTTATTTAAACAATATTTTTGGCCCCTTGGAAAGTATTATGAATTTGTTCAGTCCTTTCCAAGAAGGTTTAGTATCAGGATATCGCATCCTTGGCATCCTCGGTAACGATACTTATGCTCCGGCGCAAAACCCGAATGCTAAGGGAGACATCACTGATGGAAAAATTGAATTTAAGCATGTTAATTTTAGCTATGATGGTCGTCATCCAATCCTAAAAGATTTAACATTTACTGCAAACCCGGGTGATACGGTTGCCTTGGTAGGACATACTGGTTCTGGAAAAAGTTCTACCATTAATACATTAATGCGTTTTTATGATTTTCAATCAGGTGAAATTTTGATTGATGGTCAGGATATTCGTGATATTGCGATGGACAAATTACGCAGCAAAATGGGACTAGTGTTACAGGACCCATTCATGTTCTATGGCGATATTGCGTTTAACATTCGTATGTACAATGACAGTCTTACGGATGAACAAATTAAATTAGCAGCTGAATTTGTGGGTGCCGACGATTTCATAGAAAATTTGGACGGCGGGTATCAAGCTAAAGTACAAGAAGGAGGAAGCAGTTTTTCTGCTGGTGAGAAACAACTGATCAGTTTCGCACGCACAATTGTAGCTAATCCTAAAATATTAATATTGGATGAAGCTACTGCGAACGTGGACACGGAAACAGAAGCAAAAATTCAGAACTCACTGGTTAAAATGCGTCAAGATCGAACCACGATCGCAATTGCCCACAGACTTTCTACTATTAAAGATGCTAATTTAATTTTGGTGCTGGATCAAGGAGAGGTCGTTGAACGTGGAACCCATGATGAACTGCTTGCAGCACGTGGAAGGTATTATGACCTTTATCGATTGCAAGGCGCACAAAGTGGGATAGCGGTATAAGTCAAATATCAAAGTGAATGGCTATAACTTCTTGTTATAAAACCTCACATACAGCTTTGACTAAACAGACTAAGTATGCGTAAAATGATAATTAGAAGAGACTAGTTTTAGATTTTATGTTAGGCTAGTTTTTGCTACCGTGTGCACTGCGGTGTACACGCTCAGAAAAAGGAGAATTAAGTCATGTCAATGATTGAATTTAAAAACGTCGAGAAATATTATGGGAAGTTTCATGCTTTGAAGAACATTAATTTAAAAATTGATGAAGGTGAGACTGTTGTTCTTATCGGTCCTTCAGGGTCTGGAAAGTCAACTTTGATTCGTGCAATTAATGGACTAGAAGAAATACAAGAAGGTAAGCTTCTGGTCAATGGATTTGATTTACATGATCCCAAAACCGATATCAATCGTATCCGAAAAAACGTTGGCATGGTTTTTCAGCACTTTAATTTGTACAATAATAAATCAACATTGGAAAACGTGATGCTTGCACCACGTCTAGTTTTGAAGCGTAGTGAAGACGAAAATAAGTCTACAGCAATGGCTTTGTTGGATAAAGTTGGTTTGGCAGATAAGGCAGCTAATATGCCGTCTGAATTATCAGGTGGTCAAAAGCAACGTGCAGCTATTGCTCGTTCACTAGCGATGCAACCTAAAGCCTTGTTGTTCGATGAACCAACATCAGCTTTGGATCCTGAAATGGTTGGGGATGTGTTGGACGTTATGCGTGATATTGCTAAGGACTCATCTATGACAATGCTTGTTGTTACCCATGAAATGAGTTTTGCTAAGGCTGTGGCTGATCGTGTTATCTTTATGGCTGACGGTGAAATTCTTGAAGATAGTACAACCGAAGAATTCTTTAATAATCCTAGAGAACCACGTGCTCAACAGTTCTTGAGCCAAGTTGATCACAAATAAAATTTAGATTTGGAGGAAACGCGTTTTTGGAAGTTTCAGTATCTTATGATATGAAATATTTGAAAATAAAAGCCATTAACGCTCTGTTACTATGGAAAAAGCTAAAAAAAGACAGTTTGGTATCATTGCCACAATCGTTTTAGCTGCTGTTATTGTCCTCGGTTTATTGTGGGCAACTACTGCTGCTAAGAAAAATGAAGAGCATCAAGATACATTACAACGTGTTGAAAAACTAGGGCGAATTATTTGGGGTGTGAAATCTGACACCAAATTATTTGGTTTAATGGACACAAAGACTGGTGTTTCTAAAGGGTTCGACGTTGATATTGCTAAAGCGTTAACAGTTCAGATATCAAAGCAAACCGGTGTTCCAATGTCTGCGGAATTTGTACCAGTGTCTTCATCTTCAAAAATACAATTATTGAAGAATACTAATATTGATGGTACGGTATCAACAATGACAATCACACCTGAACGTGAAAAAATTATTGACTTTACGAATCAATATTTTGATGCCGGACAATCAATTCTGGTTAAAAAAGACTCAGGCATTAAGTCAATTAAAGATATGAACGATTCAAAGTATAAAATCATCGTTGTTGTTGGGACTACGGCTGCCGAAGAGACAAAGAAATTTGCACCAAAGGCCAAGTTGCTAGCTGTTCAGGATTATGCCACAGGTATGCAAGCCCTTAAGGCCGGCCAAGGTCAGGCAATGTCAACTGATAATGCGATTTTGTATGGATTTGCTACAGAAAACCCCGATTATCAAATTGTGGGCGGTACTTTTACCCACGGACCTTATGGTATTGCTTTTGATAATAATCAAGGGCCAATGGTTAGAGAGACGAACAAAGCGCTTGCAACAATTAAGAAAAATGGTACCTATAATAAATTAATTAAGAAGTGGTTCAGCGATGTGCCAGGACTTGATTGGCATGAATTGGAGGCGAAATAATGACGTTATTACAAAATAATTTCCCAACGTTCTTGCAAGGATTCGGATATACTTTACTATCAAGTATTATTGCGCTAATCATTTCTATGATTTTGGGCACGTTCTTTGCTATTTTACAAATTTTGCCACAAAAATGGGCGCAAAAAATTGGTAATGTATATGTGCAAGTATTTCGTAACATTCCATTATTGATTATCACCTTCTTTTTCTTCCTAGTTGTTGCTAAGGTTATCCCAATGAACGGGTTTGCAGCTGGAACCATCGCATTATCATTATATACATCAGCTTTTATTGCTGAAACTGTTCGTGCCGGTATCCTTTCCGTTGATAATGGACAAATGGAAGGGGCGCGTGCTAATGGATTATCGTTTAATCAAAGTATGCGGTACATTGTACTGCCCCAAGCCTTTAAAATAGCACTACCATCACTTGGAAACCAATTCATTAATTTGGTTAAAAATTCATCAATTCTAGCCTTTGTTGGTGGATTGGATTTGATGTATCAAGGAAATATGGTTGCAGCTACTACGTTTGACACTTTTAGCACGTATATCATTGTGGCACTTTTCTATTTGGTAATTACACTGCCATTGAGCTACTACATGCAAAATCTCGAACGCAAACTAAAGCACGCAGCATAAGGAGGACAATATGGTTACATTAGGAATTTTTGACGCCTTTACACCGCAAAACGTCCAATATTTGTTGGGTGGATTAGGCATTACAGTTGGTGTATCAATTATCTCGGTTATTCTAAGTTTTATTGCTGGATCAATCATTGGAATTGTTCAATTTGAACGTATCCCATATTTTTCTAAGTTTGTCGGTACAATTAATAATATTATTCGTAATTTACCGTTACTATTAATTATTTTCTTCGTTTATTTTGCTTTACCAAAGCTAGGCATTCATTTACCTATCTTTTGGGCAACTGTTGTTGCGATGAGTACTTTTGAATCTTCCATGCTCGCTGAAATTGTGCGTGGCGGACTAGAATCAATTGATGAAGGACAGTTTGAAGGTGCACGTGCTAATGGACTAACAAATATCCAGACAATGATCTACATTGTCCTGCCCCAAGCATATAAGAAAATGATTCCACCAATCATTTCACAGTTGATATCATTGGTTAAGGACACAAGTCTTGCTATGGGTATTGTCTTAGCCGAGATGACTTATCGTGGTCAGATTATTTATGCACAAAACTCTACTTATATCATTCCGGTTCTGATTGCAATTACGTTAGTATACTTCTTGTTGAATTATGGCCTATCGTTAATTGCCAAGTGGTTTGATCGTCGCTTAGCCTAAGTACAACTTATAATTTTTAATAAAAGCATGGTTTTCTTTAAAAGAAATGGGTTTCACACGAAATGTGAAGCGTTTAATATATTTCTTTTGTGAAGTAAGAAAACGATGCTTTTTTTATTTTTATTCTAAGCATGTTATAGTTTTGCTGTTGCAATGATTAAAAATTTTGTGACGAATGAGGTGTTTTTTAGCACAAAAAAACTTATTAATAGTATAATTTTGTTAGTATTCCTGACATTTTAACGAAATGCAACAAAATATTAAAATCTAATATAAATGAGTTGCAAATGAGAAATTAACATGGTAAACTAAAAAACATCAACATATTAAGTATATCGGGAGGATATATCTTCATGGATACATGGAAAAAATGGGCGATCGGTGCAGCCGTTGTGGTTGTTGCTGGCGCTGGAACGCGTGCTGCCGGTCTCTGGGGTGGTTCGAACGGATCATCAAGTGATACACTCAAGTTTTCTTTTCCGACAGAAATTCAAACTTTAGATATTTCAAAAAATACGGATACTTACTCAGGAACAGTTATTGGTAACACCGGATCTAACCTGCTCCGTGTTAATGCTAAGGGTAAGGCTGTTCCAGAATTAGCTAAGTCAGTTAAGGTATCGAAAGATGGATTGACTTATACTGCTACATTGCGCAGTGGATTGAAGTGGTCAGATGGATCAAAACTAACTGCTAAAGATTTCGTTTATTCATGGCAACGTATCGTTAACCCTAAAACAGCTTCGCAATATGCTTACTTGACATCCGGTGTTAAGAACGCGGATGATATTGTTGCAGGCAAGACAAAGGTTAGCGAGTTGGGTGTAACTTCTAAAGGGAATGTGATTACATTTAAATTAGAACGACCAATTCCGCAGTTTAAGTATTTACTGACTTTTGCTAACTTTATGCCACAGAAGCAAAGCTTTGTTGAAAAACAAGGTAAAAAATATGGTACAACTTCAGCTAAGCAACTGTATTCTGGTCCTTATAAGTTTGAAGGTTGGAATGGAACTAATAATAATTTCAAACTTGTTAAAAACGATAATTATTGGGATGCAAAGAGCGTTAAGACAAAGGAAATTGACTATTCCGTTGTTAAGAAGACAGAGACAGCTGTTCAATTATATAAGCAAGGTAAGCTTGACCGTGCGTCAATTTCAACACCAGAATTATATGCTGCTAACAAGAACAATAAAGATAAGGTAAAGGCTCCTGAAGCAACAACAGCCTATATTGAGTATAATCAAACTGGTAAAAATAAGTTCCTAGCAAATACAAAAATTCGTCAAGCTTTGAACTTGGCAACAAACCGTAAAGAACTAGTAGAACAAGTAACTTCTGGCCTATCAACTGCAGCAACTGGTTTAGCACCTCAAGGATTAGCTAAGACGGCTTCTGGCGAAGATTTGGCAAAGTACGTTGCTCCTGGTTACAAGTATGACACTAAAGAAGCGGCTAAATTGTTTGCTGAAGGTTTGAAAGAAGTCGGTGAATCAAGCATGACATTGACAATTACTTCTGATGCTGACAGCGCCAGTGCAAAAACTACTTTGGATTACTTGCAAGGCTCATTACAAAAGGCTTTGCCAGGCTTGAAGGTTGAAGAAAAGTTTGTGCCATTCAAGCAACGTTTATCTGATTCAGAAACGCAAAACTTTGATGCGGTTGTTTCACTTTGGGGCGGCGATTATCCTGAAGGCTCAACTTTCTATGATCTGTTCAAAGATGGTTCTTCATATAACAACGGTCAGTTCAAGAATGCTGCGTACACAAAGGCAGTTAACAGAGCAGAAACTACAAATGCTTTGAATGATTCTGCTCGTGATGCGGACTATAAGGAAGCTGAATCAGCTTTGTATAAGCAAGCTAACTTTAATCCACTTTACTTCCGTTCAGGCTATTCATTGGCTCGTCCAAATGTTAAGGGTGTAATTATTAACACAACAGGACTAAATATCGATCTAAAATACGCTTACCGTAAGTAAGAAATTTATGATAGAATTAAACTACATTTAATCAAAATGAGAATTGACGTATGTCAATTCTTATTTATTAGGAAGACAAGACTATGGTGAAATATATTTTAAAGCGATTGGCGCTTCTGATTTTCACGTTATTCTTGGTGATTACTGCTACGTTTTTCCTGATGCAAGTTATGCCAGGAACACCGTTCAATAATCCTAAATTAACGCCGCAAATGATTGCCCAATTAAACAAAGCATACGGATTGGATTTGCCTTTATGGCAACAATACCTGAATTATTTAGTAAATGCCTTTCGTGGTGATTTTGGAACATCCTTCCAATATCAAAATCAAAGTGTCAGCATGTTAATCGGACAACGGTTACCAATCTCAGCCCAGCTGGGTGCCCAAGCACTGGTTATCGGTGTTGTTGCTGGTCTGCTAATGGGTGCAGTATCAGCTCGAAATAAAAATAATAAAATTGATGGCACATTAGGTGTGGTATCAACACTAGGAATTTCGGTTCCAAGTTTTATTTTAGGAATTATTTTCCTATATTTATTTGGATTTAAGTGGCCGCTATTTCCAGTGTCTGGTTGGGGGGATTCATTTTCTCAGTCCGTTTTGCCAACCTTAGCATTAGCTGTTACACCGGCCGCCGTTGTGACGCGCTTTGTCCGTTCAGAAATGATTGAGGCTTTAGGATCAGACTATGTACAGTTGGCACGTGCTAAAGGTCTTAGTGAAAAAGAAATTGTCAATAAACATGCTTATCGTAATTCAATGATTCCAGTTTTGACATTAGTTGGACCGATGGCTGCTGGTTTGTTAACCGGATCAACACTGATCGAAAATATTTTCTCAATTCCAGGTATTGGGCAACAATTCGTCTCATCTATTCCTACAAAAGATTTTCCAGTTATCATGGGTACAACAATTGTTTATGCTGTGATGTTGATGGTAATGATTCTGATTACGGACATTTTGACGGCAATTGTTGATCCACGTGTTCGTTTGCAATAAGGAGGCTCATGATGGCTGCAAATACTGAAGATTTTGTCATCGTTGGCGCACAAAGCTCTGATGCCAACGAACATATTTCCAAGCCAGCACTGTCATTTTGGCAGGATGCTTGGCGTCGTCTGAAATTAAATAAATTAGCGGTTGTATCAATGTGGTTTTTGGTATTTATCCTTGGATTTGCCATTATATCGAATGTTTTTGTGAAGCAAAGTGACGCAAACTCGTTTGATTCTGACAATGTCGGTAAATATAAAAATTTACCACCAAAGTCTGGACTACCAATTCCTGGCTGGAACGGTAAAATAAAATCACCAGGATCAACAGAAGCGACCGATTCATATAGTGATAATAATGTGAAGCAAAACTTTTTGTTTGGTACTGATAACATTGGCCGTTCACTAGGAAAACGTGTTATTGTCGGTATGCGCATTTCTCTATTAGTTGCAATCTCGGCAACAGTCATTGATTTAGTTATTGGTGTGACCTATGGCGTCATTTCTGGATGGAAAGGCGGTTGGGTCGATGTTGTCATGCAACGAATCATTGAAATTCTCTCATCTGTTCCAAACCTAATTGTTGTTACAATGTTTGGTTTGTTACTTGGTAATGGTGTTACATCGATTATAATCGCGATTGCCATTACTGGTTGGTTGAGTATGGCTCGTCAAGTTCGTAATATGACACTTTCTTTGAAAGAACGTGACTATATATTAGCCGCAAAATCATTGGGTGAGAGTTCAACAAAAATTGCTATCAAACATTTGATACCAAATATGGCTGGTACAATTATTGTTCAAATTATGATGACAGTGCCAAGTGCCATTATGTTTGAAGCAATATTATCAGCGATTAACTTGGGTGTTAAACCACCAACAGCATCATTGGGATCACTGATTTCTGATGCACAAAGTATGTTGCAATTCTATCCTTATCAAGTTTTGATTCCTTCCGGTATGTTGGTGTTAATTTCGTTGGCGTTCATTCTATTAGGTGACGGACTGCGTGATGCTTTCGACCCACGTGCGAGTGAAGATTAAGAGGTACATGTATAATGAGTAATCCAATTTTAAAAGTTGAAAATTTACACGTCAACTTCAATACTTATGCTGGTACCGTGCAGGCGATTCGTGATGTTTCATTTGATTTAAATGAAGGTGAAACATTAGCAATTGTTGGTGAGTCTGGATCAGGAAAATCAGTAACAACAAAAACTTTAATGGGACTAAATGCTAAGAATGCCATCATTCCTGATAATAGTCGATTGATATTTAAGGACAAAAACTTATTAGAGTTGAAAGAAGAAGAGTGGCAACACGTTCGTGGTAACGAAATTGCTATGATTTTTCAGGATCCAATGACAAGTTTGGATCCAACAATGAAAATTGGTCATCAAATTGCTGAACCATTGGTTAAGCATCGTGGCATGAAAGAAAAAGAGGCTCTGGCTCGTGCGCTAGAATTGATGAAAGGTGTTGGTATTCCTGATGCCGAAGAACACATCAATGACTATCCACACCAATGGTCAGGTGGAATGAGACAACGTGCGGTTATTGCAATTGCTTTGGCAGCTGATCCTGAAATATTGATCGCAGATGAACCAACAACTGCCTTAGATGTAACCATTCAAGCGCAAATTTTGAACTTGATGAAAGAACTACAGAAAGAATCAAATTCATCCATTATTTTCATCACTCATGATTTAGGTGTTGTTGCTGGCATGGCCAATCGAGTGGCTGTTATGTATGCTGGTAAAATTGTTGAGTATGGCACTGTTGATGAAATTTTCTTCAATCCACAACATCCATATACATGGGGATTGTTGAATTCAATGCCAACAACAGATACTGAAGAAGGATCGCTGCAAGCCATTCCAGGAACACCACCTGATTTGTTGGAACCTCCTGTTGGGGATGCCTTTGCGGCACGTAATCAATACGCATTAGCAATTGATAGTCGTGAGGAACCACCATTTTTCAAAGTTAGTGAGACACACTATGCGGCCACTTGGTTGTTGGATGAACGTGCGCCTAAGGTTACCCCACCAAGAAAAATTTTGAATCGTTGGGCCCATTGGCAAGAATTACAAGGGCAGGAGGCTTAATCATGACCGAAGAAACACCAAAGAAATTGGTTGAGTTGAAAGATTTACAGTTGTATTTTAACAAAGGTAAATCGAATGAAGTTCGTGCTATTGACCATGTCAGTTTTGATATTTATGAAGGTGAAGTATTTGGCCTTGTTGGTGAATCTGGATCTGGTAAAACAACAATTGGTCGTACAATTTTAAAATTATATGAACCAACGGCTGGTTCAATTACATTTGATGGGGAAGATGTCACTAAGTTAAAAGGAAAGCATCTTTCTGAATTTCGTAAGGATTCACAAATGATTTTCCAAGATCCTCAAGCTAGTTTGAATGGACGTATGAAAGTACGTGACATCATTGCTGAAGGTATCGACGTGAACCATTTAGCGAAGTCCAAAGAAGAGCGTAATGCTAAGGTCCAAGAGTTGTTGGACTTAGTTGGTTTAAACAAAGATCATGCTTCTCGTTATCCACATGAATTCTCCGGTGGACAGCGTCAGCGTATTGGAATTGCGCGTGCACTTGCGGTCGATCCTAAGTTCATTATTGCTGATGAACCGATATCGGCGTTGGATGTTTCGATTCAAGCGCAGGTTGTTAATTTGATGAAAGAATTACAAAAGAAACATTCATTAACTTACTTGTTCATCGCTCACGATTTGTCGATGGTAAAATATATTTCAGATCGTATTGGTGTCATGCATTGGGGAAAGCTGCTTGAGATTGGAACGGCAGACGCCGTATATAATCACCCCTTGCATCCATACACGAAAAGTCTATTATCAGCTATTCCGGTACCTGATCCGGAAGTTGAGAATAATCGCCAACATATTGATTACGATTCTAGTGTTGAAACAGACGGCAAAGAACGTACAATGTTGGAAGTTAATCCAGGGCACTTTGTTTTGGCAACTGAAGAAGAAGCCGCAACTTATAAAGTACAACAGAAGTAATATAAAAATCGAACATGCAATATTGTTCGATTTTTATATTTTAATGAAACTAGTATATAATGTTTGTTAACAAATTGAGTGTATTAAATGAGAAGGAGTGATTTAATGGTTCGAATCCAAGATGATTTTTATGAGGCAATAAATGGAGAATGGGAAAAAAAGGCGGTAATTCCATCTGATAAACCTCGCACTGGTGGGTTTAGTGATTTAGCCGATGATATTGAGCAGTGGTTACTAAAAACGACATCTGGCTGGCAAAAAGGTCAAGATTTACCTGATGACGATATTTTGAATAACTTTGTGAAATATCATCGATTGGCATCTGATTTTGCAACACGTGACGAGCTTGGTTCGTCTCCAATACGACCATTTTTGAAGCAATACCAATCCTTTTCGTCTTTTGCTGACTTTGCTTCACACATCGCTGATTTAGAAAAAACGGGATTACCGAATGCGTTTCCGTTTGGTGTGGAACCTGATTTCAAGGACGCACGTACCAACGTTTTGTGGGCGGGTGGTCTGGATATTCTTTTGCCAGACACAACATACTATGCTAAAGATCATCCACAGGCAAAGGTGTTACTTGCTAAGTTTCGTGAAGAACAAGAGGATTTGTTGCCAAAATTTGGCTTTTCAGAAAGTGAAACTAATGATTTGATTGACAAATATCTTGCATTTGATGCACGGGTTGCGACCGTGGTATTGAGTCAAGAAGAGGGGCACGAGTATGCAAAGCTATACCACCCATATGAGTGGGAAAAGTTTGTCCAATTATCACCGGCGTTACCCTTAAACGATATTTTAAATGAATTGGTTGGTCAGATACCGGATATGGTTGTGGTTCCAGAAGAACGTTTTTGGCAAGCGGCTGATCAATTTTATTCAGAAGAAGCATGGCCATTATTAAAAGCATACCTGCTTGTGGCATTGGTTAATCAATTTACACCATATCTATCGGACGAAATTCGCATCTTGGGAGGAGTCTATCAACGAGCATTAAGTGGTCTTCCTGAAGCGATGAGTCAAGAAAAATCAGCCTTTTATCTTGCATCACGCCCGTTTAACCAAGCAATTGGCTTATATTATGCATCAGAGAAATTTTCTCCTGAAGCCAAAGCTGATGTTGAAGAAAAAGTTGCTTCAATGATTGATGTTTATAAGAATCGGTTGCAGTCGGTACAGTGGCTAAACACAGAAACGCGCAAGAAGGCAGTTACTAAGTTAAATACCATTGTGCCACACATTGGCTATCCAGAAAAGTTACCAGAACGCTTGAAGAAAAAAGTAGTTTCTAGCGATGCAACGTTGTTTGAAACAGCTTTGAAATTTCGAAAGATAGAAATTGCTTATGCTTGGAGCAAGTGGCATCAACCAGTCGATCGTAGCGAATGGCACATGCCGGCTCATTTGGTTAACGCGTATTATGATCCACAGCAAAATCAGATTGTTTTTCCGGCGGCTATTTTACAAGAACCATTTTATAGCTTGGCACAATCATCTTCGGCCAATTATGGTGGCATTGGCGCAGTGATTGCTCATGAAATTTCTCATGCATTTGATACCAATGGTGCTTCATTTGATGAATTTGGTAGTCTGAATAACTGGTGGACAGACAAGGACTATGAGTCATTCAAAGTAAGGACGGAACAAATTGTTGCGCAATTTGATGGTTTAGACTCATACGGTGCAAAAGTCAATGGTCACCTAACTGTTTCCGAAAACGTAGCAGACTTAGGTGGTTTAGCAGCCGCACTAGAAGCAGCTAAACGTGATGATGACTTCTCTGCAACTGAATTCTTTGAAAATTGGGCTGCCATTTGGCGAATGAAAGCACGACCAGAATATATGAAGTTACTAGCCGCATCAGATCCTCACGGTCCTGCTAAATTACGGGTCAATATACAAGTGAAAAATTTTGATGACTTCTTTGCGACATTTAACGTGAAGCAAGGAGATAACATGTGGCTTGATCCCCATGAACGTGTACAAATTTGGTGAATTTATTTTTAAATATATGTTACAGTTAAAAAGCGCAAAATAGGCGCTTTTTTTTGATACAATAAAAAAGATTAATTTTGAAGTGAGAGAAATATGTTTCCTGAAAATTTCATACTGTATAGTATACAAATACTACTTGTTGTTGTGATGATAGCAATGATTATAGTTGTTATCAGATCTTATCTGCTCCATAGACAACCCATTTTTAAGCGATTTGGTTTAGGCATGTTGATTGGATTTATAACAGATTTTGGAGATACACTGGGTATTGGTTCATTTGCAACAACAACCGCGGCATTCCGGATGACACATTATATAGATGATGATCGCAAATTACCGGGAACCTTGAACGCGGTTCATGCGATACCAGTAATGTTTCAAGCTTTATTTTTTATTACGGCTGTTAAAGTTGAATTGACAACGTTATTACCTATGACAACAGCTGCAGTGATTGGGGCTTACGTCGGGACCCATGTCACAAAAAAATGGCACGCACCTACGGTACAACGTGTGATGGCTGTAGCGTTATTAATTGCTGTTATTATCATGGTAGTACGTATGATTACTACCCCAGGAAGTAATAATTCAATGGGTGTGCATGGGTTACATGGCTGGTGGTTGATTTTGGGAATTGTTTTCAACTTTGGTATTGGTGTATTGATGACTATGGGTTTGGGTAATTATGCGCCAGAATTAATATTCTTCTCTTTGATGGGTGTTAATCCCGCTGTTGCTTTCCCTGTAATGATGTTAGATGCAGCATTGATTATGCCTACGACAGCTTTAAATGTAATCAAAATGAATCGGGTATCATGGCGAGGGTTTGCTGGAGTGGCTATAGGTGGTGTTCTAGGTGTGATTGTTGCGGCTAAGTTCTTTACTAGTATGAATGTCGATTTATTAAACAAGTTAATTGTTATTGTAGCTCTGTGGACAATTTTTGGGTTGGTTCGTGATTCTATGAAGAAGAATGTTTAAAAAAATTATGAAAAGGTATTGTCAACGGCCTGATTTTCTGGTATTATAATATAGTTGTTTGAGATATGGGAGTGTAGCGAAGTCTGGCTAAACGCGACGGACTGTAACTCCGTTCCTTCGGGTTCGTAGGTTCGAATCCTACCGCTCCCATTGCCGATAAAAGCTAACGGCAAAATAAATTAGCTATTGCCCCTTCGCCAAGTGGTAAGGCATCGGTTTTTGGTACCGACATGCGCTGGTTCGAATCCAGCAGGGGCAACTAATATAAAAAGGAACTTGGGAGAGTTCCTTTTTTTGTATATAATTATCCATAACAGATAAAATGTGAGGCGATAATTATGAACTTTTTTGTGAATAAGGCAATTGGAGAAAGTAATAGTGGCGTTGAACACGCACAGTTTTATCGTGCGCACTGTTTTCGTGAAAAAAAGATTGAATTTAAGTTTATCTTCACTGACTTATTGCCACAATTACACCATCATATGCAATTGTGGTCCCTACCAGAAAATGAAGTTATCGGATTATATGATTTGTTGTTAAGTGATGATCCAGATCGATACGCCAAAACTGGTTTAACGGAAATTAATGAATATTCCACTAACTCTCTGTGGGACTTAACGAACACGCAGCGCACTATCGTGCATCAAACGACGGGGCAATATACTGAGACCATTTTTCGTTCTAAAAGTTATTCTGAAGCGAAAAAATTATTCTTGATTGACGATGATCGTGTTATTTTAAAAAATGGTATCCATGAAATAATGTGGCACTATCGAGATAGTGGTTCACGTGGAAAAATTGCTACAAATATTCATCTACGTAATTTTCGTGGTAAAAATTATGTTTTTTTAACAAAAGAAGCATTAATTGATTTCTTTTTTATAGAAATGCAACATATTTTTCAAAAAAATATTTATTTTTTAGATCGTGGGACAGCGTGTGAAGAATCATTAGTACGATTAAAGCGTATTGGATTACCCTTGAAAATTGTGGATATGATTCATGCTGAACACCTAGTAACCTATCAAGGTGGGCACCCTTTATGGAACAATTATTATCAATATATGTTTGATCATCTGGATGATATGGACTTAGTCGTAACAGCTACAGAATTACAAGCTGAGATGATAAAAAAACAACTTACTCAAATGAATATGCGAGGCGCAGATAAAATTTGTGCAGTACCGGTCGGTGGGGTAGCTAAATTAGAAAATCCACGTCGCTGGCACGGCGGTACAGCTAATTTCGTCACCGCCTCACGCTTACATCCAGAAAAAAATATACTACAAATCATAAAAGCGATTAAAAAATTACGCGATGAGGGGATGGATGTCACGTTAGCCATCTACGGTTCAGGAAACGAAAAAGAAAATATACAAAGAGCAATAGCGGAATTAGACTTGCAATTTAGTGTGCATTTAAAAGGTTTGAGCCAAGACATTATTCATGATTTTCAAAAATATGATGCATTTGTATCAGCCTCTTATTCTGAGGGGTTCGGATTAACGTATATTGAAGCCATTGGGGACGCTTTACCGATAGCCACCTATGCTAACTTATATGGTGCCCAAGAGCTTGTGTGTGAGGGAGTGAATGGGTGTCTAGCTGATTTTGACAGAGACAAAGCGCAAGAGTGTGCTAATATTTCCAGTCTTGCTGATGCGATGCGACGTATTTTCGATAATTATGATCACTTATCTGTTGGTGCTCACAAAAAGGCACAGGAATATCAGACAAATAACATCGCTGATCAGTGGCAAAAGATATGTGAGGTGCTAATATGAAGATAGAGATTATCAATTCCCTCACAGAAACCAATTTAAAGGGAGTTGCTTGGCAAATAGAGCAAGTAAAGTCCGGTAATAGTGATGAATTGTGGTTGGCTACACCACATGAAGATGCAGCGCATCTCATTAAAAAACTTGGTCTAAATCCTCATAGGGTGTTTGATATATATGCGCAGTCTTATTTAAGTGAGATTGATGAAACCAAAGGCATCTGGTGGGGTGAATTACCAGTGCCCAACGAGGCGCAATTGATTATTAACAAAGACTGGACTAAAAGTATCGTTAGTCGTGGGCAACAGCTAGCAACTGTACGTTGGTTTGGTGATTCTAAACGAATCGTGCAGGCAGTTGTTTGGCAGGATTCAGATGGTAAAATAGACTATAAAGATATTTATTTACGGGACGGACGTTTATTTGCAAAACAATATTTTAGCGAAGGAAAGTTATTAGAATCCGATTTTTATTTTGGTCATCCTGAAGTGGTGGTCAGTGATTATTATTTTGAAGGTAAACGCAATTTTGTTTATGTTGCTGGTCAAAAATATGCTAGTGCTGAAAAATATATCATGAACACGTTAAGTAAATATGCTGGAAATGATTATAATGTTACGCAGTTGCAAAGAGAAATGAGCTACGTACCTAAGCGAACAACGTTAACAATTCTTGACGAATTATCAAACGAAAAAAGAGATATTTGGAGTCAATTAACCGTTATTTTAAAAGATAATCAACATGAAATAACACGGATTTTGGTGGACCAAAAAAATTATTTGAAGTTACGGATGACGGGATTGCCTATGAAAAAGGTTCACCGTCGAAATTAATCGTGCAGTTTCTCACACGCGAACAACACAAAGACAAAATTTTGTTTTATAATAGACTTGTAACTATAAAAATTTGGAGGCTATCATGGCTAAATTGACTGTTTCAGATTTGGAACTTTCAGGTAAGAAAGTATTGATGCGCGTTGATTTCAACGTGCCTATCAAGGCAGGCGTTATCGGAAACGATAACCGTATTGTGGCAGCTTTGCCAACAATCAAGTATGTTTTAGAAAACAATGGTCGCGCAATTTTGTTCTCTCATTTGGGACGTATTAAGTCTGAAGACGATAAGAAAGAATTGTCATTAGCACCAGTTGCCGCACGCTTGGGTGAATTATTGGGTAAGGACGTTAAGTTCGTGCCACAAACTCGCGGTGAAGAATTAGAATCAGCAATCAACGCTTTGCAAGATGGTGAAGTTTTGATGGTTGAAAACACACGTTTTGAAGACGTTGTTGATGGCGAAGTGGTCAAAAATGAATCAAAGAACAATCCTGAATTGGGCAAGTATTGGGCATCATTGGGTGATGATTTGTTCATCAACGATGCCTTTGGTACAGCTCACCGTGCCCACGCTTCAAACGTAGGTATTGCTTCAAATGTTTCACAAGCAGCTGCTGGCTTCTTGATGGAAAAAGAAATCAAGTTCTTGGGTGATGCTGTTGCGAACCCAGTTCGTCCTTTCGTTGCTATTATTGGTGGTGCAAAGGTTTCTGATAAAATTGAAATCGTAAAGTCATTATTGAACAAGGCTGATAAGGTTATCGTTGGTGGTGGAATGGCCTATACATTCGATGCTGCTAAGGGTAACAAGATTGGTAATTCATTGTTTGAAGCTGATAAAGTTGAATTGGCTAAGGAATTGATGGCAGAAGCTGGCGACAAGTTGGTTTTGCCAATTGATTCAATTGCTGCTGACGCATTTTCAAATGATGCAAAGACTGAAGTTGTTGATGCTGAAGCTGGTATCCCTGACGGCTACATGGGTCTAGATATTGGTCCTAAGTCTGTTAAGTTGTTGCAAGACACATTGTCTGATGCAAAGACTGTTGTTTGGAACGGACCTATGGGTGTGTTCGAAATGTCTAATTTTGCAAAGGGTACTTTGGCAATTGGTGAAGAATTGGTTAAAGTGACTGAAAATGGTGGTACAACAATCGTTGGTGGTGGTGATTCAACTGCTGCGGTACAACAATTGGGTGTTGCCGACAAGTTGACCCACATTTCAACTGGTGGTGGTGCTTCACTTGAATACCTTGAAGGTAAGGAATTGCCTGGAATCGCTTCAATTTCAGAAAAGTAATTTTAAAAATAGCGCGAGAGCGCTTTTTTTGTACAATAATTTAAAAATTGTTAAACGTTTGATTGATTAATTACTGTATATATGGTTTAATAATTAACGGACAAAATAACGTTTGCCAGTGAGCAGACATTTTGGAGGAAAACAATATATGACAATTAGTCAGTCCGAAAACGTAATGCAGCAAGATCAGGTAGAGACTGGTGCTCAAATGACCAGCGAACAAAAGGTGGTTCTTGGATCAACAACCCTAGGGTTTACTTTGGATCATATGGACGCAACGTTCCTATCTTTCGCATTGGCGCCTATGATTGCCGAGCTACACATTACTGGTGCACAGGGTGGAATTATTGCAGCAATGTCAAACTGGGGAGCACTATTAGGAAGTCTCTTGTTTGGTATTTTAGCTGACCGTATCGGGCGTGTTAAAGTATTGTCTTATACTATTATGCTCGTGACCTTTGCGACAGTTATCTTGGCATTTTTGGATAACACGCACACGATTTATGCAGCTCGTTTCCTTCTGGGGATGGGAACTGGTGGTGAGTATGGTGTAAGTATGGCATTGATTGCTGAGAGCTTTAGAGCTAGTCGTGTAGGCCGTATGAGCTCTATTACTGCAATTGGCGGACAAGTGGGTGCCATACTCGCGGCAATTTTAGCAACATTAATTATGCCTTCCTTTGGTTGGCGTGGTTTGTTCATGTTAGGATTTTTGCCACTAATCGTTGTATACATTGTGAGACGACACTTAAAAGAAACACCTGAATTTGAGCAACTGCAAGCTGACTACAAGACTGGTAAAAAGAAATTTAGTTTTAAAACGATTGCCAATACCCCCAAACGCGCTTATACTTCTTTTGTGTTAATTGTGATGTTGACTATTCAAACGTCGGGCTATTACGGTTTGATGAACTGGTTGCCAACAATTATGCGGAAGCAATTGGGTATCACAGAAACAATTACAGCAGGATACGTCAATCTTGGTATGATACCTATTATTATTGGTATGGCGGTTGGTATGCTTACTTTTGGTACGATTCTAGACACCATAGGTCCCCGACGCGCGTTTGCTATATTCTTAGTAGCTTCAGCGCTTATGATTTATGTCTTTACATTTGCATATAATATGTGGACATTAACAATTTTAGGTGCATTAGTTGGATTTTTCTCTAACGGCATGTATGGTGGATTTGGCGCAGTTATTAGTCAATTGTATCCTTCGGAAATTCGAGCAACTGCAGCCAATACCTTGATGGGATCTGGCCGTGCTATTGGTGCCTTTTCATCAGTTGTGATTGGTTGGATTATGGACAATTATAGTGTGGCAGCCGTGATGCTGAGTTTATCGTTAATGTACGTCATTAGTTTAATTTTTATGTTAACAATTCCTGGATTTAAAAAATTAAATACTGACCAATAATTCAATAAAATTAAAAGGAACATTTAATGATAATGTTCTTTTTCTTTTGGGTATTTATGTGAAACGAGTCACTAATGGAAGGAGATGCGTAGTAAATAATACTTTACAAATATGACAAAAAGCGGTAAAATTAATTGTAAATAAGTTCACATACAAGAAAGAGGTTAAAAATGAAAGCAGCAGTTGTTCGTAACGTAAATGATGGTTATGTTGATTTGATCGAGGATTGGCAGCCACGTGCGTTAGCATTTGGAGATGCATTGGTTGATGTTGAATACGTTGGCCTTTGTCACACTGATTTGCACTGTGCAAACGGCGATTTCGGTGACCCTAACAAGATCGGTGAACGTAACGGTAATTTTGGTCGAGTTATTGGACATGAAGGTGTTGGACGCGTGTCTAAATTAGGTGAAGGTGCTAGCGATTACCTTAAAGTCGGTGACCGTGTTTCAATTGCCTGGTTCTATGACGCTTGTGGCGTTTGTGATTACTGTGTCTCAGGAAACGAAACGTTCTGCCGTAAGGTGCGTAATTCTGGTTACACAATTGATGGCGCAATGTCACAACAAGTTGTTGTAAATGCTAAGTATGCGGTTAAAGTACCAGAAGGTTTAGACCCTGTTGAAGCGACATCAATTACTTGTGCTGGTGTTACAATGTATAAAGCCTTGAAAGTCGGTGAAACTAAGCCTGGTGAGTGGGTGTCAGTTCACGGTGCTGGTGGTCTAGGTAATTTGGCTGTTCAATATGCACACAGTGTTTTCGGTGCTCACGTTGCAGTTATTGATGGAAACGATGATAAATTAGCAGCCGCAAAAGCTAATGGAGCGGAAGTACTAGTTAATCGTAAGAAGGAAGATGTTGTGGCTAAGGTGAATGAATTAACTGGCGGCGTTCACAATGCCCAAGTGACAGCTGTTAACGATGCTGCATTCTCCCAGGCTGTGAATGTACTTCGTCCAATGGGCAAGCTTGTAGCCGTTGCTTTGCCACAAGGTGATATGGCTTTGAATATTGCTAAAACAGTCCTTGATGGTATTGAAGTTCGCGGTTCATTAGTTGGAACACGTGCAGACCTAAAGGAAGCTTTCCAATTTGGTGCTGAAGGAAAAGTTAAGCCAATTGTTGAGACAGTTGCCTTCCAAGATATGAATGAAATTATTGATGAAATGAAAGCTGGTTCAATTACTGGTCGTAAGGTCATTGATTTTACAACACTTTAATAGTAAAAAAGCGTAAACAACTATAATAGCTGTTTACGCTTTTTATTTTGATCTTAAGCATTGGCTTCTAAAACAATTAAATTATCCTCGGAATCATGTATTGATAAGGCAATTTTGTTTCCGAATCTTTTTTCTGGCTCGCCAATAATTGGGATGAAATTGTTTCGTAAGTGTTTTACCAAATCGGCTTGGTGATCACGAACGAGCATTTCTAGGCGGTCAGTTGGTTTTCCGGTGACAAACACAATATCTTCGCCATCAATTACAAGGTGCCGACCACTTTGGTGACCAGATTGCGGCAAATCAAATACATCACGCCAAAAGCGATAAGCACGGTTGATGTCAGCAGCTGGAATAGTTTTGATGTTTAGTTTACGTGGTTTCATAATAATTATAGTATAGCGGATTCTCTGGTTTTTTCAACCAGTTCCATATCTTGTTGGCGAGTTAAGATTGTATAAATGGTAATCAGTGATGCGACAAATACCATGAAGAACCAAGAAATATTTGGTGAATAGATGTTTGCGGTGCCGAGAAAAATAATTTGACCAAGTGGCGTGGCCGACATAACGAATGTATTAATTAGACCAGAAACACCAGCCAAGCGATTATGATCGATTCGTTTCATTAAGATTGCCCCTAATTTTGGATTGATTTTAGCTTCAATGTATGAAAATAAAAAAATGATTAGCATCCATAAAACACCATTTGGATAAAAAAGGGGTACAGCAGCAATTAACACAATACCAATACCAGAAATGCCAATTAATTGTTTTGTTGTTAGTTTCTTGAAAAAATCATTGGTAATCAAAGATCCAGTTAATAGGCCAATTGAACTTATTGCACCAAAAATAGCTACGGTCGTCCCAAAGTTACCAATTAATAACGATTTGTTATGTAATAAGGTCAGGTTGAAAACACCATTAAAAGAGGTGCCGACAAAATTAATGGCGGTAGCGAGTAGTAAAATTTGAAAAAACAAATGATCCTTGTAAACATAAATAAAAGTTGATTTTAAATCTGAAAAAATTGATGTATTGGTATTTGGCTTTGTTTCTGCTTCAATATGTTGTTCGGCTTCCAAAAATTGACGATGATTAAGCGCCATAATGGACCAAGCAATAACAAACATCCCAGCATTGATAAGACTAAATCCAGCGTAATTTTGATGCAAAATGCCAAGTAAAGCGACGCCGGAAAAACCACCAATTAAGTTGACGGCAACACTGACAGTTTGCTCCAAGCTCATTGCTTCTTGCAGATCAGAATCGCTTAAAATAAATCTAGAAACTGGTTTCATTAGTAAATTACTATAAGATCCGACTACCGAAGAAACAAAGACTAATAATAACAGTATCAAAAAACTCCAAAATTGACCGTCAAAGAAAATCAATATCACAGTAATAATCAAAAAAATTATTGATTGAGAGAGGCGAGCAATACGCCAAGACCGAAGGTGATGCTTCGTTTTATCAGCAAAGTTTCCAACAATAATGGAGAATAGTGTTGGTAGTATTTCTGTAAATGCAACTAATGTAACACTAAGTGTTTTGTTTGGCAGTGTTGCAGCATAAACTAAAAAAACAATATTGAAAAAGCTGCTTCCTAAGTTATTAACGAACTGTGATGTAATCATTACTCGAAATGCTGTATTATTTTTGGCAACGCGCATATAAGAACTCCTTTTTTTAATGATAAATTGAATAAATATAGCATACATGGTAAAGTCAGTTTGACAACAAAAAGAGAATATATTCTATTTTTTAAATAATGAGGGTAATGAAAATGAATTATGGTGCGACTTTTAAACGTTTACGAGAAGATAAGGGTTTAAAAATAGTTGACTTAGAACAGCCTAGCATATCTCGATCACTGATTGGAAAATTTGAAAAAGGGCATACTCGTATTTCAGCGGATCGGCTAGATAAATTATTATCAGATATGGGTGTTAGTCATGATGAATTCTTGTTTCTTGGTGGAGAAACCAACAATAATTATATTTATATGTTGCTCCGTGAAATGGGTGTTCAATCCGGGAAACCACAAGAAAAGAAACAATTAGGAGCAATGATTTTGAAAGCTACAAATGATATGCGTCAAGGTCGTGGCGGTATCAGTGCACGCTTTATACGTGATTTTGGTTTAATGATACAGGGCGCACTTGCCGAAGAAGAGAATTTACAAATATATGACATTGATATTGTGAAAAAACACGTCAGACCAGCAGTTAATTTTTTAAAGCAAGCCGAAACGTGGGGACAAATTGAATTAGATATTTTTACTTTGTTTTATTTTGGTATGTCTCCAAGTGACCTGTTAATTTTAAGCCGTTTAGCTATCAAACGAGCAAAATTTTATACACAGTTACGTACAGAAAAAAAGCGATTAGTAGATATTGCTTATACAGCCTTTAATGGACTGCTTTTTGTAGATCTTAAAGGTGCAGCTGAAATGTTAACCTTATCGGAACAAATATTGAGCGATGCTGACCAGTTTATATTAGATTGGACTGGTGAGCGAATTCGTTTGAAATTTGGAAAGGGTTTATTAATGATGATGCAAGGAAGTGTGGAAGAAGGCTATCAATTAGCTCATTCGGTTCTTACTGTTTACGAAATTACTGACCAAAAAGATAAAGTGAAATATTCCAAAGAAGTTATCGAAAAAACACGAGACGCTGTTTTATCGGGGGAAACGCAAAAAATACCTCGTACATACTCAATGTTGCTTTAAAGTATGGTAGACTTATAGTTATGGCATTATTAGAAATTTCAGGCCTTTCAATGGCCTACGCAGAAAAAACTTTATACGAAGATGCAGCATTTGAATTACAGGCTGGAGAACACATGGGCATTGTTGGCCAAAATGGTGCTGGTAAGTCAACACTTATCAAGATCATTACCGGTCAAGAACTACCTCTCTCTGGTAAAATCGAATGGCAAAAAGGCTTAAAGGTCGGCTATCTAGACCAGTATGCAGAAATTCCTGAGGGAATGACGCTGGTTGATTTTTTGCATACGGCTTATCAAGATTTGTATGACAAACAAGACCGTATTACGGAACTGTACAATGAATATGCAGAGAGCTTATCTGACAAATTGTTAGAACGCGCCGGACGCATGCAAGAAGAGCTAGACGCTGCCGGATTTTATGACGTGGACACCAAAATTGAGCGCGTGATTTCTGGATTGGGATTGGAAGCCATTGGGCGCACTCGGGCACTAGAATCAATGTCTGGTGGCCAACGTGCCAAAGTCATTCTGGCTAAGTTATTGTTAGAAAATGACGACGTTATTATCTTAGATGAACCAACAAACTATCTAGATGTGGCCCATATTGAATGGCTTGAAGATTTCCTACAGTCTTTTGAAGGGTCAGCGATGATTATTTCGCATGATTTTGACTTCCTGGATAAGGTAACCAATGCAATAATTGACCTATCGTTTGGTAAAATTACTAAGTTCCGTGGCTCATTTAAAAAGGCAATGCGTCAAAAAGACGAGCGAGCTGAGCAACAGTTACGTCAATATGAAAAGCAACAAGGTGAAATTGAGAAAGCGCAAAAATTCATTGCCAAAAACAAGGCACGTGCGTCAACATCAAAACAAGCCAAGTCACGTGAAAAAATGTTGGCAAGAATGGATCGAGTTGATCCACCGTCAGAGGCATTGCAAGCTAAGTTTAATTTTCCCTATGTTAACTCTCAGTCTGCAAACGCACTAACAGTGAATGAACTTTCTGTTGGTTATGTAACACCTGTTTTGGAGCCGGTGACCTTTTCGATGACATCGGGTCAAAAGGTTGTCTTCAAAGGTTTCAACGGTGCTGGTAAGTCTACACTAATTAAATCTGTTTTGGGTGTTATTCCAGCACTTGGTGGTGAAGCAGAGTTTTCACCATCAGCAGTTGTGAATTACTTTGATCAAGATTTAGAATGGGACAATGATCAAAAAACACCACTGCAAGAAATGCAAGATCGTTTCCCTAAATTGGAGCCGAAAGCTTTACGTACTCGGTTAGCTGCTGCTGGTATTAACGCTGAAAATGCGCAAAAACCAATGAAGCAGCTTTCTGGTGGGGAACAGACCAAAGTTAAGTTGGCCATTATGGAAATGAAACCAAGTAATTTCTTGATTTTAGATGAACCGACAAACCACTTGGATGAAGGCACAAAAAATGCTTTGCGTGCAGCTATCGACAAATTCCCAGGAAACGTGATTATTGTTTCCCACGAAACTAGCTTTACAAAGGGACTAGGAGATAAAGAATTAAACGTTGCCGCATTAAGCTATAAAGAAGAAGCGGAATAACAATCAAGAGTTAACAATTTCTGTGCACCCGTGTAATAGATGAGCAGGTGTTTCCAGATATGCGACGGTTAAACTTGACCGAATGTAATTAAAAAAGCCGATACGGACTCTATGTGAGTGTCTGTCGGCTTTTTAAAAGCAACTAAAGCAATCTTTCATGGAAAACCATGGCATTGAAATACGGTAATTATGACATTACTATGAGTCTTCGCTCATGAACTGTTTATTGAGCGCAAAAAGCAGTGTTGACGGCATTTTGGGTATTGCTATCCGTTCTAAATTCTGGTATATTAGTTATTGTTATGGAGAAGTACTCAAGCGGCTGAAGAGGCGCCCTTGCTAAGGGTGTAGACGTGTTAAAGCGTGCGAGGGTTCGAATCCCTTCTTCTCCATTTAGCATTTCATGGCGTTGCACCAAGATCTTGGTGCAACGCTTTTTTTATGTAAAAATGCAGTACTTTATTGATTTTTGATTGTGAGCTATTTTGCGTTACTTATTTTTCTGAAACTACATATTGGTTTTGACGCAGACAGTCTATTGAATTAGAGAGATTTGTTTCTTTTATTAAAATATAATCAGTATGTACGTTGATATTGCAAATATGCTGACGTCAATTTCGGTTAACAAAGTTGCTATCTTAGATAAAATGCCAACTAAACTGAAATCTAAAACACCATTGATTTTTAATGCGCGCCAACCATCTTCTTGGTTTATTGTTTTTGTTGGCACACTCTTTGTTGGAGCAACGATAGAAAGCTCATCTGCAGTAGAGCCAATAAACAGAGGCTTCATTGATAAATCCAATTGTTCCAATGATTCGATTTGAAAAACCGAGAGTTGTTCTGGCAAAAGTATTAATTCCATAGTGTATTCTCCTTAGTAAATTAAAAAGCCTAGGAAATATTTCGTTAAGAAATATCTCCTAGGCTTTTATCCGTCCGTGTGTACAATGTAATCATTGTATGTTTTCTCTTGGACCAGACCTATTATTATAGCGGAACCCTAGAAAACTATAGATTAATAATAAACTAACTATTTTTATTAGGCAATTTAGAATGGGAATCTTTAGATAAAATTAAAAATATTTATATAGGTAATTTTTGAATTTGAAACATTATTATATAAATGTTTAACTAACTTGTCAATATTGATAGTAAAAGAATATCACTGATTTTTACAATATATTAAATTTACTGATTTGCACTTTTAAAAAATAATTTAGTCTGTATAGTAAAGTATTAAAGATAAAAGATTGGAAGAGAGCAATGAAGATAAACATTTTGGTAGACAATAACACATTTATTGATGAATATTATTTCGGTGAGCCCGCTTTATCTATGCTAATAGAAGATCAAGATGAAAAAATACTTTTTGATATGGGGTACAGCGACATATTTTTGCAGAATGCAAAAATCAAGGGTATTAATCTAAGTGAAATGACTAAAATTGTTTTTTCGCACGGACACAATGATCATACACGTGGTATGAGTTTTTTATCAAAATCATCAGGACTTTTTGGTAAGTCAGTTTATGCACATCCACTTTTTTTGAATTCAAAGCGATATGAGAAATTAGATATCGGGTCTCCCAAAAGTACGGAATGGGTATCAAATAAGTTTGATTTGAACTTACAAAAGGAACCAATTAAATTAACAAATAAAATTTGGTACTTAGGAGAAATAGGTCAGTATACTGCTTTTGAAGAGCGAGAAGCCATAGGAGAATATTTTGTTAATAATAAATGGGAAGACGATTATGTAATGGATGATACAGCGATGGTTTATGAAACAGATGAAGGGCTATTTATTATCACAGGATGTTCCCATAGCGGCATTTGCAATATTTGTGAGCATGCTAAGAAAGTTACAGGTACCAATAAAATACTTGGTATCATTGGTGGCTTTCATTTGTTTGACCTAGATGAACGATTAGAAAAAACTGTTGATTATTTTCAAAATAATAATATTGCACAACTATATCCGAGTCACTGTGTTTCTTTTAAAGCTAAGGCATATATAAATCAATTTATTACTGTTGAAGAGGTCGGAGTTGGATTAGAAGTTAATATATAAAATAATGAGAGAGCGTGTTTTAACTTATTATTATTTATTTGCTGACACTGTGAATTAGCGAGTCAAAAGCATGCCATTAAATCACTTTTGTTTTATAAAGCGAAAAGCCCCCAACTAGTATTTGGAGATTTGGTTATTATTTATAAATATATAAATGGCGATATAGTTCTTGGCTAACCTGAAAAATATTGAGCAGGCTAACCAATGCGTAAGCTGAAAAAGGTAACCATTTTTTCTCTCTAAATCTCTCAACAGCGTATGAAATAAGCATAAATGCTAGTAACAATGGCATTGAGCGCTGAATATAGATATTATTCGGATATGTAAAATTGGCTACAATAAAAGAAATAGCAATTACAAAAAGCGCTGCTCTATATTGAAACATTTTGCTGTGTATATTTATGTTTTCCATATTTACATTTTCTCTTTCTTTATTTTCTATTTTGTTGACGGAGTTAGCAATGATGAGCATATGAATCTCGTCAATGTCATCAGCTAACTTGTTTGAAATTACACCACTTTTTTATATTTATCGAAAAGGTACGTCCCTTTGTTTCATAATTTCATTCCCTTTAATGCTCTAGTTAACGAAAAAAATATATAACGTCGCTAGGCCAGCAATCGTGACAAAAGCAATATCTGAATTGAATTTTTTCTTCTCACTGTAGCTCTGAAATCCAAGAGCCAGCATCATTAATGTCACAATAAGAGCGCTGTATTTTGTATAGTTAAACTGAAAGTTGGCATAATTCAGCAATGCCATTACAATCAGGGCAACCGCACCTATAGTTTTCATCATTTTAAATGGTTGTTTTGTCATATGTCATCCCCAATTATACTTTTAACGTGGTTCGGCACGTATATACGTACTCTGTGAGTACATTATTTGTAAATTACTATAGCAGAATAGAAGACTACGGGCGTTTTATATTGTACTTCAACGATTTCGTGCCCGTCCGCTTCTAGTTCAGCCAAAGCAGTGTTTAATTTATCTGTAAAACTCGTAGCTGTCCAGTAACCATTTATCAGTTGTGTTTTCATGTCTCATCCCCAATTAATTTTAATGTATGTAAGCACTCTGTGAGTGCTTATTTAGTAAATCTACACGTTAGATATTTTATGCCACTAAAAATAGTTAGCAAAGTAAATAAAAACGCCATTGAGCCATTTGCTGAAGCCGCATTTTTAGATATGGTTAGAGAAAAACTAAAGTCAAGCCCATTTTGGTAGACTGTATAGATTGTTAGTAAAGCAATCAGCAATGTAATACTTAACCAGAGTGTAGTTCTTTTCATTATAATAATGCTCCTAATTTATTTTGCGGTATGTAAGTACTCTGTGAATACTTTTTATTTAGAGGTCACTTAATCATTAATTTCAATGTCAGGGCGACGTTTAATGACAATCTTTTTGTCTAACGTAATTGAGACACCTTGGTCAAAGATGCCGCTAGATTCTACTGTAACTTCATTTTCGCTAACTTTTAACACTATAAATAGTCCACCCCTAAAATTATCAGAACTATCCTCAATGGCTATGTTACCCTGGTCATTATCCATAACGATTGTATTTTCAGGTGTAAATAATTGCCAACCATAAGCTACTATTTGCGTCTTTAATTCTTGTTTATTTTTTGTCATCCTTAATCCCCAATTACGCTTTTAACGTGGTTCTGCACGTAGTATTTGCTAATATGGCTAGGCTAATTATCTAAAAAAGGATATTATTGCAATGCTTAGTAATGTAAACACCCCTACTAAAAATAAATCTTTTTTTAGTTCTCTCTTCGATTTATTATGTTGGTATCTATCAACCGCAAGAGCAGTCCATAGTATTACCATAAAAACTGCTTGGACAATTTTTATATATAACGTGTTGGTATTAGTCACAATTTCATATAGGACTGTTCCTAAAATTCCTACTGTGGCAATTATTCTAAAAATAGTGGCTTTTTGCATATTGTTATTCCCCCGCTGTTATGCAATAGGGAAGCGACACATAGAGTTTATCCCCTTGTTAAAATAAACAGTTTTTTTTCGTTTTAAGTCACATACTGATGGTAGGTGGATTTCTATTTATAGACAAAGTAAGTCAAAAAGCTAATGAAACTTGCCAATAACATCATTATTCCCGCCACACGATACTTTTTACTTTTCTTATCTTTACTTACTATTAAAAATGTTAGTCCACTCATAGCCATTGGGAACGTTGTTAATAAATCCATAAAATACACCTAAGTTATATGTTTTCAAAACAGCACTCTCGAGTGACGCAGGTATACCGAAGTACGCCATGAAGTCATAAATTTTGCTATATCTTTCTGTTTTCTCGTCAAAGTAGAGGTCAAGCAAGAAGTTTTAATGCATAGGCATTAAAACTAATTATAGCGTTGTGCTGGACGATATTTATTAGTGTTTTAATATAGTCCACTTGATACGTAGTCAGAGTAGCAAGGGGAAGGTGAGCTGTTTCTTACTTTCAGTTTTAAACCTTATTCTTGATTCAGTTTAAAAGTTATTTTTCCTTTGTTAAGATTAGTATCTTGTTGGTAAATTAACCTTAGTTGATGATTTGTATTTGCTTGTCCCACAAGGTTTCCCGTCGTTGATTCACCTTGACGTAAAGTGCCGCTGTCTAAAGAAGCAGTTACGTTGTAAGAAGACTCTGTTGTATCTGTTTGTTTACCATTGTCATCAAGGTGAAAAAAGTATGAATCATAATCAAATTTTTTATTACTGTTATTGGTAATGGTCATATTGACAACAACAAATTGATTTCCAGCAGCTAATTTATCAATTTTGGGGTAACCATCTATGAAACTGAAGTCATTTACTTTAAACTGAATATCTTTATATTCTGCTGTCTCACCAACTTTAAAAATTGACTGCGGTTTTAAAGTGTTTTTGGATGAGGTTGTATCAACTTTTTTAACCAAATCACCAGAATACCTAGTATAAACTTGCCAAAAGCCAATAATGACGACAATTACTATTATTAGCGTGGTAATCCAAATACTTTGATAAAAACTTTTATTTTTGGAACGTGTTTTTATATTTTTTCTGCTCATATTTTTTCTTCTTTGCATTTTATATGCGCATTAAAGCAGCAAGTTATTTGTAATGGAACAGCAGCTATTTACCAGTTTTATTTTCATGCTTTGTTCCCATTAAGGCTTTTTTAATTGCGATGATTGATAATTATTTAAAATGTCTGGTCTAGATCTTGTGAGTATAGACCTAGCGCCTTAGCATATGATTTAATATCAGTGTCTTCACTTGTCTCAATAAGACATTGCAGTAAAATTGTTGAGGATTCTTTAAAGCGTTTTAAATTATAGAGTGTCATCCCTTTGAAAACTTTTAAAGCATTATTTGTTGGAAATAATTCCGTACCTTTTGATAAAATATCTAATGATTCATCATAAGAACCTATTGATCGTAGAGTACTACCTAAACCTAAGTAGGCGTTTTCTAAATCGACAGATTCTAGCCCATTGTTATCAATGGCTGCATAGTAGTGAGGGACAGCTTCTCTTTCTTGTCCAAGAATATCGAAGCTCCAAGCATATTGATATTGAATATTGGCATTAAGCGGATATTTGGCATCTAATTTTTTTAAGATACGGTTGGACGCCTTAAATTCTTTTTCATGTCTCATTTTTATTGCGGTTTTTAAAAGAATATTGTCTTGAGTGGTCATCATTTGATTTCAGTTCCTATAAATTTCAAACGAGTTATTGACGGGTTTAAAATTTGTTGTTGATTTTTCTCTGTGCAAGCACATCAAATAGGATGAGACTACTAATAGTTATTTTGATTTAAGACTGATGAGAAAAGAACCACGAAAAGTAAAAAGTATAGTACTAATATGGCGATTGTCAAAATAAACTGCACCAATCCAGCACGATTCCATGTGGCCTGGACAGCTTTAAATGTTTCGACGTCTGTGTAATCACCTTTTTGCCAGGCCCATTCATTGCCTTTAAATCCACAAACAAAGATCCAAATGAAATTAAATAAAGGGATTAGGCATAGTAAAGGTAAATAAGTTTTGTTACCAATTCCCCAAAATATGTTATACATGAAGGCGCCCCAGTTCCAACCTTTAATCTCAACAGGTACAATTTTACCATTCTCATCCATAATCATTCTCCTAATTCTGTTAACGTGAGTCATACACGTTAACTTGTTTATGTATGCACTCAATGAGTGCTTTTATTTTTTATTGTTGTCTTGCATACCAGTCTTCTTGGAAAATCGCATAATAGTCTATATCAACCCATTTGCCGTTGTAAAAAATTTCATTTTTGGCTGTGCCTTCCTTGACGAATCCCGCTTTAGTGTAGGCTTTTACAGCGCCAATGTTGAAGGGGTATACTGAGAGCTTAATTTTGTGCATATTGAGATTATTAAAACCGTAACTCAATATTAAGGATAGAGCTTCGGTGCCATATCCCTTTGATCGGTCTTCCTTTTTGGGGAAGCCAATGCCAAGTTCGCAGGAATGATTGCGTACACTGATATCAGATAGATCGACAAACCCAACTAAACTATCATCACTAACTTTTCGAATAGTAAATTCAACATTTTCGTAGCTGTTGGAAGCATCCCTAAATATTTTTTCCCAATCTTCCGCGGTATAAGGGTGAATCATATCACTAGCTAACGGCGTTACAAAATCTTCGTCCCATTGCCAACTAGCTAACTTTTTCCCATCTTCTTCGTGGTAATGCGATAGTTTTACATTGTTACCTATAAACATGTTTTTCTCTTTTCTTTAATATGCATTAGTGAGTTTCCTATAAACAATTAAAGAAATATGCAGCCTAGTTCATCTTACTTGCAGTCATAATGCAACTCCGTTGATACATCTTTTATCGTGGATAAGTATTTGCACGTTGGTATTTGGAACAGTTTACTTTGCTTATATAGTATCAAATAGTAAAAGGACACAAATACTATTAGAAAAACCTTAAATAAATGTTAACATGATGAAGCTGATGGGAATAACAATAAAATCTGATGTTTCCTTACTAAGTCTGTATAATAAATACAATAGGAGTGAATCGCAATGAATAAAATTTTAAGAGATCAGTTCATGATTGATCAATTATCTGATAACCAGAAAGAAACCATTACAAATATAAACAGTTATATCAACAAGAGCATTAAAGGGAATCAGCATGCTGTGGCGGTTATTCAAGGGGCTGCCGGCACTGGTAAATCAGTTGTTTTAATGAATTTAGTCACAAAATATATGACGGATAAACGTTATAAAACCGCGTTAGTTGTTAATCATCCCGAATTATTTAAAGCTTATCAAGACCTTGCCCATGATATTCCCGGCATGAAAGAAAATGATATCTTGCGTCCCACAGCACTCATTAATCGTGCCCAGAAAAACAATTGGAAATATGATGTTATTTTCGTAGATGAGGCACATTTATTATATTCAAAACCAGAGCCTTATGCACACTATCGAGGTGAGAACCAGCTCACAGATTTAATGAACTTAGCCAAAATTGTTGTGGTGGTCTATGATTTTGCACAAGTTTTTCAATCTAAAATGTACTGGTCACAAGATTTATTACGTCAGACCGTTGGTAGTCATCCATACCGACAATTTGATATGGATTTTCAATATCGTATGGTTGCTAGTTCAGAACAGGTACAATGGATGGATGACTTAACAGCACAAAAGCCATTGATGCCTTTTCCTCGTAATAGTGATTTTGACTTTAAAGTATTCTCAACAGCAGGGGATTTATATGAGGAAGTTAAAGCTAAAAATCGCGAAGTTGGGTTGAGTCGTGTAGTCGCAACTTCTGGATTTCCACGCATCGATGGGCGTCATAATGTTGAGATGGACACTTTTTCTCTACCTTGGGATGAATGGGATCCACAACGTACGCACTGGGCTAAACGTGAATCGTCTATTACACAAGTAGGCACAATTTATACGTTACAAGGATTTGATTTAAATTATGTGGGCATGATCATTGGTCCATCATTTGGCTATGATGACAAAACCGATAGCATGACTATTTTGCCAGAAAAATACTCACATAAAGAGATTTTTAAGAAGCGCAAGGACATCAAATTTACAAGCAAAGAATATCAAGATTTTATTGCTAATGTTTTGAATGTTTTAATTAAACGTGGCAAATATGGTATGTATTTAACAGCTTATGATGATCAACTAAGGCAACGGTTGGTTGATTTGTATCAAAATGAACGTTAAATTATAGTAAAAAAAGCCATGATAACATATATGTTATCATGGCTTTTTGTTTATTTAATCAATGCTAATTTTTTCCACTTACGAATCTTGGTTCTAAAAGTTTTAAAAGGGACTACCGAGTTGATGTGAATCTATTTCCATACTGGCCATTGGGCTGGAGTAGTTGCCCACTTTCGCTTATTGGGCTCAAATAAAATGTCATCTGGTAAAGAACTTACAAGTTCACAAAGTTCAATAACACGTCTGTTTAGTAAGTTGATCTGCTCTTCAAGAGAAAGGTCAGCATAATCATCATAAAATGATTGATAGAGTCCGCCTAAATTATTCCATTTATAACCCTTTGCTGGCACAAAGACATCTTGACCAGCTATTTCATCTTTTTCCCAGTTCAATAAGGCGGTAATCCATCCTAACTGGTATGAAATATTTTCGCTTGGTGTGCGATCAACATCTTGTATCCGTTTATTGCTAAGTGAATTTGGAATATTTGTAAATTCATCAATGTACTTTTTATAATTGGTTTTGATGGCCTCGTTTAATGCGGCCTTGCTTTCATATGATTTCATCGGATAGCGTTCTTTCTAAAGTATGATGGATTATTTGAGCGACCTGATTCAACATTTGTTTTGATTACATATATTTGTACGTTTTTTGTAAAACTTATAATTGATCCAAAAATTTTTCTATCTGTTTTTTGTTTTTTAAGATAACAATATTTTTAGATTGATCTATCGTTTCAAACATGTTCATGATTATAACTTTTTGTTTATTGGGAAATTGCCAAATCCACTTGAGAAAATCCCAATCAATTTTTTCCGGGCAATCGTCTTGCATATCTGGACGTGAGGTACCTCTATACTGCAGAAGACGTTTAAAAACTTGATAGATACATACAAATCGACTTCTATCCAAGAATACAATGGTATCGGCAGCAGCAACTCTAATATCTAGTGTGCCATTATAATTACCGTCAATAATCCAGCTATCTTGACGCACTAAATTGTTAACAATGATGGCTTGTTCAGGTTTTGGCGTCATTTGCCAATTCGGTTTCCACAACAACTTATCTAAGTGAAAAGCTGTAATGTTTAGTTGTTTGCTCATTTTGCGTGCTAACGTTGATTTTCCAGCACCGCCTGAGCCAATTAATAAAACTCTTTTCATGATTTTCCCTCACATTGCTTACTATTATAACTTTAAAGCGATCAAATATAAATGACATTGTTGGGAGAAAAAATCAACTGTGATGAAAATTAGATGTCATCAAAAGCGAATATAGAATTAGTAAAAGTGGAGCTCAGCTTTTTATGAGTCACTGTAGTATAGGAAAAGAAAAGTCTAATTATGCTGGTTGATAAACAGCAAATAATCGGCTTTGAATTAAAATTTTTGCTACATCGCTTGGCGTTTCAGGATTAGCTTTTTGTAACCAATGATCAATGATACTGACAAGGCTACTGGTCAATAACTCAATTGTGTAGTCACTTGGTAAGGCTTGCAATATATGGTCACTAGTATTTGTGTATAGCTTTTTAAACAATTGGTCGAGAAGGCAGTTCATTTTGTAAATAAATTGTTTATCACCGTTTTCGGATAGCAGGGTTTGAAAGAAAAAGCGATTATTACCTAGATAATTGAATATATTAATCAAACTAAAATATGGTGAGGAGGGCGTAGATAGTATATCACCTGAGGGATTGTCTAGCCAAGAAACTGTTTTACTAATTGTTATGGTGGAAAGTGTTTCAATGTGTTTTAATAAATTATTTTCTACTTTCTCCAAGAGATCATATTTATCAAGAAAATATACATAGAACGTACCACGGCTGAGGCCAGCTTGTTGAGTAATATCTGATATCGTTGTATTAGTAAAACCTTTTTGGTGGACTAGATTTATAAACACTGTGGTAATCTTTGTTCTGGTCAAGTTTTTCTTATCTTGTCTATTCATGCGTATATCCTTTTCCATAAGTATCAAAAATCAAAAGTTCGTTGTAAGTAAGTTTAAGTATTTGGTATCCGAATAAAACCTATTTGATGTGTTACCAAGAGTTATCATAACACCAACATTTAAAGCATGCAAGTAATTGCTTGCTTTAAATGTTGGTGTTGTCAGGCCGCGGATAAACAATGATAAGCAAAGGGAAAATTGTTCAAAAAAGTAGTTTAGCAGTTGTATCACAACAAAAAAATTTGGTGTTAAGATGTATTAACGCTGAATTGCGATATTTATAATGAGATAGAAAAAACGCGGGATAACATTATGTTATTTCGCGTTTTTTATCCATGATTATCATTGATACTCATTTTGGGAAGTATACCAGTCATTTTGGAAGATGGCGTAATGGTCAATATCGACCCATTTTCCATCATAGAAGACTTCGTTTTTAAAGGTACCTTCTTTGGTAAATCCATTCTTTTTGTAGGCTTTCACGGCTGGTGTGTTAAATGGATAGACGGTGAGCTTAATTTTATGCATATTCAAATTGTTAAAACCATAATCTAAGATTAACCTCAAGGTTTCAGATCCATAACCTTTTAAACGATCTTCCTTTTTAGGAAAACCAATCGCTAATTCGCCAGTATGATTGCGTATGTTGAGGTCAAACAAGGCAACAAATCCGACCAATTCATTATTCTCTGTTTTTCTAACAGTAAATTCAACATTTTCTTTGCTTTTAGATGAACGTCTAAATATGTTTTCCCAGTCCTCAGCAGTATGGGGGTGAATCATATCATCTGATAATGGGTTATTGAACGCATCATCCCACTGCCATTCAGCAAATTTTTTACCGTCGCCGTCATGATAGTGTGATAGTTTTACTTTTTTTCCTATAAACATGTCTGCTTTGATCTCTCTTCTTTAAATTGTCATGAGCTTTATGATCTGCATCAACAATTCAAACGTGATGCAGATTAGTTATTTTTATTTGCAATCATATGCGACTCCATATTGTCAACACCTTTTAACGTGAATAAGTTATTGCACGTTCGTATTTAATATATTTTAATGATACCAAATATAGCAACAGATTAAAATATATTAATTTAATATATTATTAACCTATCAATTGCTGAAAGATGTATTGATGAATAATGTGATTTATAATAAAAGCAGATATAAGAAAATTCTGAGTATGTGATGTTGTATTTAGCTTTAACAGTGCTTAGTCAGTTTTCTATCGTAAAACATGTTGTGAAGGAGTTTTATTGCAGTACGGAATGGGTAGAGGAGGAATCAATGTATGATGTATAACGATGACGCGGTTAGAGAAACTGGGAGCAAATATTTTTTGATCAGAATGATGTTTATTATGTTGATTGTTGGTGGTGCATTGTGTATCAATAGCACGATCGTTCATGCTGATGGTGTACCACAGCCGTCTCTCAAAATAAAAAATGGAGTCTTGTATGGTTTTTCGGACAATTCATCACAACATACAGGTGCAAAGGTTGTGATTCCGAATAATGTTACCAGTATTGCTAGCACTGCTTTTTATAATCAAGGCATTGCGAGTGTTGATTTTAGTTCAGCAACTAACCTAAAATCTATCGGAGATTTTGCTTTTGCTAAAAATCGTTTAACAGCTGTGCAGTATCCTAATCTAAATGATAATAATTTAGGATGGTATATTTTCTATGACAACGCGATCAGCTCAGTCACGTTTGCTAGTGGTGTGACACATATTAACGATGGTGCCTTTGCCAAAAATCCTAATCTGACATCGGTCACCTTTCCAGCAACAATTACATCAATTGGTGATTGGACATTTGCCGGTGATCGCTTAAAGACGGTTGATCTAACAACGATAAAAAATACGAATAGTTTAAGTGTTGGCTCCGGAGCCTTCTATGGAAATCAAGCCTCACATGTTGTGGTGTTGCCCAATAACGTATTAGATAGTAGCGGTAATCATCCGGTTCGCTGGTATGGTTATGAAACTTTTGGACAAAATACTGGACAAGCGGATGCCGTTGCTAAGCAATATGCATTGAAGCATCAATCTTATGGGAAAGGAGTATCTGGTAGCATAAGCAACCCACAAAGTTTTACCTATGATCGCAATAATTCCACAATAGTGACAGGTGTTAAATCAGGAGTCGCCACACTAGGTAAAACTATTGTTATTCCCACGAATGTGACAAAGGTTGCTGCTAATGCGTTTAAATCACTAGGCATTACGGGCGTAGATTTCTCCAAAGCAACAAATCTGAAACAGATTGGTAACTTTGCTTTCTATGATAACCAAATTTCAAACACATTAACTTTACCAAACAGCTTAAATGCTGATATATCAGGTATTGGCTGGTACGCATTTGCGTCAAACAATATAGCAAAAGTTAACTTACCAAATAATAGTCTGACAGCATTGAATGATTTTGTGTTTGCTAGTAATCAGCTTACTAGTATTAATTTGCCAAACACTTTGAAAACAATGGGGGATGGTACCTTCATTGATAATCAAATGACAAATATAATATTACCATCTAATATTCAAAGGGTTGGTTCCGGATGTTTTGCTGGTAACTTAATTAACAGTACACGTGCAACAGAACTAACCGCTACAATTAATGGTACAAATTCTGAAAAAAGTTTTTCAGCCGTATTATATCCTTTTGGTATAACTGATACTAATCAGTCGCAAGCAACTAGTACGATTAAGAATCGTTTTGTAGAAATGAATGATGGCACTTGGAAGTACTTAGACAGCAATGGGGTACCTTTAACAGGTGAGCAGATTATTGACGGACATACCTATTATTTTAAATCTGATGGTACACAAGTAAAGGGCTATTCTATCAAGTTCAAGGACGGTAGTGTCCACTATTTTGATTCGAATAGTGGCTATATGTTGAACTAAAACGCCATCGTTTACTATTGCGCTTTGATAAAAAAGTGCTGTGGTTGATAACTAGGGAAGATTACTTACGCAAACTAATTCCTAGTATGCCTACTATAATTACTAGGACACCTACGAGTTCCCAACTGAGTGAGAAGGGGTGATGGAGAAAGATTGCACTTAATAGGATGGAAAAAACGAGTTCCATCGCTTGAGTAGCTTCAACCTTCGATAACGATTTGATTTCTCGGAATACTAAGGAAGTTGCATGAAAAAATATAGCGGTCGCTATAATACCAGAAAATAGTGCCACTAAAAGAGTAGACACCATTGTTTTGGCACTAGGGGCACCACTAATATAGAAACTAACAAACGCCAAGAAAATCCATGTTGGGTAGGTACACAGTAGCATGCCCCACATTCTTTCGAGACCGGTAACTTTTGGCGCAGTCATCATAACTTTTCGGTTCCCAAGTGGATAACAAATAGCCGCAACCACTATCGCTAGTATTGATAAGTATATTTGGTTAGAAATGCGAATGGCACCCAAGTACTGGAGGATAGTTAGGAAGACACCTAAAAGAATAATGAACATCCAAGGTAAACTTTGCCAAGGAAAAGGAATTTTTTTTGAAGGCTTACCGATATTTAGTAAAGGCGTTGTTAAAACACCACAAACAATAGTTACCTGCCAAACACTGGCGATTAGCCAACCAGGTAGATAAGTACTAGCTAGGCATAACGGAACATAAAATAGAACAAAACAGAAGTGGCTCCAGACCCACCAAGATAGAGGCTGTTTGCGTATTGATTGGTTAACTCGCCTAAAGGATCCGCCCAATGGAATGAATATCAAAGCAAGCATCGGCAGCATCCATAAATATCGTAAGGAGGCAGACCAGAGCCAAAACCCATTTTTATTAGCAATAACTTCATTAAATATAAATGTAAGAGAGAAGAAAAAAGCCGCTATCACGCCTAATATAATTGCTTGCACACTCTTTGATAACTTATTCATCATTCAATGTAACCTCACTCTCTCAATGGACAATTTATAAGTATAAGGCTACCAGCAATTAAATAAGCATACAATAAAAAAATTGTATGCCATATAATTTTTATTGTGCATAGATTAGTGTATACTGATTTTTAATGAACAGATATTTTAGTGGTTACAGGTGTTGATGTTGATAAATTTTATTTAGGAGGCTGAACGGGATGAATGATTATGAATTGTCATGGGTACCGAGCAAGTTACCACTTGAGAAACCTTTCTATAAAAGTATTTATCAATCCTTATATGATGATATTCTGACGGGTGTCCTTAAGCCACACGATCAGTTACCCTCGCAACGTGAATTGTCATATTTTTTGGATATTCACTTCACCACAGTGACACATGCCTATGATTTTGGCTTGAAAAATGGCTTATTATATACCGAAAAAGGGCGAGGTACTTTTATATCGCCTAATGGCATTTCTGATCATACTATTCAAGGAAAAGAAGGCGTAAATGATTTAGGTATTTTGAATGTAACTTCAGTTGAAAATAGTTCAGCAGAATTTTATGTGAAAGAAGCTATTAAAAATATTCCCGTTAAAAAGTTACTACGGTATTTCACAAATTCATCCTTAGATGAGAGTTATGCTAGGGCAACACAAAAATGGTTTGAATATTTAAAAATAGATGTATCTGACGATATGGTCAGTCTAATAACAAATGGCGGGCAGAACGCACTCGCCATCATTTTAACAGCTTTATTCAAACCTTCAGACACTATAGTTGTGGATGACTTCACATATTCTAATTTTATTGAATTAGCTAAAACGTTACATATTAAGTTATTGTCAATTTCACAAGATGACGAGGGGATGAAGCTTGATCAGTTGGAAGACATGTTGACAACGCATGTAGTTGCTGGTGTTTATGTCATGCCTTTTCGGTCGAATCCCACTAATGTTGCCATGTCTATTACGCGGCGCGAAAAGTTAGCAGCGCTAAGCATTAGCCATAATTTTTTAATCATCGAAGATGATTACTTACGATACTTGGATGTTGAAAAAACGAAAGCCATAATTAACTTGGCACCGAGTCATACAATCTACTTATCTAGTTTCTCTAAAATAGTTGCTCCAGGAATTCGCGTAGCGCTGGTATTGTTTAATAAAAAGTTTGAGCAGAAAATAAAGCATTCATTCACAAATCTTAATTTACAGGAACCAACCTTAGATTTTGAAATTATTAAGTATTTAATTAACCATGACTTTGTTTTAAAGATAATTGATAGCCAAATGAAGCAGATAAAAACTAGTTTAACTTTATTTGAGAACGTCTTTGAAACAAAGGCGCCGTTGAGTCCATTTCAATGGGTTAAGATAGATTCTGCAATTAATATTAAACAAGTGAAAGAGCGTCTGGACAAGCTAGGAATACATGTATTGTACAGCCCGCAGTTTCAAGCAGGTGGTTGGAAATCAAATAACAACTATTTTATTAGAGTATCGATAACTGCCATTAATGATTTAGTAAAACTAGAAAAACTGTTGCTAACCATTAAACGTACGATTTCGTCGAGCTAAGCTTATAATCCGTGTCATTGATTTTGAAAAAATAAAGATAAAACAAAGAGAATATGCTAGTCACATATTCTCTTTGTTTTATTAATTGCGGTGTCATTGTCACTTTAGGGAAAAATGACTGAGACTTGATTTGTGTTACAAAAATTATTTTACCTGGTAAGCAGCCAGTATACGACTTCTAATCAAAATTTCGGCAATTTCAGCTGGAGATTCAGGATCATCTTTTTGTAACCAATGACCAATAATGCTAATGAGCGAACTAATTAATAGATCATGTGTATAGTCACTGGGAATAACTTCATTACCATCTTTAAAAATATTTTTGTAATGTGAGTCAATTTGTTCATCAATCAAATGACGTAACTTGTAAACAAATTGTGAATCACCATTCTTAGAGAGGAGTGTCTTAAGCGTAAAACGGTTTTTATCGAGAAAATCAAAAGACTGAATGAAACTACGATACGGTGAATAGGTATCTAACTCAGCCGATAGTTTATTATTATCAACATCGTCTAGCCAAGATATTGTCTTATCTATATTAATTTGCATTAGTTTTTCCATATTAGTTAGTAAATAGGTCTCAATTTTTTCTAATACATCGTATTTATCAAGATAATAAATATAAAAAGTGCCACGACTTAGTTTTGCGGTTCGTGTGATGTTGGAGACGGTTAAGTTATTGAAGCCTTTTTCGCTCACTAATTTCACGAAAGCGTCCATAATTCGTTGCTGTGTTAATTTATTTTTTTCCTGCCGATTCATACTATTCTCCTCATAAAATTAGACAAATCCCTTAGTACTTGTACATTGATTTATATATAACCAATGCTAATATAAACTATAGCTACAAAAAAAGCAACACGTTGTTAAAAAAGGGGAGTAACATGCTCGGAATAGAATGGAAAAAAATATGGAAAAATAAATTTATGGTGGTTGTTCTAATTGCTATTGTGTTGATTCCGTCAATTTATGCGATTGGGTTTCTGAAATCGATGTGGGATCCTTATGGCAAAATTAAAGATTTGCCCGTGGCAGTTATCAATGAAGACAAATCTGTGCATTACCAAGGAAATAAATTAGCAGTAGGAGCTAAGTTAAAAGATAATTTAGCGGATTCAGATGCGATGAAGTTTAGTTTTCCATCGCAAAAAGAAGCTAAAAAAGGATTGTCCAATGGCAAGTACTATATGGTCATGACAATTCCAAAGAACTTTTCTAAAAATGCGACAACATTACTGGACGCGCATCCCAAAAAGATGTTAATTCACTATACAACAAGCTCGGGGCACAGTTTTATCGCTGGAAAGTTTTCAAAATCAGCGGCTGAAAGCATTACAAACACAATTTCCAAACAAGTGACAAAGACCTATGCTGAGACATTGTTTAAACAAATTAAAACGTTAGGCAATGGTATGGGCACAGCGGCTAACGGTAACAAAAAGTTAGTAGATGGAACTGAACAATTACAATCTGGAAATCAGACGGTCACAACAAATCTACGGACACTTGCTTCAAGTGGTTTAACTTTCAGTAATGGTACGAATACACTGACAGACGGGTTATCACAATACTTTAGTGGTGTGAGTCAACTTGATGCAGGAAGCTCAAAGTTAACTGCTGGTTTGGGACAATTAGGTGAAAAAATGCCTACGTTAAGTAATGGTGTTTCACAATTATCTACAGGATCATCGAGTTTAAACAGTGGTTTGCAGCAATATACAGCAGGTGTGAGTCAACTCAATACTGGTGCCAATGCTCTTAATACTGGTGCGCAAAAATTAGCTCGTGGTAGTAGTAATTTAGCTACCGGGGTGAATAAATTAACTAACGGATCGAGTTCTTTGACCAAAGGCGTTAGTGCATACACAACCGGAACAGACGAAGCGTATAAAGGAAGCCAAAAAGTTTCCGATGGCTTGACACAAATGAATGAAGCTTTAAATAGTGACGATGCCAAAAACAAAATGGCGCAATTGCAAACAGGGCTGCAAAGTTTTCAGACAGGCTTGAACCAGTTGAAGACCTCGTTAGACAACAGTAATCAAAATACTGAGCAAATTACTAAATTAACAAGTAGTATGAGTAGTCTTGCAGCAAACGTTACTACGATTAGCAATTATATCAGCGGGACGCAAAGCAAAATCGAATCTGTGGCTAAAACACAAAAGCTAACTGACACGCAAGTCAGTGCATTAGAAACGGCACTATTACCAACAGATGACATTAATGATTCACTCAAATCAGCAACAACAAATTTAAGTGAATTACAGACTAACTTAACCACATTAATTAAATCAAGTAACACAAGTATGTCACAGTTAAAATCAGCTGTGAATACACTAAACACTAGTTATGGGACTAGTGACGATACAAAAACGCTGTATGGTGGCATAAGCAGTTTGGTTGGCTCACTTAATAAGGTCGGTGATTCAACTGCGCAATTAAGTACTGGGGCAACAAAATTAACTAGTGGGCTGTCACAACTGAGCGGGAAATCAGCACAGTTAATTAGTGGTTCAACACAGCTACAAGAGGGGCTTGAACAACTTAATACGAATGTACCCTCACTCACTAGTGGTATTGAAAGCTTAGCTAGCGGTAGTTCTAAGCTGAGCGATGGTACCCAAAAGTTGTCACAAAACAGTGATAAGTTAAATGCTGGATCCCAAAAAATTAGCAGCGGCTTATCATCACTAAATGAAAAGATGCCTGCTTTAGGTTCAGCAACGTCAAAGTTATCGTCAGGAAGTAGTCAGTTAACGTCAGGACTGGATAAATTGGCTGCTAATAGCAGCAAGTTGTTAAGCGGGTCGACTCAATTAGCTAGTGGTGCCACAAAGATAGCAGACGGTAGTGCTAAGTTGGCTGATGGTTCAGCAAAACTTGGCGATGGGCTGACGAAAGTTAAAGATGGGAATGCAACGCTTGCTGACAAGCTAGGTCAAGCAAACAACAAAGTTAATAAAATTAACTCAAATAAGTTAACCTACAATCAATTAGCTACCCCAGCAAGCACCAAGCATGTGGAAAAAGACAAAGTTCCTAATAATGGTACAGCTATGGCACCTTATATGTTGTCAGTGGCACTGTTCGTTGGTGCCGTTGCCTTTAACTTGATGTTTGATTTAGTGACACCTCTAAAGTATCCTAAAAAGGCTATTAGTTGGTGGGCAAGCAAAATGTCTGTGCTTTATCCATTCGCATTTTTGCAAGCAGCAATTATGTACTTTGTTTCTATTAGTATGATTGGCATCAAACCAGTTCACTATGTCGCAACTTTCTGGGTACTGATTCTGGTATCATTTACCTTTATTAATGTCGTAACATCCCTTAACTTGTGGTTTGGTAAAGTTGGTTCATTCCTGGCAATGATTTTGATGGTTATTCAATTAGGTGGTTCCGCAGGAACATATCCAATTCAATTGTCAAATGGTTTCTTTGAAGCCATACACCCATATTTGCCAATGACTTATTCAGTCAATGCACTGCGAGAAACGTTGATGATTGGTGGATCCGCTAAAAGTGATGTGATGGTTATGTTTGGCATATTTGTTGCCTTTACATTGATTATGATTGGTTTCTATATGTTCAAGCAATTAAAAATCAAGAAGATTAATTATAAGCACAGTTAATATTTAAAAAAAGGAAATTATGAGTATACTCAGTGATGAAATAAATAACCGCATCCAAAATTGCCAAAGATTCTTGCAAGAAAAAGAGTTAAGTGCATACGCAGTAACAGATGTAGAGGACATATGGTATCTGACCAATATTGATTATAGCCCTGAGCAACGGCCGTTTTTCTTAATTATTTATCCAGATAAGAAACCTTTAATGCTGGTACCAAAATTAGAAGAATCACATATTGATGTTGACTATTTTGATTATGATATTCAAACGTATTTTGATGTTACGTCTGAAGTTGGTCAAAACTGGTACGAGGTAGTTACAAAAAAGTTTGACGGGTTGGATAAAATTGGTATCGAAAGTAATGCGCTTTTAGAAATAACTGCAAAGGCACCGACAGTAGATTGGCAACCAAATGATATAATCAAAAAATTACGTGAAATAAAGAGTGCTTACGAAATTGACAAAATTTCGACGACTGCAAGAGTATGTAGTCGAGTGGTTCGTGCAACGTTAGGCCAAGTGAATAACGACTCCAAAGTGATAGACCTTTATAACCTTCCGTTTAAGGTAGTTGGTAAAGAAATCGCGGATAATTTTAGTCTCACAAATAGAGTAACAAACGGTGTATGGCCGTCAACTTATAGTTTCATGCCCCATAGTATTCCTGATATGGCGGCAACAGTTGATCATGGACCAAATGTTAACGTCGCTGTGTTTAGATTAGCGGGCTATGCTGCCGAATGTGAACGTACCTTCTTCATGGAGAAACCAACAAAAGAAGAAGAATTACACTTTAATCAAATGGTGACGGCTAGAAATATAATGCTCGATATGCTGCGACCTGGTGTTAAGGCATCTGAAGTAGAGACAAAAGTGCGAGATTACCTTATTGACCAGCATCTTACGGCTAACATTCTTCATCGACCTGGTCATGGCATCGGATTAAATAACCATGAAGAGCCAACTTTATCATTAGGTAATGACACAGTTTTGAAAGAAAATATGGTTGTATCGGTGGAACCAGCAATTTATTTTGAAGGTCAAGGCGGTTATCGACATTCAGACACGGTGTTGATAACTAAAGATGGTTATAAATTACTAACTAACGCACCGGTTACTTTGGAAGAATTAACCGTCGAGAATTAATTTAAAGAGTGTTCAACTCAATATGAGTTGAACATTCTTTTTATCTATCATTGTATTGAAATGCCCTCATATCAACATGTTAAAGAATACTTGCTCGATCTTTACGTGACAATTTCGTATACTTAAGTTTGTTATGAAAGGGGAAGCGACATGGAGCTCGGTCAAAAATTAAAAGAATGTAGATTAGCATTAAATAAAACACAACAACAAATGGCCACAGAATTGCATGTTACGCGGCAAACGGTGTCACATTGGGAGAATAATGATACTTATCCGAGTTTGGATATGTTGGTTACGTTGAGTGATTACTTAGGTTTTTCTTTGGATACAACGTTAAAAGAAGAGGGGACAGATATGATTGATAGCATTAATAAGGAACTGACAGCGGGAAAAAGATACAAGAAAATTGTGTGGCAACTAGCTATTTTAGCAAGTGCGTTTTTATTTTTTATCGCTATATTAACTTATGGGCGGGCGACACAAAATCAATTAATTGACCGGTTTAATCCCTTTCTAAAAGAAACGTATGGCTACGCACTGCTACCTGAAAAAGTTGCCACTAAGAAAGTTAGGGGAACACAACAAAGCACAGATGCGAATGGGAAAACCACGACTAAAAAAGTGGTCTTGGATATGCCCCAACCAGTAGATGCTTATGTATATAGTGACATTTTTGGTGCGGGAGAGTGGTTGAAGTTTCAAGTTGGAACTATTCCTAAGGGATATAATTATGCTGTTGTGTTGCATAAAGGATCCTACGTGAAACGTGCTCGATTAATTACAAAGGGCCAAGTACCAACTTTGTATCGCAGTAATATAGGTAGTGAGGATCAGTATTTAAAGTATGACAAGAAAAATTTTGGACCGCGCAACTCAATTAATCCATTTTCGAACAACGGCGTTTAGAACTTTTAAGTAGATAGTTTTTTAAAGCTTTTTATTAAAGTGACTTTTTTGTTTTCTGTTTCCTATTTTTCAAGATAAAGGTATACTGTTAGTATTCAATGTTTATCAGAAAGGTATCAGACAATGGCTGAGAGTGAAAAAGTAGAATTCAAAACACTAACAAGTATTCTTAAGAAACTTGATATTAGTAAAGCTACGTATTATAGGAGAGCAAAGGCTTGGAACATCAATCCTAGTCAGCGTGAATTTACACATGAAGAACTAAAAAATCTCGAGTCAATGCCTGAAAATGTTGATAATAATCATTCTGATGCTGTTTCAGAAAGTGTCAAGACTTTGTCAGAACAACTCAAGACAAAAGATGAACAAATTAAACAACTTCATAAATTACTCGACCAGCAACAAACGCTATCTCTTGACTTACAACATAAAATTGACGTAAAAGAACAGCAATATCTTGAAGTTTCAGACACTTCTGAGTTTGTATCAGAAATTGATAACTTAAAAAATGAATTGCAAAAAGAGAAATCGAAAGGCTTTTGGGCAAAAGTCCTGAAAAAATAAGCGCAACCTACTTAATGCTTGTTATCGAGCTATAATATGTATCTTACGCAATCTGTGTTTGCGCATTTTTATGTTGCAGATTGCTATTTTCACTGATTTAATTGCTATCGTTTTACAAGATTCTGTTGAATAATTAAGGTATTAAATACACTTAGGAGAGTAAATTATGGAGATACAGTTAAAAAAATTACGCACTAATTTGGACATGTCTCAAGAAGATGTTGCTGGAAAATTGTACATATCGCGTCAAGCTGTTTCTCGTTGGGAGTCTGGAGATGCAACCCCAGATATGAGCAACTTAATTAAGTTGGCTGAAATATTTGATTGCTCGCTTGATACGATTGTTTTAGGCATTGAACCAACAGAGGACAATATCGAGGATAAAATAGATAAAAGTGAATTTGTATTTGATCCACGTAAGGGGAAATATATTCGTAGAAGAAGCGAGCACATGAATTTCTGGGAGTTTGCAGCGGCTTATTGGTGGGCAGCTATACCGATATTAGCAATTCTTGGTGGTACGATTCCTGATATTATTCAAGCACTTAAATAATTTTTTTGAATTTCCATCTACAGAGTATTAATCGGGCTAGGTGTAGTTTTCTAGATAACAGATAGTTAGTAAGAGACAGTTGCAAGAATTATTGAGCTGATTCAATTTATTGTAATTGTTTTTTAGTAGTAACAATATAAATTAAAATTGCCATAAGACGAGGATGACTATTTATATGTGTTATTGGGCGGGTTGGGCAATGATTAGTCGCGGAAGTGTCCCTAATAATTGTTACTCTTGATAAAGGAATCCTGCATAAATTGAAAACTATGCTACACAAATTTTATCTAAACCAGAACAACCAACAAAAATATTCTTCGACCCTGATGTACCACGCAACTCTACTGGTAAAGTAAAGCACATTGAATCGGACGAACAATTATTACAATAATCATAAAAAACATCTTTCATTGTGAAAGATGTTTTTTGGTTAGGTTTCATTACAAAATATTGTTAATTACTAATTTTTTTTAATCAATGGTATAATATATCAAGGAGTTATACTAATACATGAAAAATAGAATACATAATTTTGTTGGATCTATCGGAGCGTTAATTGGAACAATGGTTTTTATAGCCTATATTCCACAGATAATAGCAAACTTATCCGGTGACAAAGGGCAGCCATGGCAGCCTATTGTAGCAGCTTTTTCTTGTTTGCTTTGGGTTGTTTATGGATTAACTAATGACCCTAAGAGGGATTATATATTGATTATTCCTAATACAGCAGGAGTTGTGCTTGGTACTTTGACATTTATTACATCTTTTTAGTTATTATATAGCTACTTAATGTATTTTTAATAAAAGTACGCAATTTTTAATAAAGAATTGTGTGCTTTTTATTATTTAAGGTAATCTATTTCAATGGGGTTTCATAAGGAACAATTGGTGTTGTTAATCCGACATTGCTTGCAAAAACGAAATTCAAATCATCTAGACTTTTCAGATTATCAGTTTTACCAGTGACAATAACACCACTGAATTTCGCGGTGCTTAAGTTTGAAGATAGTTGTGATTTAATTGATGAGATATAGTTTTTTTCGGAAATATGCGACGCCAATTGTAAGGATATTGAGTCAGTTAACGCTTGTTTCAATCCCTTGTAGCCAGTGTAGGTATTTTTTTTTGTACTACCTTCCTGCAAAGAACCTTTCCCATCATCGCTAGCATTCAAACCGATATAATTGCCAGCGCTTGCTATTGTTGATGTATTACTATTTCCGAAACCTACCCAATAATAATTAATCATGACATTATCTGGAATCATTTTTTTTATTTCACTATAAGAATAAGGTTTATCGAATGTTAAAGCCACTTCTGCTAATGTGTTTTTCATTGTAGATAATGTTTTTGCTTCATGCGTGGGTGGTGTATATAACGTGAGTTTTTTTGAATTTTTATATATTGACTTAGCAGAACGACTAAAAAATATTGGTTCTTTTTCTTGTGTTTTCGTGTTTTTAGCAATAATTGAAGGGTTGGCTTTATAAACATCAACGTCATCTCGGGAGAAAGTCTGCGTTCCAGATAGACCAAATTGTAAAGTTTTTTCAGGATAGTAGATATGATAGCCATCAATATTTTTAATCCGGGTTTCAGTTATTGTTGATTTTGTCCATGCGATGGCAGTAGTATGTTCTCGAGTTGTGAATATATTTGGTGAAAAAGCGATATTTTCGATATTTAGTTTTTGATTTTGTAATTTTAATTGCTTACTCATAGTATTGGATACAAATAAATTTGCGCCGACAAGAATGATAAGAAACACGATGATTGTAGATAAAGAACTAATAAGTATGCCTTTGAGTGTATTTTTTGTTTTGGTTTTTTTGATTAATTTTTCAAATGTTTGATTATCATTCATTTTTATATTTCTCCAATAATTTTTTGAGATGCGTTCTCGTTCTAAATAAATCAATTTTAATTTTAGCTTGGCTAAAATGAAGTTTTTTAGCAATGAATTCAATACTACGCAGTTCATCGTATTTTAAATAAATGAGCTGTAATTGATAATGACTGAGTTGATTGAGTACTTCGTAAGGTAACTTATTATCACTTAACTTTGTATAGTCTGTGTTTGATTTTTCCGTATGGGTATATAGTTCATGCAAGATGTTATCATATCTTTTATTTCGTCTATGTTTGTCATAAAATTTTGATAGCGCAACTTTATAGATCCATGGCCGTAGTTTATTCTCTTCTAAAACAATATTTGCTTCGATTAATTTAACCATTACGTCTTGAGCAATATCTTCAGCATCCTGTGTCTTAGCGCCTTTTTTGACTAAAAATCGAACAACTTCCTGTGCAATATTTAGAACTATGTTTTCATATTGATTAATCTCCATTATTTTCTCCTGTTATATATATAACGAATAAGGGGACAATTGGTTACAAAATGGGGTTAAATATTTATTTTTTGATGAAAAAATTAAAAACGTAAAAAAGCCTCTGTATAAATGCATAACTGATCAAGCAGTCAGTATTTATATAGAAGCTTTTTGTATTTTAAGCTAACGATAAATGACCCAAGTAATTAGAACCATACAGGTAACAGCATGGCAGACATCGCGATGCCGTCGTACACGGTGGCATCTCTTTTGATTTGATGATGAAGTTTGATTGCTGCTTCGGGTAATTGAGTTTTTGTTATCCAATAGTATTGAACAAGAGATTTAACCATTTTAGTAGCCACTAAGCCGGTATTTTGCGTTTTAGTTAACTCCTGTGCGTAATTGAAAATCATTTCTCGTAGTTCTGGTTGATTTTTAACATCCTCATCAGAAAAGGCGACACTCATTTGATCCAACATGGTTTCAACTTTTTCATCTTTTTGCATAGTTTTAAAATTCCCCTCAATTAATAAACGTTGTTTAATTAATGCTATTATTACGCTAAAGTGTGTTTCTGTCAATAATCTCATTTTTAAAGGCGACACTTTGTTGGGTTTATGAGATAATAAACTACAGTTTACTTTAAAAATATTGGAGAATAGAATGATTATTAGAACAGCTACGCTGGAAGACTTGGATCATGTTACTAAATTGACATATGATGCTTTCCATGATTATCCTCTATTTAATGTCTCAACTGACAAGCCTCAATTACAGCAAGCACTATATTTTTTATTGTATTTAAATACGCTAGCAAATATTAGGCGTGAAGATTGTTTCGTTTGTGTTGAAGGGTCAGAGATAGTTGCTTCCTTTATTTTGAAAGCACCACAACAGCACCAGATTAGTTTTTGGACGTATGTTAAGGTTGGTGGATGGCAACTACCTTTTAAATGTTCTCCTAAAATAGCCGGACGTATCATGCAAAATCTATCTCAATCAGATGATGCCATGCCCGAAGAATTTGAAAATTTTTGGTACATAGATACATTGGTTGTTTCACCAAAATATCAAGGCCAGAAAATAGGCTCAAGAACGATATCACAAATTATTGATATGGTTGAAAAAAGAGGTGGTAAAGATCTATGTTTGATTACTAATACAGCAATCAACAGTGTTTTTTATCAGAAAAATGGCTTTAATGAGGTCACTAGGTCGTCTTTTACTTCATTCGGACAAGTCAATGATACTTGGGTATTTAAGTACGAGTACACAATTGGATAACAAAATTTTATTTGAGCGAAAATAAAAAGAACTGCTGTGATTTATTTTCATAGCGATTCTTAATAGCGATTATTTTAATTCAGCGAGGAGCTGGTTTCAACAAAATGTGCTGTTAATAAACGACTCGCCATGAAGATGATGAGACCGACTAACATGCTTGACACAGTAACATCACTTAGCCAATGTGCACCAATCCGTACGCGACTAAGACCGGTAAGAATACCCATTGCAATCCCAAAAATTGTCATTTTCTTTTGCAAACTAATATTTCCTCGAGGAACAAAGAAAGTTAAGTATAAAAATAACCAGCCGGACATTGTGTGACCAGAAGGAAAAGAGTTATGACCATTCACACCGTTCAAATGATACCAAGGTGTAAATTCACTCATTGTGTTTCCGGAAATGGTTGTCATTTCGTAGGGTCGAAAGCGTCCCCACAATGCTTTCATATCGCCGATTGTTGTTTGTGCGATGAAAACAACGGCAATTCCGATTAAAGCAGCATTGAGTAGATAGCTAATAGCGGCGTTGTTTTTATCTTTAAGCCAATTAAAGAATACAAATGACAGTAATATTGTTAAGATAATGGCTGCGCTCCAACGAAGCGGTTCAGGATAGTTTGCCACTGCCGAAGTATTGTTTGCAACGCCCATGGGAATTCCTTTTGATAAATTATTGAGCATGGAATACGTGTAACTCAACATATCTTGCAATATCGCTAGCATTTGATTAAAGGCAAATATCAAAGCGCCACCTGTCATAACATATTTCAAAATGTTTCCCTGAACGCGTCGCCATATTGTCCAGGCAATAATCTCAAAGGCAGTGAATAAAACAATTCCTGCGCCTTGATCAGCGTAATTTTGGAAAATATTACCAAATATAGAATTCTGGTCCATTACTGCAGAGGTAACATTTTTATCAAAAAATGTAGCGAACAATAAAGTCACGAATCCAATGCTTAGTAGCAATGTAAGTACTTTTTTTTCACTGTCTGTGGTCTCAAATGTACTTTGATTTTCACTCGATAGTTTCACGTTAGTAGTTCTAGCAGCCCATTGCATAATGTTGTCCTCCAAATTAATAACTTTAGTATATTTGATAGATATTGTTATATCGTCAAAGTTATGTAAAGGGTTCTTATAGAATGCAAAAAACTGCGTAACCGCAGCTTTTTATAAATGAAAATTAACTTTTTTCCCCAATGTTTGAATAGATAAAGATAATATTTATGAAAGAAATTTTACGAGAGAGGTCATTTAAGATGTTCTTTTTATAGGTTGTCAATTTTTTGGTATCGACCATATCTGTTCGACTGCTAATAGATATACAAGCTTTAAAAGACATACCAACCTTATAGATTTTGCAATCATCAATTGAAAAATCGGTTGTTAGGTGACTTTGAATGGCTCTTTCAATGAATGATTTTATCCCTTGATCTTGTGTTAGGCCGCCGCTAATCTCAATCAAAGCATTTTTCATTATACGCAACGGGATTCTAATAATAAATAAAACAATAATCACTGTAATAAAGGAATCTCCAGTATATAAAAGAAAGCTTAATGGGGACTTTTTATCAATGAATAGGATGAAAAATGCAGCGGCCCCAATTCCGGCTGACATGACACCATCAATCATCGCTCCTTTTGTTTCAGCTGATAGAAGTGTACTGATATTGTGGATTTTTTTGTTTTGTAATTGATAGAACCATGAGAGTGTTAATGATAGAATAACCATCACAATCTCATACGGTATGACAGGGGCAATATTTAAAAGTTGCCCGTGACCATAGACAAAGTATTGATAGGCTTTTGAGCTGACAGTCATTAATGAAATCAACAATAATACAATTGTCAATAATGACTGAAAAAATGCATACAGCGGTTCCAAAACGAACAGACCATTTGGAAAACGTTTGCTAACTTGTGTACTTATTTTTGAGATGACAATAGATAAAAGGCCAGTGGTTAGTGTGATTAAAGTAAAGTATGCATCAACAAATAATGCTTCTAGTCGTGTTGAAAAATATGCTGTAAGCGCTGCAACCCCCATTGCAAAAAGCCATATACAACCAATGACTAGACTACGCTGTTCAATATTTTTTTGATTCATATTTTCTCGTTAATCTTGAACATAATCTTGTGTAACACTGTTTGTTCTTCAGGAGTTAATACAGAAATTGAATCTAGAAAAACCTGATCAAATAATTGACGATTTTTTTCGCAATTTATTTTCATTTCTGCACTTAATTCTAAGTATGATGTCCGTTTGTCGACTGTTGATGGTCGTTTAACTAAATATTTCTCTGCAACAAAGCGATGAATGATTCGAGTAGCAGCGGGTTTGGATATTTTTGCCTTATCCGCAAAGCTAGTTACAGTTGGATTTTCCAATGTATATAGGAGATCAATGTAATATTCATCATTTGAAGACAGATTAGGAAAGCGTTCGTTGCTATCAGACTGTTGCTGGTATTGCAACAATACTTTATCGTACAATTCTGAGAAGATGTGGCTTATAGGTTTCATATACTTCCTCCAATATATGATTAACAAAAGTAATTACCTTTGATAACTACTTTTGTTAATCATATCCTTAATTATTTAGTTTGTCAACTGAATTATACTTTATTTTATCGGAAGTTATATGCGATATTTTATTTTATTTGAATAGTATCGTACTTTCATTATTCATTTTGCTGTTCATTTGAAATTACTAAGCGTATAATTATTACATTGAAATCAAGAGAGTGAGACGCATTTTGAACGATAAAATTAAACAAGTTGAAACGCAGTATTTAAACAAAACCCTCAAGAAAATGAAAAAATCGTTAATTGATACCGAAGCTGAGATAAAGCGTTCTAATCGGAATATTAATGATGTATCAAAAAGCTGGGGAGATGTACGTTTAAAAACAGACACCTATTCTGGTATTGTCGAAACAGCCATGTCAGTACGTCAGCAGCAACAAATGCTTGCTGAACGTGAAAGTTCAAAAACACGAGCAGAAGCAAGATTTGAAACATTAACAAAGCAAATTAAAAAACCTTATTTTGCGCGTATAGATTTTAGTGAATCAGTCAGTGAAAGTAGCGAAGCAGAGACAATTTATATTGGGCTTGGCTCTTTTAGCGATAATGAGAACAACTATTATGTCTATGATTGGCGCGCACCAGTAGCATCAATTTATTATGATGGTGGTATTGGGGATGTTGAATATTTGACACCTGATGGCTCGCAAAAGGCGCATGTAACGCTGAAACGCCAATTTCAAATTGAAGATGGTATCATTGTAACCTTGTTTGATACGGAAGAGGCGATTGGTGATGCAATGTTGATGAACGCGCTGAATGGTGAGTCGTCAACGAAGATGAAATCAATCGTCACCACCATCCAAAAAGAACAAAATAAAATCATTCGTAATACAAGTGCCGATTTATTATTTGTGCAAGGAGCAGCTGGATCAGGTAAGACAGCTGCTGTTTTGCAACGTATTGCCTATTTGCTATACCGTTACCGCGGAAAACTAACTAGTGGACAAGTTATTTTGTTTAGCCCAAACCAACTGTTTAATGACTACATTGATCAAGTTTTACCCGAATTAGGCGAGCAAAACATGGTACAGATGACATTTTATCAATATGCTTCACGTCGTTTACCAAAAATTGCTGTTGAAACATTGCAAGAACGCTTTGAAATTGACAAGACCGATAGTAAAATTGCTCTTGCTAAAGGTAGCTTAATGATGTTCAAAGCTGTCGCAGCATATGCTGACAGTTTAAATCGTGGAGGAATGAAGTTACGTAGTATTGTGTTTCGTGATGAACCATTGATTCCCAAAGAGCGTATTGCTGAAATTTATTATCAATACAATGAGAACTACAAACTCAGCCAACGTTTGGAAGCAACGCGAGATACGTTGATGCGAATATTGAGCAGTCGTCTTGGCACAGAAATGCGTAAAGATTGGGTTGATCTTGAAATTGAAAATCTGTCAAAGCAGGAATATGATGAACTAGTGGGTGCCGGTCGTGTGCGCATGGGGGATAATGAAGAGGTTGATGCTGCGGCTGTTACGCGACGTACGCAACTTGGTCAGGGTGAGCAAGAACGTGAGTTTTCTAGTGAAAAAGCTGAAAGAAAGTTCTTGGCTAAACAAATCGTAACGCGTGCCTTAAAACCTTTGGCACAACAAATTAGACGTAGTCGCTTTTTAAATATTAATGCGCAATTTGTGGATTTTCTACGTGAAGCTCACAAATATATTGATTTATCTGCGTATGGCATCTCAAATGATGAGTGGCGTGAACATGTTGAACAAGTGATTAGCAATTTAAAGAATCATCAAATGTCCCTCGCTGATACAACAATTTATTTATATCTTTATGACTTAATCACAGGGAAGCATGGTGAACGTGATATTCGCTTTTTGTTTATTGATGAGATTCAAGATTATACACCATTCCAACTTGCCTTCTTGAAGTTTAGTTTTCCACTGGCTAAGTTCACGGTCTTAGGAGATTTGAACCAAGCTATATTTACAAAGGATAATGCTAGCCATTTACGGGAAGACTTTGCAACTTTATTTGCGCCAGAGCGTGTTGAAAATGTTCAACTAACGCAAACCTATCGTTCTACACAGCAAATTACAGATTTTACAAAAGAAATTTTGATAGACGGTCAAAACATTGACGCGTTTAATCGAGATGGTGAGAAACCGGTAGTCTATATTGGGCAAGACGAGAACGAACTACTGAAATTGCTAGAAAATCAATTGCGTGAAAACACCGAAGAACAAGAATCAACAGCAATCATTACAAAAACATTGGCCGATGCAAAAGCTTTGTCACAAACGCTTAATGACAAAACAGTTACTTTGATTCAATCAGAAAACCAGCGGCTAGCTCCAGGTGTTATTATCGTGCCATCATACCTTGCTAAGGGACTAGAATTCGATGCCGTTATCATATGGCATGCAGATAAAACACGATATAAGGAAGATAGTGAACGCCGTCTATTGTATACTGTTTCATCGCGAGCTATGCATCGACTGACAATTATTGCAGAAAGGGCTACGACACCGCTACTAAATAATGTGTCAAAAAACCTCTATGAGGTTCGATAATGATTGATCTAGATAATTTGATTAAAAGCAAGTACGTTGCGCCATTTATGGTTATTGGTATTACAGGTTCTGTAGCCGTCGGCAAAAGCACATTTGCACATGATTTGGCTGATAAGCTTAGCCAACAGAATATCAAAACAACAGTCATCAGCACTGATGACTTTTTAATGTCTAATGATGAACTCCATGAGCGTGGTCTATTTGATCAAAAAGGTTTTCCACAGACATACAATCTTGATCTGTTGGAAAAAGTTATCACGCGCTTTCGTGCGGGGGAAAAGTCACTCAATATTCCAGTTTATACACAGGAACTTGCGGATATTCATCCAAACGAGACACAAATTATTGAATTACCTAATATCCTAATCGTTGAGGGCGTTGTTGCTTTGCAGTTACCACCCAAACATTTTGATTTGAAAATATATATAGATGCTGATTTGGCAGATATCAAAGAATGGTATCTATCCCGAACGCTTGAGGTCACAGCTTTAGCCAAGGATGATCCCTCTAGTTGGCGTTATGATTACGCCAAAATGCCGATCGACGAATTTACTCAGTTAGTTATGCAAGTTTGGGAAAACACTAATCAAAAAAATCTGGATCAGTATATTTTACCCACGAAATCACTTGCTGACGTGATTGTTCATTTTGGTAAACAACACCGTATTTTTGATATCGAATTAAAATAACTGTTATTTATTGTCAACTATGTTGACAATTTTTTGTTAAAGCGTAAAATAAGCATTTGAAGTTAAATAGTATCAAAGTGTTTTCTGTAAAAAGCAGGAATCGAATGAAAGGATTTACACATGTCAGATACAATTACAGATACACATGGTAAAAGCGTCAATCGCTTAGCTATGATGCTCGTCTTATTGGTTGGTGTCTTCTCGGTGATGCTGATGCAGACCTCACTTGGAACAGCACAACCAGCACTGATGAAGGCTTTTGATGTTAATGCCTCTACCGTACAGTGGTTGACGACCATATTCTTAATGGCTAACGGTATTATGGTGCCGGTTTCAGCCTTCTTAACGACAAGAATTCCCACAAAAACGCTTTATTTATCAGCGTTGAGCTTATTTACAGCCGGAACTTTTTTGGCCTTTATGACACCAACAAATGCATTCTGGTTGCTAATGGTTGCACGTGTATTACAAGCAATGGCAGTTGGTGTCTTGATGCCTCTGATGCAGGTCGTATCCTTGACGCTGTTTGATGCAGAGTCACGTGGAAAAGCCATGGGCTTGGGTGGCCTAGTTGTTGGTATGGCACCTGCCATCGGACCAACACTATCAGGGTGGATTTTGGAGAAAGATCATACTTTTCTGGGTTTCACGTTACAAAATTCTTGGCGCTCTATATTTCTAATTGACTTACCAGTCGTCATTATTGTTATTATTGCCTCATTCTTTGTATTCCACGATGTTTTACCTACTAGGAATATTTCTCTTAATGTGCGTTCACTAATCGAATCGACATTTGGGTTTGGATTGTTACTATTCGGTTTTGCCATGGTATCAACACATGGTTGGGGCGACTTTGGTTGGGTTATCTTACCATTAGTAGCAGGTATTTTAATTATTGCAGAATTTATGTGGCATCAATCAAGAATGGATAAGCCATTCTTAGATATGTCAGTATTCAAAAATAGGCAGTTCACGATTACGACAATTTTGGTTTCTTTAGCTATGATGTCCATGATTGGGGTTGAAATGATTCTGCCAATCTTCTTACAAAATATTCGTGGCATGACGCCTTTGCACTCAGGATTAACATTATTACCGGGTGCATTAATGATGGGACTTATTTCACCATTAGCCGGTGCATTCTATGACAAGCATGGCGCTAAGCGTTTAGCTATTACTGGTTTTACTATTTTAATTATTGGCACACTACCATTGTTTTATATGACCGCTGATACGCCGTCTATATATATCACAGCACTTTACACATTGCGTATGTTTGGTATTGCCATGGTTATGATGCCGCTAACAGCATCAGCTATGGGTGCTTTGTCTCCAGAGACTGCTTCACAAGGAACGGCAGCTAACAACACAATGCGTCAAATTGCTTCATCCCTAGGAACAGCTATTTTGGCTTCAATGATGCAATCAGTAACAGATAATAATAAGCCATCATCTGCCTTAAAAGGGCAAGATCCGTTAGAATGGGCACAAAAAATGATTGATGCGACGTTGAAAGGTTTTCATGCTTCGTTTCTTCTGGCAGCATCCTTTGCGATTGTAGCTGTTATTATTGCATTTACATTGCACAGCGGTAAGGTAAACACACCATCAAAGATGGAGGCGTCAAAATGATTATTTTAATTATGGCAGTATTTGCGCTGCTAGGCTTTTTAGCAAATATGATGTTAGAAAACCGTGTTATTCGTTTGCTAACCGCTCTGATTATGTTTATCGGTTTAATTATTTCTGTGATTGGCATTGTTGCAAACATGCACGATCATTATGGTATGAAAGCAGTTACGACGACCAAAAAACAGCAAATTTATACAGCGGGTGATGCTAATCAAGGATTTGGTATGCTGTTGTATCAAGGTGTTGGAACTAATGGTAAAGAAAATGTTTATATTTATAAAACAAGTTCCGATGCTAAGAAAACTTTCGTGGCAAAGCCAGATTTGAAAACAACTTCTCGACGAGAAAGTATCGCTGGAAACAAAGCATACAAGGTCACAAAAACGACACGTTGGGTTTATAAAAACAATACTTACAAATTATTGTTTGGAATTGCTGATAATAATAAGAGTTTGAAGCATCGACGTACTATTTATCAAGTACCAAGTACCTGGATTGCCTTGACAACTACTCAGGCAAAATCACTATCTGCTAAAATGACGCCTAAAACAGATGCTGAAAAAGCTGCTGCTGCTGAACAACAAAAGCAATTAGCAGAATTAGCTCAAAAAGATCCTGACAAAGCAGCGCAAATGCAGGTTAAGGCAGTTAAGGCAGCTCTAGATAGTAAATGATTTCATCATAGGATTTAAATTAATATGCGTAATGCTTGCTAATTTTTATGGATGTGTTACACTGTAAGAGTAATAAAAGTTTTTGATTTTGATTTGTTTTTCTCGGAAGGCGCTCAGTACCAATTATTTAAATTACGAACAATAAAACTTGGTGAGCACACCAAAGGAGAAACATATCATGGAAAAAGGCACAGTAAAGTGGTTTAACGGAGAAAAGGGTTACGGATTCATCACACGCGAAAGCGGCGAAGATGTATTTGCACACTTCTCAGCAATCCAAGGCGACGGCTTCAAGACTCTTGACGAAGGTCAAGCAGTTACATTTGACGTTGAAACTTCAGACCGCGGTTTGCAAGCAACAAACATCACAAAGGGTTAATTTCTTTTGGAACACACAACTTATATAAGTTGTGTGTTTTTTTGTGTCACCAAAACGTGGTATAATATAGTCGTTAAATTAAACACAAACTAAGGAGTTTAGCACATATGGCTAAGTTAGTATTAATCCGTCACGGTCAAAGTGAATGGAATGCATTAAACTTGTTTAATGGTTGGATTGACACAAAGTTGTCTGAAAAAGGTATTGCCCAAGCCAAAGAAGCTGGCGATCTTTTGGCTGCTGAAGGTATTCAATTTGACCAAGCATATACGTCAGTTTTGACGCGTGCAATCCAAACATTGCACTTGGCTTTAGAAGAAGCAGGACAATTGTTTATTCCAGAAGCAAAGTCATGGCGTTTGAATGAACGTCATTATGGCGCATTGCAAGGTCAAAACAAAGCCGAAGCTGCTGAAAAGTGGGGTGACGAGCAAGTTCACATCTGGCGTCGTTCATACGACGTTTTGCCACCATTGTTGGACTCATATGATGAAACAATGACAGTACAAGGTAATACTTACCCAGCATTTGATCGTCGTTACGCCGATGTACCTGAAGGTGAATTGCCATTGGGTGAAAACTTGAAAATTACTTTGGAACGTGTATTGCCTTTCTGGGAATCAGACATTTCAAAAGATTTAAAAGCTGGTAAAAACGTGGTTATTGCTGCTCACGGTAACTCATTGCGTGCCTTGGTTAAGCACTTGGAAAACATCTCAGATGACGACATTTTGAATGTTGAAATTGCTAACGGACAACCATTGGTATATGATTTGGCTGATGATTTGTCAGTCGTATCAAAAAAGACATTAACTAAGTAATTTAATTCATAAAAGATATGCTGTTTCATAGATTGAGTAGTGTGTCTTTTTTTATGCAATCTTTCGACATTATTTTGGAATTTTGTTTATAATAAAATAAGTATATTCTGCAGGAGAGACCCCCTTATGTCAAAAAATCAAAATAATGCGATTTATGATTTACATGATAAGCCACCCTTTTTTACATGGTTAGGTTTATCATTGCAACATCTGTTTTCTATGTTCGGCGCTACTGTTTTAGTGCCATTACTCGTTGGCCTCAATCCTGGAGTAGCCCTGTTTACCTCAGGAGTCGGTACACTGCTTCATTTACTGATTACACGTGGTAAAGTACCAGCTTACATGGGTTCAAGCTTTGCTTTCATTATTCCCATGACGTCCTTGCTGAAGACAGTTGGTTATCCAGCCGTAGCGCAAGGAATTATCTCTGTTGGGCTAGTATATTTGGTTGTTGCTTTCATTGTAACTTTTACTGGCACTGCTTGGATTGAGTATATTTTCCCAGCTGAGGTCGTGGGACCTATCATCATGGTAATTGGCTTGAGTCTAGCTGGTTCTGCTGCTTCCTCAGCGACTACCATGAATGGACATTATGATATTCGTGTGTTTACGGTCGCGTTGGTTACGTTGCTGGCAACGATTGCTTTTAATATGTTTTTAAGGGGATTTTTAGGACTATTGCCAGTGCTACTTGGAATTATCTTTGGTTATATTGTGGCTTTAATCACTGGTCTAGTAGATTTAAGCCCTGTGGCTTCTGCCCATTGGTTCCAATTACCTAATTTTGAGACGTTCATTGGTAAAGATGGTTTCGTCTTTTATCCAGCTGCTGTACTGAGCATGGCACCATTAGCTTTAGTTACGCTGTCTGAGCATCTAGGACATTTGATGGTTTTGTCAAAAATCACTGGGACTGATTTTTTTGAAAATCCAGGTTTGAAACGTACCTTAACGGGGGATGGTACGGCTTCTGTTGTTGCTGGATTGATTGGTGGACCAGCGGTAACATCTTACGGTGAAAACATTGGCGTTATGCAATTGAGCCGTGTTTATTCAGTTTGGGTCATTGGTGGAGCAGCCTTTTTTGCGGTCGTTTTTAGTTTTGTTGGTAAGCTATCAGCTTTGATTTCGACGATCCCTGGCGCTGTTACGGGTGGTGTTGGCTTTATGTTGTACGGTGTCATTGCGGCTGCAGGGTTGCAAGTTATCGTTGACAATAAGGTTGATTATAGTAAGAAACGTAATTTAATGATTGCAGCACCTATTATGGTTGTCGGTATTGGAAACTTTCATTTACAATTAAGCACACAAGTTGATTTTTCTGGAGTTGCCATTGCTACTATTTTGGGCATTGTATTGAATTTGGTGTTGCCAAAAGTGGCTGCAAGTGAAAAGTAAATCATAGAGAGCGGAATTTGTTAAAAATTCGGCTCTTTTTTATTAATGATTAGACAGTCAATAAACATTGGTCTGAAATTTACTATTCTATAAAAATGTTAAAGTTTGTGATACGAACAGAAATTGTAAACGTATACATTTAAAATAATGTAAAAATCCTGATAAACGTTATTATTCTTATATTTAGGTCGGAAGAACTTAACTAACAACGTTTCTCTTAAGGAAAACAAAAAGTTTGTGAAAAACATCGCGGTAAACAGTTGAATTTCAAAATGAAAGGCGTATCATATATTTTATGTTATGACGAATAGCCGATTTCGACCATTTCGCCAAATTATATGAGAAAGGAGAAGGCGCATGGATGACCCAACGGCAACGTTTAAGTTTCTTGGTCTAACCTTTGATTGGACAACGATTATTTCAACGTTGCTGGCTATGGCAATTGTTATCATTGTCTCAATTGTGTTAACCCGCAAACTTAGTGTAAAGCCTAACAAACGGCAAAACGCAATCGAATATTTGTTAGATTTCACCAACGGTATCGTGAATGGACAGCTAACAAAGAAGCAAGCGCGCCAGTTTGGTTTGTTCGCATTTACATTGTTTTTCTTTGTAATTGTGTCAAACGAAATGGGCTTGCTAATACAGTTTAAGCTTGGCGATGGTGTGACTTATATTAAGTCACCAACTGCTGATCCGATTGTAACAATGACGCTTGCAATTATGTCGTTGATGGTTGCTCACGGTATGGGCGTTCAAGAACTTGGTTTTAAGGGCTATATTAAGAACATGTTCTTCACCCCATATTCATGGATGCTTCCGTTGAATATTATTGAACAATTAGCCAATTTCTTGACGTTGTCACTGCGTTTGTTTGGTAACATCTTCGCTGGTGAAATGTTACTAACGCTCGTGGCTAACAGTTTGGCCTGGCCTGGGCACTTTAATGGGCTCTGGTCAGTGCTGGCATTGCCGATTGAAATGGTCTGGCAAGGCTTTTCACTCTTCATCGGTGGTATTCAGGCATATGTGTTTGTCATTTTGACAGGTGTATTCATCTCACAGTTGTCGGGTAACGAGTAAGAGTGTTATTGCAAAGCAAATGAGATTTGTGTTACAGAGGCACTGTGTAAATAATGATTCTATAACACGAGTTGGTTTGCTTATAAAACGCGAGAGCGTATCATCTAAAATAGTATAAATGCGCACGCTTGAAATAGTTCTTGTGTGTGCGCTACGAATAAGGAGAAATCTAATGGATTTGCACAATCTTGGTGTAATCGCAGCAGGTCTTGCAGCTGCTGGAGCCGCCGTTGGTGGTGGTATTGGTAACGGTGTTTTGATTTCACAGTTCTTGGCAGGCATGAGCCGTCAACCAGAACTTGAAGGTCGTTTGTTGTCACGTATGTTCTTGGGTGTTGCGTTGGTCGAAGTTATGCCAATTTTGTCAATTGTCTTCGCCTTCATGTTGATGGGCAAGTAATCACACAATAGTAGCGGAGGAAAATCATGTTGGGAATAACAACATTGGCAGCACTTCCACTTGGAAATATGCTGTTTATTATCATCGCCTTCCTCTTGTTGATGCTCATTTTGAAGAAGGTGGCCTACGGACCATTGACAAAAGTTCTTGATGAACGTGCTGATAAAATTTCTTCTGACATTGATGGTGCTGAAGTAGCTCGTCAAGAGGCAGAGGAATTAGCATCACAACGTCAAGCTGAATTGGCTGAAACACGTCAAAATGCCACAAAAGTGGTTAATGATGCAAAAGCTAGCGCTCAAAAGCAAAGTGACCTAATCGTCTCTGCAGCTAACGATCGCGCAGCTTCTGTCAGCCAACAAGCGCAGACAGATGCGCAAAAGCTCAAGGAAGACGCAATTTCTGGTGCAAAAAACGATGTTGCAGCCCTTTCGGTGGCAATCGCTTCAAAGTTAATGCAAAAAGAACTATCGTTAAATGATCAACAAGCATTAATTGATGCTTACATTTCAGATTTAGAAACTAAATAAGGAGTATTGGGATGGCAAAGAATATTAAAGATATTGCTAACCAATACGCCAAAGCAATTTTTGAACTTGCTGGCGAACAAGATAATGTTGATGAGGTTTTGACGGATTTACGCACAATTAAAACAGTGCTTGATGAAAACCAAAATTTCATAACTATTGCTTCATCAGCGGACGTTGCTATTGCTTCACGTGATGATCTGTTAAAAACATTAACAGGTAACAGCACTGACTCAGTTAAAAATTTGGTTAAGCTGTTACAGGTTAACAATCGTTTGAACATTTTATCAATTGTAGTTGATGAATTTGTCAGCCAATATAATGAAGTAAATGGCATCGTGGATGTGCAAGCAACTACGGCTGTTGCACTAGACGATGGACGTTTAGATAAATTAGCTTCTGTCTTTGCATCAAAAACAGGTGCAAAGCAAGTTAATATTGAAAACGTAGTTGATGAAAGCATCCTTGGTGGTGTTATCTTGCAGTCACAATCAACTTTAATTGATGGTAGCTTGCAAACAAAAATTGCCAAAATGAAGGCACAATTATTAGGTTAGTGAGGAAGAATAATGGCTATTCAAGCTGAAGAAATTTCTGCTTTAATTAAGCAACAGCTCGAAAAGTTCGACACAACGCTAACTGTAGAAGAAGTGGGAACTGTCACTTATGTTGGTGATGGTGTGGCCCGTGCAACTGGCTTGGCAAATGCCTTAGCTGGTGAACTTGTCGAATTTGCTAATGGCACTTACGGCATGGCCCAAAACCTCGAATCGAGCGAAGTTGGAATTATCATTCTTGGTGGTTTTGACGATATTCGCGAAGGTGACACAGTAAAGCGTACTGGCCGCATCATGGAAGTGCCAGTTGGCGAACAATTAATCGGACGCGTTGTTAACGCCTTGGGTCAACCAATTGATGGATTGGGTGAAATCAAGACAGATAAGACACGCCCTGTAGAAGTAAAAGCACCTGGTGTTATGGAACGTAAATCCGTTTCCGAACCATTACAGACAGGTATTAAAGCAATCGATGCCCTTGTTCCAATTGGACGTGGACAACGTGAGTTAATCATTGGTGACCGTAAGACAGGTAAAACTTCTTTGGCCATCGATACAATTTTGAATCAAAAAGATCAAAACATGATCGTTATCTATGTTGCCATTGGCCAAAAGAATTCAACTGTGCGTGCACAAGTTGAAACCTTACGTCAAATGGGCGCTATGGACTATACAATTGTTGTTAATGCTGGTCCTTCCGAACCAGCACCAATGTTGTATTTGGCGCCTTATGTTGGTGCAGCCATGGGTGAAGAATTCATGTATAATGGCAAGCACGTTTTGATCGTGTATGATGATTTATCAAAGCAAGCCACGGCTTACCGTGAGCTGTCATTGATTCTTCGTCGTCCACCAGGACGTGAAGCTTATCCTGGTGACGTTTTCTACTTGCACTCACGTTTACTAGAGCGTGCGGCTAAGTTGAGCGATGAATTAGGTGGCGGTTCAATGACTGCTTTGCCATTTATCGAAACGCAGGCCGGTGATGTTTCTGCGTATATTCCAACAAACGTAATTTCTATTACTGATGGTCAAGTGTTCTTAGATGCTGATCAATTCTATGCTGGTGTCCGTCCTGCCATTGACGCTGGAACTTCTGTTTCACGTGTTGGTGGTGATGCGCAGATTAAGGCTATGAAGAAGGTTGCTGGTACATTACGTTTGGATCTGGCTTCTTTCCGTGAATTAGAAAGTTTCGCGCAGTTTGGTTCTGACTTGGATTCAGCAACCCAAGCAAAGCTTGCTCGTGGACGTCGTACTGTTGAAATTTTGAAGCAGCCATTGAACAAACCAATGCCCGTACAACATCAAGTTGTTGTATTATATGCATTGACACATGGTTACTTGGATGATGTTGAAGTAGCAGATATTCAACGTTTCCAAGATGAATTGATTGCATATGTTGATGCAAATGCTTCAGAATTATTCAAAACAATTGTTGAAACAAAGAACTTACCTGAAGAGGCTGATTTGAATGCAGCAATCGAAGCCTTTAAGGCTGGATTTGCTGGATCTGAATCAGCAGAATAAAAGGAGGCGCTGTTATGGCTTCTTTGCAAGATATTCAGCGTCGTATTTCATCCACTAAAAAAACACGTCAAATTACGAGTGCCATGCAAATGGTCTCAACGGCAAAATTAAGTCAAATTCAAAAATACAGTGCAGGGTATGGATCTTATGCAGCTCGTTTAGAGGCAGTTGTTGAACATTTAGTTTCAGCTCACCTCTTTGATAATGCAGATGCTGATCATATTCCATTGATTGCACAACGTCCAATTAAAAAAACTGGTATTCTGGTGGTCACATCAGATCGTGGGTTAGTTGGATCATACAATGCAAATGTTATTAAACAAACCAATGTTTTAATGCAAAATCTGAATTTGGATACAAGCAATACAACGATTTTGGCTGTCGGTGGTAATGGAGCTGATTTTTATAAGAAACGTGGGTTTGAGGTTATTTTAGAACACCGCGGTGTGTCAGATGTTCCAACATTTAATGAAATTCGTTCGGTTGTTAAAACGGTGACAAGTCTATATGAAAATGAAGTGTTTGACGCACTTCATGTGGTTTATAACCATTTCGTGAACCGTTTGACTAGTGAATACAGGGACGTGCAATTATTGCCACTAACTGGGGACACTCTGAATGCAATGGGTGGAACGGAAGAACAAAAAGCTGAACTTAATGTTCAAGCAACTTATGAAATCGAACCGGATACAACAGCAGTATTGAACGTTGTTTTGCCACAGTTTGCGCAAAGTTTAGTGTATGAAGCAGTGCTTGATGCAAAAACGGCTGAACACGCTGCTTCATCTACAGCGATGAAGGGTGCAACTGATAATGCGAAAGATCTTATTGGTCGTTTAGAATTACAGTTCAACCGTGCACGTCAAGCAGCAATTACGACTGAAATTACTGAAATTACTGGTGGTATGGCGGCTTTGGAATAAGCTAATTAATGCCATTCAATCTATATTAAAAATACGCACATTTATTTGTGTAGGAATGTATTTGGTATAACATGATAAAGGAATCAAAACCAATGGCTACTTTGGCATTGGTCGGTTCAGTTCATGTATAGCCTTATACTTAAAAACTGAAAGGAAACGACAATGAGTACTGGAAAAGTCGTACAAGTGATTGGTCCGGTCGTCGATATTGCGTTTGAAGCAGGGCAACAAGTTCCTGATATCAACAATGCCCTTGTAATTGATAAGGGTAATGGGCAATCATTGACAGTTGAAGTATCTTTGGCTTTGGGTGACGGCGTTGTCCGCACGATTGCCATGGACTCAACAGACGGGCTCCAACGAGGCATGGGAGTAGTTGACACTGGTAATCCTATTGAGGTTCCAGTTGGTGAAGCTACACTTGGTCGTGTCTTCAACGTATTGGGTGAACCTGTAGATAATAATGGTGCAATTGCTTCTGATGTTCGTCGTAGCTCAATTCATCGTGATGCACCAAAGTATGATGAGTTGACAAGCTCGACAGAGATATTGGAAACAGGTATTAAAGTTATTGATTTGCTTGCTCCATATGTTCGTGGTGGAAAAATTGGTTTGTTTGGTGGTGCCGGTGTTGGTAAGACAGTTCTGATTCAAGAATTAATTCACAACATTGCGCAAGGCCACAACGGTATTTCGGTCTTTACTGGTGTCGGGGAACGTACCCGTGAAGGTAATGACATGTACCATGAAATGGAAGAATCAGGCGTTTTGAAACAAACTGCCATGGTTTATGGTCAAATGAACGAACCACCAGGTGCACGTATGCGTGTTGCCTTAACAGGTTTGACAATGGCTGAAAACTTCCGTGATAATGAAGGTAAGGATGTGTTGTTGTTTATCGATAACATTTTCCGTTTCACTCAGGCTGGTTCTGAAGTGTCAGCTTTGTTGGGACGTATTCCATCAGCCGTTGGTTATCAGCCAACATTGGCAACAGAAATGGGCCAATTGCAGGAACGAATTACTTCAACTAAGAAGGGTTCAGTTACTTCAATTCAAGCCGTTTATGTGCCTGCCGATGATTATACTGATCCAGCGCCTGCTACAACATTCGCGCATTTGGATGCAACAACTAACTTGGAACGTGCATTGACACAACAAGGTATCTACCCAGCCGTTGATCCTTTGGCATCAACTTCTTCTGCTTTGGATCCACAAATTGTTGGTCAAGAACATTATGAAGTTGCTACTGAAGTACAACGTACACTGCAACGTTATCGTGAATTGCAAGATATCATTTCAATTCTGGGTATGGATGAATTATCAGATGAAGAGAAGACGACTGTTAACCGTGCACGTCGTATTCAATTCTTCTTGTCACAACCATTTTCAGTTGCCGAAACGTTTACTGGTATCAATGGTGAATATGTACCAGTTGCTGAAACTGTACGTTCATTCAAGGAAATTTTGGATGGTAAATATGATGATTTGCCAGAAGATGCATTCCGTAACGTTGGTGCTATTGAGCAGGTTGTTGAAAAAGCCAAGACAATGGCCCAATAAGGGGGTATTGACATATGGCAGATGAAACAACAACTGCAACAAAAGGCATTACTGTTCAAATCGTGACACCAGCGGGTGAAGTTTACAATGAAAGTGGTATTGATATCGCTGTTGTAAACACTCAAGGTGGCCAAGTGGGTATCATGGCAAAGCACGTACCGATATTAGCAGCTCTAACAATTGATGAGTTAATCGTCAAGCGCGGTGATGATAAGGAATCATTGGCTGTTAATGGTGGTATTGCTGAGTTTTCAAATGATACTTTGACAGTTGTAGCCGATAGTGCTGAAACTTCGGATGTGATTGATGTGTCACGTGCTGAAAGCGCCAAGGAGCGTGCGGAAGCACGTTTGGCACATGCACAAGATGATCATAATGACGCTGAATTACGTCGCGCACGAATTGCCTTAATGCGTGCGGTGAACCGTATTCACGTTGCTGCTCTGAAATCGGGCCGCTAAATAAAAAGAATTTAAACCCTCGAAATAATTGTTTCGAGGGTTTTTATAATGAAAAATGATTGAATATCGATAATAAGTCCTAGTTCAAAGTAAGATATAATGACATTTTTAGGCTAAAAACTACATTTTAGTGCAATTAAAAAAGACAGAAAACATCTATATTAAGCAGATAACCAAATATTAAGATTGTTATAAGACAAGGTGATAGTAGAGTGTATAGTAAATAATAGTATGTAATATTCTTGATATGTTCCAGACGTTTGTCTATTATATTCAACGACTAAACTAATACTCGTAAGTTAATTACATGGATGTGCCAATTCTGGTGTATCTAAATCAGAACAGACAACTTTAGGAGTACAAATATATATGTTTAATATTAAGAAGACTTTGACAATCGCTGCCGGTGTTGCCGGTGCCTTAGCGTTCGGAGGAGCCCATGCAAGTGCCGATACAACAGATTATGTTGTTCAATCAGGTGACACATTAAATAAAATTTCAGCAAAGTACAACGTTTCAGTTGACAAAATTGCTGCTCAAAACAACATTTCAAATGTTAACTGGATCGTTACAGGACAACATTTGAGTTTTGCCACAGATGACACAACTTCAACACAAACAGCTTCAACAACAACAGCTGCTGCTGATACTTCATCAACAACACAAGCAGCCTCAACAACATCTTCAACTGATAACACAGCTTCAACTTCAACACAAACAGCTTCAACAACAACAGCTGCTACTAGCTCAACAACAACGTCATCATCTTCATCATCAGAAACAGCTGCTTTGAATGCACTGATTGCACGTGAATCAAGTGGAAATGTTAATGCTACTAACGGTCAATACTATGGCTTGGGTCAATTATCTGCACAAGCACGTTCTATTTACGGTGGTAACACTGCCGACTACAATGATCAATTGAATGCTATGAAGGCATATATTGCAGCCCGTTATGGTACTGCTGTTAACGCTTTGGCACATTCAAATTCTACTGGTTGGTATTAAAATTTAGTTTTATAAAAAAGAAAATCGCCATTTGGCGTTTTTTTTCGTTATAATAAATTTATGCAAATAAATTACGATTTTTTAGACTCATATACATTTAAAAATAAACCAATAACAGTTCGAAACCATGTAGTTATGGCGCCAACTACGCTAAAAAGCTCTCTGGAAGATGGCAGTGTGTCAGATAATGAACTGAAATATTATCAAATGCGCTCAAATGGTCCGGGAATGATTATTGTTGAGGCAGCATATGTTAATGAACTCGGAAAAGGCTGGGAAGGTGGCCTTTCAGCTGCTGATGACGATAAGATTGAGGGACTGTCAAGGTTAGCTAGTGCAATTCATTCTGGTGGTGCTAAGGCTATTTTGCAGTTATTTGCATCTGGTCGTCAATCAAACCAAACAATTTTGCGTGGTGAACAAATTGTTTCAGCTTCTGCTCAGCCTTACCCTCACGGTAGCCATGAAACGCCTCGTGAGCTTAAACATGAGGAAATTTCGCAAACAATTGAGGATTTTGCAGCAGCAACAAAACGGGCCATATTAGCTGGATTCGATGGTGTTGAGTTGCATGGTGCCAATTTGTATTTATTACAACAGTTTTTTTCACCAGAAAGTAACCGACGTCAAGACATTTGGGGTGGGACTTTAGAAAAAAGAATGCGTTTTGGGTTAGCGGTTGCCGCTAAGGTCGGTGATACCATCGATAAGTATGCAGAGCGTCCATTTTTACTGGGCTATAGGCAGTCTCCAGAGGAATCAACTACCCCAGGGATTACATTGGCAGACTCATTAGCTTTTGTACAAAGGTTGGTTACTCTACAGATAGATTATTTACATCTATCACTAAAGGATGCTTTTCAAAAGCCTTTTCGTGACGCAAAAGCCGTCAAACAAATAACGACTTATTATACGGAAGTTTTACCAGATAATGTGCCACTAATGGTAGCAGGACTCATTAAGCAACCGATGCAAGTTGAGTCATTACTCGATGAAGGAGTGACCTTTGCAGCCATGGGTAGAGCGCTGATTGCTGACCCAAATTGGGTTCAGAAAGTAAAATTAAATGATGAAAAGTCTATTAGGTACGCTGTTTCTCCAGCCGATTTTGATCTATTGGGAGTACCCAAGCCACTAAAAAAGTGGTTATTAACTCGTTTTAAAAATGGGTTCCCAGTAACAACTGACATAGAATTCGATCCAAAGACACCTTGGAAATACTATAAAAGTATGCCAACTCAGCCCAGACAACAGATTGATCCGACAAAATTAATGACTTTGAAGAAAAGGGTTGACGATAATTAGTATTCTTGATATACTAATATAGTTGTTTGATTGAAACAAATGACATATTGATCATGGCTCGTTGGTCAAGTGGTTAAGACGCCGCCCTTTCACGGCAGAATCGAGAGTTCGATTCTCTCACGAGCTATCAAAAGTCACAACTTAGGTTGTGGCTTTTTTTGTGTATAAAAAATGCAAATAAAAAGCGTTCTAAGAACACTTAAGTATGTTTATGATTAACGGTAGCATTGATGGCTGAGTTCACAATAGTATCAAAATCATTCTGTTCAAAATTATCCAATCCAGCACGAGTGGACCCGCCTGGAGAAGCAACGTTGTTCATTAATGTTACTGCATCGCTATTTGATTTTTGTAGGGTTTCAGTTGTACCAGCCACAGTTGAAGCAGCAATGGCGGCTGCACTCTCGCCATCTAATCCGTTGTTGATGCCAGCCTGAGTTAATGCATCGATAAATTTGAGGACAAATGCAGGACCTGAACCCGCGATTGCTGAAAAAATAGCGAAATGTTGTTCATCAAGGACACTAGTAGTACCTAACAAATGCCAGTAATTTTGCACTACTTCAATTTGACTCTCGCTTAAACGCTTTGAAAATGCTAAAGCGGTACTACCTTTACCGATTGCTGAGTTAATATTGGGTAATGAACGAACATTAAAAGCTGTTGGGAACACTTCATCAAGATCCGCAATCGTCACTTGCGCAAGTACTGAAATAACAATTTTACCGTCTAGGTTTAAAGAATTACCCAGCGTACGTAGTTGGTTAGGCAAGAAAGCGATAATGACAATATCACACTTTTTTGTGATTGTTTCTGAGTCGGCTGCTTGGATATGTAAATTTGCTGCCAATTTAGCCGCACTGTGTGGAGAGGAAACATAAATATTTTTGCTATCAATACCTGCGTAAATCAAGCCTTTAATCATCGCAGTAGCCATGTTGCCAGCACCAATGAAACCATAATTCATAGTCGAGACTCCTTTGTGTTTTATAGTTACATTATAGCAAACAATAGCTGTTTATTTTATGTGGCGCGTGTTTTAAGTTTTAGTAGGCTAGTTAAACTTGCTGCAACCAACATTAAGAATGCAGCAGTTAAAAAAGTTACTTGTACACCATGCAAATCAACTATTTCAGCACTGAGGTGTGCGTGTTTATGACCATAGTTAAGTGCACTTTTCGTCATAATTGTTACCAAAGCGGCTGTACCAAATGATGCTGCAAGTTGTCTGATTGTAGTAAACATGGCAGATCCATCAGGAATGAGTGTTAAAGGTAACGCATTGAAGGCCTCTGTTTGAATTGGCATCAGGACCAAGACTAGTCCAAGTTGACGGACAAACTGTCCGAGAACAGCGAGCCAAAGTGAAGTTGTTAATGTCAGAGAAGCTAAAATAAAAGTGCCAAACGCTGTAATCATAATACCAACTAATGTTAAGTATTTAGCACCGTAGCGATCATATAAACGACCACTCCACGGTGATAAAAATGCGGTTACTAAGGCACCAGGAAACAACACTAGACCTGATTGAAAAGCCGTGGTACCACGCACATTTTGCATATAGAGGGGTAACATCAGTGCACCACCGTACATAGCAATCATCAAAACAACGTTGATTAAAACAGCAACGTTAAATTGTCTATATTTAAATACGGACATATTTAACAATGGTGTTTTAGTTGTATACTGGTGCCAAATGAATAAACTTGTAACAATAATACCTATTAATACAAATCCCCATACAGTAAACTCATTCCAAGGGGTTGCACCTGCGTTAGAAAATCCGTAAAGTAATGATCCAAGACCAATACTTGACAAAACAACACCGATAAAATCGAATTTTAACCTCTTTTGTTGCCCAATATTTTGTAGTAAGAAATAAGCCAAGATGAAGTTCGCAATAATTAATGGTGCGACAAGATAAAATAGGAAGCGCCAACTTAAATTAGTAACGACTAATCCCGACAAGCTGGGACCCAAAGCAGGGGCGAAATTAAGCGCCAAACCGATTGTCCCCATTGCAGATCCGCGTTCATTGGGCGAAAACAAGTTCATGACAACGACGTTCATTAAAGGGCCGAATACACCGGCGCCCATTGCTTGAATCATACGCCCGATAATGAGGACATCAAATGTTGGCGCAAATCCAGCAGTTGCTGTTCCGACGGCGAATAGTCCAGCGGCGGTCAAGTATAGTGTACGTGTTGTTAGGCGTTGAATCAGAAAAGCTGTTAACGGAACCATCACACCATTGACTAACATGTAGCCATTTGTCATCCATTGACCCAAGTCTGTGGAAATATGAAATTCACGCATGATATCTGGCAAGGCAACATTCATTAATGTTTGATTCAAAAAGCCTAAAAAGGTGCCGATAACTAATATGATTAAGATTGTTTTTTGCTTTTGTGTTATATTCAACAGTATCCTACCTTTCATGGTTTTTATTCATAAAAATGCAAACAAAAAACCAGTATAAATACTGGTTTTAAGTAGTCAATAAAATTACTTTGTAGAAGGTAATTCTTCTGACTTACCTTTTGCCCATTGTTGCAATTTTGCGATAGCAGCTTGACGTTGTTTCTTAGCAGCGCTATGACTAACTTTGCGGGCACGTGCAAATGAGTTAAGTGGCTTCTTTAATACCATGATTGTGCTCCTTTTTTATTCAATGATTTCATACAAATAATAATTATACGGCAAAATCTATACGATTACAAGTGTTACAATATATATTATGGAAACTTGGAATGAACAAACAATTAAAGAATTTCGTAAAACATTGCTCAATTGGTATGATAAAGAAGGGCGAGTGCACTTGCCATGGCGTGTCAATCATGATCCTTATCGCGTTTTAGTTTCGGAAATTATGCTGCAACAGACACGCGTAGATACAGTTATTCCGTATTTTGATCGCTTTATGACATCGTTACCAACGGTTGGTGATTTAGCGACCGCACCAGAGGATGTTGTGCTCAAATTATGGGAGGGTTTAGGCTACTACTCGAGAGCGCGAAACTTACAAAAGGCGGCGCAGTTTGTTGTCAATGAATTGCATGGGCAATGGCCAGAGAGTAGTGATGATCTGCAAAGCTTGCCAGGAGTGGGTCCATATACAGCGGCAGCTATTGCGTCAATAAGTTTCAATGAGGTAGTCCCAGCAGTTGATGGCAACCAATATCGTGTTTTTAGTAGATTACTTAAAATTGACGCTGACATTGCTGATACAAAATCACGTAAGATATTTTATGATATTATTGCGCCAATTGTTGATCCGGAAAGACCAGGGGACTTTAACCAAGCAATTATGGATTTGGGATCAAGTTATATGACAACCAAAAATCCCGATAGCTTGTATTCACCGGTGCGTGAATTTAATGCGGCTTTTCGAGATGGTGTTGAGGATCAATACCCTGTTAAAACCAAGAAACAACGACCAGTAAAACAGTTGTTTATGGCTTCAGTTTTTGAAAAAGATGGTAAATTATTATTTGAAAAACGACCGGATAGCGGTTTGTTGGCTGGATTTTGGACATTTCCACTAACGCAAATTGAAAGTATAGAATCAATTACGGGTCAACAGTTAAATATTAAGCCCGTGACACATATTTTTACACATCGTCGATGGGAAATTTGGTTAGTGAAGCAAGAAACAGCTATGTTGAATGATAATCAACAATATTTTAGTTCTGATGAGTGGTCGGCATTAAGCTTACCAAAGGTACAACATAAATTATTGGAGAAATTATATGATACCGAATTCTAAATACAAAAATATATTTTTTTGGACCATTGAATTATTAGCGCTATCGCTCTTAATTTTGATTGTTTCCCGATTTGATTTTCTAATGAAACCAATTTCAGTATTTATTTCCACGGTTTTTGTACCATTGATTCTCGCCGGATTTTTGTACTATGTTTTGAAACCTGTTTTGACACTTTTAAAGAAAATTACAGTTAAAGGGCATAAAATGCCGCATCAACTGGCTGTTATAATTACTTTTGTGTTGTTCCTAGCCGTGATAGCTGGTTCCTTGATTTTATTGATACCAACTCTAGTGGCGGAAATTACTAATTTAATTACTGCATTACCTGAATTTGCACAAAACGTACAGCGCTTTGTAACAGATTCACTACAAAGTAAGTGGTTATCAAATTTAAATTTGTCAATTGATATAGATGAAGTAAAGAGTGCTGTTGGCAAGTACTCGGCTTCTTTTTTAACTATTACGGCAGGTACATTAGGCAGTGCTGTCTCGATGGTTACATCGGTCACGATTAATGTCGTGACTATTCCAGTCGTTTTATTTTATATGCTAAGTGATGGTGATCGCTTGCTACCAGCAATCCAGAAGCTTTTTCCGGTTCGTTTTGCTGATAATGTCAAAGAATTGACACTTAAAATGGATAAAACTATTGAAAGATATATATCGGGGCAAGCTCTTGAAATGTTGTTTGTCGGGGTGACCATGGCTGTGGGTTATTTAATTATTGGTGAACCATACGCATGGTTACTGGGTGTGATTGCTGGTATTACTAACATTGTGCCATATATTGGCCCTTGGATTGGGGTTATACCAGCGTTGATTGTTGCCAGTACACAATCATGGAAACAAATGTTGTTGGTAATGATTGTGATGATGGTTGTTCAGCAATTGGATGGAAACTTTATTTATCCAAATGTTATTGGAAAATCATTACAAATTCACCCATTAACAATTATGATTCTTTTGATGGTAGCCGGTAATCTTTGGGGTATTTTTGGCATGATATTGATTGTGCCAATGTATGCAGTTGCTCGAACTGTTGTTAAATTTGCCATTGAAATGCGTCAATTGACTAAGGAATCGTTAGAATAGCAGTTTTTTAACATTTTTTTGATTTAAGTTGTATTACCCTCTTGACTGATTTAGGTTTTTCCAGTAGAATTAAAGGGTTGTGTGATACATGCGGGTGTGGCGGAACTGGCAGACGCGCTGGATTTAGGTTCCAGTGGAGTAATCCGTGCAGGTTCGATTCCTGTCACCCGTATAATATGGCCGCCGCCATATTTATATATTGAGGTATCTGGTATTATTCACTTGTAGTACCTGAGTACTTTAATTTGCCGACCTAGCTCAGTTGATAGAGCACCTCACTAGTAATGAGGGGGTCGCCGGTTTGAGCCCGGCGGTCGGCATAATTACTTTCAAGAAAAAGCATGAATTCTTATGAATTCATGCTTTTTTCTTTCGTAATATATTGTTGAAATAAGTTTCGCTCAACTTCAGATAGCTCAATGGTTAACCAACTACCGGTTTCGTCATATTGTTCTTCTATAAATTTATGTTTTGCCGCTAATTGGGCAACAACATTTCCTTTATCAAAGGGTATATGCAAAGTTACGACTTCGCTGTCGTTAAAAATATGTTTAACAATGAGATCAATCAATGCATCTTGAGAATTGGTATCTAGTGCTGACAAAGTAATCACGTTATCGCCAGAGATGTCCGGATAGTGCAAATCAGTGCGATCAGCTTTGTTATATACTGTAATAACGGGTTTACCAGTAACACCAATCTCAGTTAATGTTTTCTCAGTTGTTTCCATCATAGCTTTATAATGCTCGTCTGAAACATCCACCACGTGCAGTATTAGATCTGCATTTGCCGCTTCTTGTAATGTTGATTTGAAAGCAGCAACTAAGTTATGAGGTAGCTTGGATACGAAACCAACCGTATCACTTAATAAAAACTGTCTTTTATCAGGAAGAGTCAGTTGTCTAACTGTGGTGTTTAGCGTAGCAAATAGCATATCTTTTTCAAACACTTGCTTACTATCATCATTGTCTGCACCAACACCAAAACGCATCAACAAACGATTCATCAAGGTAGACTTTCCAGCGTTTGTGTAGCCAACCAGTGCTACGTTTGGTAAGTTGTTAGCGTGTCGTTGCATTGAACGCGTATTTTCACTTTTATCTAAATCAGCCAGTTCTTGACGAACATGAACCATTTGAGACGTAATACGTTGGCGAGATTGTTCTAGCTTTGTTTCACCAGAACCACGTGAGGTGAAACCTGCGCCACCTGTACCTGTTTGTTGATCTAATGAAATTGACATGCTTGTACGTAAGCGTGGTAATTGATATTGTAAACGTGCTAACTGAACTTGGAGTTTTGCAACTTTAGTCTGGGCTCGTTGTGCGAAAATTTCGAGAATTAAACCAGTACGATCGACAACAGTAGCATCTGTTGTTTTTTCTAGGTTACGAATTTGAGAAGGTGTCAATTCATCGTTGACAACAATCATATCAACGTCATAAGTTTTTACAGCTTCACCTAACTCTTCGACCTTACCTTTACCAAAGTAAGTGCTAGGATTTGGTCGTTCTAGCTTTTGGGTAAAAGTTTCAACGGGTTCAAGATTATTTGCTTTTGCTAGGTTCGCTAGTTCTTCTAATTCGTAGTCTAGGTTTCCCTGATTAGTTGTTAAGCCAACTAAAAATACTTTGCGAGGGTTTTCTTGCATAAAAAATGCCTCCAATCAACTTGCGAGACTGGTGGCAGTTTACGTGTTTAGTACGAAAAAGGCAGACCAATCTCAAGAAAAGCGTATAAAAACAATCTATTGCTTTTATTCACCACATCTTAAAAATTGTTCAACAAGTTCTCGTACCTCTTTCTTCTTAATAGTGATAGTGTATAAGTTTTATAGGAAAATGTCAATAATAACGTACTTTGTTTTGTGATAATTTCTTCAACGCTGCTCCTAGATTTAACGTATAATAGAATGAGTTAACTAATTAATAGAAGGTTTTGAACATGTCAAAAGAAATTTACTTAACTGGTGATCGTCCCACTGGTAAACTACATATTGGTCATTATATTGGATCGTTAAAAAACCGTGTGAGCATGCAAAATTCTGGCGATTACTTGCCATTTGTTATGATTGCTGATACACAAGCATTTACAGATAATGCTCGTAATCCAGAAAAAATACGTCAATCATTAACTGAGGTAGCCTTGGACTATTTGGCGGTTGGTATTGACCCAGCTAAGACAACCATTTTTGTACAATCACAAATCAAAGGGTTATTCGAACTTACAGAATACTTTATGAACTTGGTTAGTGTCGCTCGGTTGCAAAGAAATCCAACAGTTAAGTCAGAAATTAAACAAAAAGGCTTTGATGAGGGAATCCCTGCAGGATTTTTGACATATCCAGTATCACAAGCAGCTGATATCGCTATTTTCCGAGCAACAAAGGTGCCAGTAGGGGATGATCAAGAACCTATGCTTGAGCAGACACGTGAATTAGTACGCTCGTTCAATAATGCTTATAAGTCTGATGTCCTAGTTGAACCAGTTGGTGTTTTTCCACCCAAGGGGCAAGGGCGTTTACCAGGTTTAGATGGTAATGCAAAAATGTCCAAGTCATTAAATAACGGCATTTTCTTGAGTGATGATGCGGATACATTGGTGAAAAAAGTTAAGTCAATGTATACAGATCCCTTACATATCAATATTACTGATCCTGGTCATGTTGAAGGTAATGTGGTGTTTACTTACTTAGATATTTTTGATCCGGATAAAAAACGTGTTCAAGAACTAAAAGATCAGTATACTGCTGGTGGCTTAGGTGATATGAAAATAAAAAAGCATTTGATAGATGTCATGGAAGCTGAAATGGCACCAATTCGTCAACGACGCGAAGAATACGCCCAAGATATCCCAGCGGTTTTGAACATGTTGCAAGAAGGCTCAAATAAAGCCAATGTTGTCGCCGAGGAAACAATGAAAGATGTCCGTCACGTGATGGGACTGGATTATTTTAGTAATTAAAAGCTCGGACTTTCCGAACTTTTTTATTTGATGTGATGGGTATTGATGAATAATAAAGATATCATCTATTTATCTTGGAGATATGATGGGAAATAATGAACAGAAATTGAATCGTGGTTTTGGATTAACAGCATCATTAGCTTTAGTTGTTGGAACAATCATTGGTTCTGGTATATTTTTTAAGCAAGGCAGTGTCTTAGAATCAGCAGGTAGTACAAACGCAGCGATGCTAGCGTGGATTGCTGGAGGTCTTTTAACGCTAGCGTCAGGAATCAGCGTAGCTGAAATTGGCTCTCAAATGGACAAAACTGGTGGCATTTATATTTATATCGAGAAAATTTATGGTAAGGTTTGGGGTTTCTTAGCTGGGTGGATGCAAGTGGTATTTTACGGCCCAGCAATGATGGGATCTATTGCAGCATATTTTGGCATTTTATTTGTTGATTTATTTGGATTATCTAAGTCTTTAGCTATACCATCCGCAATTATTGCATTATCTTTTGTAGGTCTTATTAACTCAATTCCAAACCGATTCAGTGCCGGTTTTCAAATAATAACAACTACAGTGAAAATGTTGCCGATTATTGCATTAATCATTTTTGGCCTTTTTTTTGGACAGCATGATGCGATTGGACAGACTGTTGCTCAGGTTTCGCAGAGTGACCAAGGTGGCTTCGGAGTGGCTGTATTAGCCACCTTATTTGCTTACGATGGTTGGGTTACTCTAGCTAATATAAGTGGTGAAATTAAAAATCCACAAAAAGTATTACCCAAGGCTATTATTTTTGGTATTTTGATTGTTCTAGTTGCCTATGTTGGTGTGAGTTTTGGCGTTTATCAGAGTTTGCCCGCTAATACTATTGTTAAGTTGGGACAAAACACAACGTTATACATGGCTACAAATGCATTTGGTATTATTGGTGGCAGGTTATTGAGTATCGCTGTATTAATTTCTTTACTTGGAACACTAAACGGGAAAATCGTTTCATTCCCTCGGGTGTTGTTTGCAATGGCTAACGATGGATTGTTTCCGTTTGCCAAACAATTTGCCAAAATCAATATGCGTTCTCGAACACCTAATAAGTCCATTTGGTTTATGATTTTTCTTGGCATTTTAATGATTGTCTTTACAAATCCAGATAGATTAACCGATATTGCGATTTTTACAACCTTTTTATTTTATATACTTGTTTTTGCTGGTGTTTTTAAATTACGCAAAAAGGATCCTTTTGGAGAGAAGCGTAGCTTTTCTATGCCGCTGTATCCTTGGATACCAATCGTCGCTATTTGTGGTTCACTCTATGTTGAAATCTCTGAGATTATGCACGATTTGTCTGGTGTAATAATTTCTATAGCAATTGTCGCTGTTGGTTACCCTGTTTATATATTCTTATCTCGCCGCACGAATAAGGAGTAAAGTATTTGTAAATATTGATCTAATAGAATGCTATTAGTTTGATTAAATCGGACAGAAATATATATGATTGAGCGAAGAACTGACATAGCAATAGTATCATATGTGCTCCTCTTCAATCCCTTAATTTTCAAATGAGATGTTTTAGTCCTTTAGTTGTTCGCAATGCGACGGTCATTTCATAGATAAATAAAAAACGTAAAAAAGACGCCTTTAAAGGCGTCTTTTTATTTAATTTGAAGAATCATCAGAATCTGTTGATTCATCATCTGCTGGTCGAAGAGAATCAGCTATTGTTTGTAGAGAACTTGGTATGTCACCACCATATGCTGAACCGGTGGAAGCGTGCTTTAAGCCAAGTGCTTTACGAGCTAAGTTAGTAACGCGTTGCTTTTCTTTTTGAGTGACAACTTCATATGAAACGTTGTTCCCTTCAGAATCAGGATAACTCGTGCTGACACCCTGAATATGCTCGGTGACAATATTTTTCGCTGCATTAATGTATTTGCTAGCAATTGTCGTTATATCTCCAAATGACAAATCAGTTTGAACATTTGAACTCATTGTATTCATAAACTTTGTATTTAACAAACTTGAAACATTAGCTGACTTTTTGATCAAACCCTCTAATACCAATCGTTGACGTTTTTGACGCCCATAGTCACCATCTGGATCATCGTAACGCATGCGCGAGAATGCAAGGGCTGCATCACCAGTCATGACGTGTTTGGTTGCCGACCAAGTGACCCCATTATCATCAGAATGTTCATAGCCTGTGCTTCCCTTGTGGAAACGGTATAGGTTTGCACCGTAAGCATGGGCTGTTTCCTGACTATAAGTGAAGTCAATGGGGGACTTAACAGAAATTCCCCCAACTTGAGTAACCATTTTTTCCAAGCCGGACATATTAACTAAGGCATAAAAATCAATAGGAATGTTTAAGTAAGATTCTACAGTTTTAATGGCAGTTGCCGTTGAACCATAGGCGTAGGCTGCATTTATTTTTTGAGGGAAAGTACTTTCGTACCCCGGAATAGAAACCATTGCATCACGAGGGATAGAAATCATTGTTGTTTTTTTTGTCTTGGGGTTAACAAGAAGCAACATCATTGAATCGGTACGTCCTTTGTATGTACGTCCTAATTCACCGGTATCCGTTCCAAATAACAAAATAGACAAGGGCTTTCCACTTTGAACAACGCTTGAGACGTTTCGGGATTTAGTGACGCCACTGCTCTTGTATGTTTTATCAATTGCTGATTTAGTATTATGGATAGCCATCCAAGCAAATGTGCCTGACACGATAAGTAAGAGACCGACAATAAGCAAGATAATATTTCGTAGTCTGTGACTACTTTTTGAATAGCGATCAATTCTGGACTTAACTGCAGTTTGTTTATTTTTTTTCATAACGGTCTCTCGATTGTTTTGGCCAATGAAATATGGCGGTTTGTAAGATAATAAAGACAGCTACCGAGTTTTATCGATATACTACCATTTTTGGGCAACAAAGGCAAAAGGCTTGAAACTAACGATCAATCAAAAAATAGTAACCAGTGTTCTCACCATATTTTGAGATTATTCATCTAGCAATAATTCATCTGCCATGTATAGATATTTAAGGGCACGACTAAAAATATCGGCAAAAAACCAACTGATAGTAATGATATCGGACCAAGTTAAAGTCAAGATTAAATTTTAACCATATCAGCTTTTTTTTATAATTATATCTCATATAATGCTACAATTATTAAGAGCTATAAGCAAATGAGTTTGTAGAAATTTAATATTTGGGAGAATGTGAGCAAGCGGGGTCAATTGAGCATATTGAATATGCTTATCCGTATCATCACAATTATAAACAATGTTAATTCCACCGGATAAATTAAGAAAAATTTTAATCATTACCTTTGGCATTATTTTTGTTTTTTTAGGTATTCAAGTTAGATTTCATATGATATTTATGCAAGTTCTGGACGCGACTACAGATTTTGCAGTAAACAATATTTTATCGTTGAAAATACCCCTATACTTAGGGTTAGGTAATCTTTTTTCCCATTATTGGGTCGTCATCCCATTGATAGCGGTTATGGTAGCATTTCTTTATTTAATAAATTACAAAATTGCTGCCTGGTGGTTTGCCATTACACAACTTGTTGCGATGTTGCTGACATGGGTTATTACAATTATTTTGCGCATCCATTGGCAGGATGGTCCTAAAATAGGTGAAACTATTCCTAACTTATTGTTGGTGTGGTGGTTGCAATTGCTCTTACTGCTAGTCATTATTATGCCACATTTGGTTAAGTCGAGAAAAATTCAAGTGATGATCAATATTTTAATTGGTTTATTTTGGTTATCAATTATGTTAGCCCGTATTCAATCTCATCATATGGCATTGACTAGTGGCTTGGGAGCAATTACCTTTGGTTATTTTTGGTGGCAGTTTAGTGCACAACAATATTATAAACGGGCGCGACATTGGCAAAAGGTACTTGAAATTGACGGGCGCGTGTAAGTGTGTTATTATTTTCATATTGTCAAAGAGGTTGCAGCCAACATGAGTCACATGAATGAGTCCGCCAGGATGTTGAAATCATGTAAAAGGGAAGGTTGCCGAAAGGGTTAACAGGCAAGATAACCTTTGGGCTAGTGATTAAGAGTTGCTAGACTGTCGCAGAAATGCGGTGCGCTTTGAAAAGTGATTATATAATGACTTTTTAAACCTCTTCCTGTTTGCTAAGGAGAGGTTTTTTTATTTTGAGAAGGAGATTTTATGTCTGAACATAAAGGGCACATACAGCGTAATTTAAAAACGCGCCATGTGTCAATGATTGCATTAGGTGGTTCAATTGGAACGGGCTTATTCGTAGCTTCGGGAGCCACTGTTGCGCAAGCAGGTCCTCTGGGTGCTATTGTCGCTTATTTAGCTATTGGTGTGATGGTTTATTTCTTAATGACTTCGCTGGGTGAAATGGCTACTTATTCACCAACTTCAGGTTCATTTTCCGACTATGCTGGTAAATATGTTGACCCAGCATTGGGATTTGCCATGGGATGGAACTACTGGTTTAATTGGGCTATAACATTAGCTGTCGACATTGTGGCAGTTGGCTTGGTGGCTGAATTTTGGTTTCCAAATACACCAGGGTGGATATTTTCCGCGATTGCTTTATTACTTATCTTCTTAATTAATATTTTTTCAGTTGGAACTTTTGGAGAAGCTGAGTTCTGGTTGTCGATGATTAAGGTAGTAACTATTATTGCCTTCTTGATTGTTGGTCTGGCTACTATTTTTGGTGTAATTCATTCTGACATCAATGTCATGAAGAACTTGTCGGTCGGTAATCACGGATTTGTTGGTGGACCTCAAGCTATCTTGTCAGTATTCGTTGTTGCTGGATTTTCTTTTCAAGGAACTGAGTTAATTGGTATTACTGCTGGAGAAGCAGAGGATCCTGATAAGTCAGTTCCCAAGGCGATAAATCAAGTGTTTTGGCGCATCTTATTGTTTTATATTCTGGCAATTTTTGTCATTTCCGCTCTGGTTTACTATAAAGATCCGCGCTTGTTGAGTTCTTCCACACAAAACATTGCGGTCTCACCATTTACAATCGTATTTAAAAACGCAGGAATTGCTTTTGCGGCTAGTTTAATGAATGCAGTTATCTTAACGTCAATTGTTTCGTCAGCAAATTCAGGTTCATATGCTTCTACACGTATGTTGTACGCTATGGCGCGTAAAGGGGATGCCCCTAAAATTTTTGCCAAGCTTTCAACTAGAGGGGTTCCAGTTGCAGCCTTAGTATTAACTACTGCGATTGGGTTATTAGCATTTATTGCTAACACCAAAGGGGGATCAGTTGCTTATACTTGGCTGGTCAATGCTTCTGGGTTAACTGGATTCATCGCTTGGGTCGGCATTGCTATCTCTCATTATCGCTTCCGAAGAGCTTATGTGGCGCAAGGAAAGAGTCTGTCTGATTTGAAATACAAGGCTAAGTGGTTCCCATTCGGTCCACTATTTGCGCTAGTGATTTCTATTGGTGTTATTATTGGTCAGGATCCGGACAGTTTTGCCCATCTAAATTGGGAAAAAATATTTGTGACCTACTTATCAGTTCCTTTGTTTGTAATCTTATACTTTTGGTACAAGGTTTCTCACAAAACGAAGCTAATTGCTCTAAAAGATGTTGATCTAAAACAATATAAATAAAGACATATAAAAAAGACACTACATCATTGTAGTGTCTTTTTTATATGAGCAATAACTTAACCGCGAACTACTAGGACGTCAACTTTAGCAGATCTCGTTACGAATTCAGTAACAGAACCAATAACTAAACGTTCTACAGCATTTAATCCAGTTGCACCAATAACAATCAAATCAGCATTGACTTCGTTAGGTACATCTTTAGCGATTAACGACTTGGGTGAACCATATTCGATTAGATAATCGACATTTTTAACACCAGCTTCAATTGCCTGTGCTTTGTATTTTTCTAAGCTTTTACGCGTTTCATCTGAAACTGCTTCAACCATTGTATCGTCAAAACTAGCCACATTTTGAAATGCACGGGTATCGATAACGTTTAAAATTGACAAGATGCCTTCATCACCAGCATCCAAGGTCAGTTCAATCGCGCGCGTTAATGCAGCTTCAGATTCTTTTGATCCATCCATTGGTACTAAAATCCTATGATAATTTGCTGTCATAATAACATCCCTTCTTGCAATATGCAATGCGTTCTTCTATATCTCTAGTATAGCGCTTTCATAATAAAATTAATAGTATGTTCTTTAACCTAATTAAACACTGGTTTTAATTTATACAAAAAAACGCCCACAAATGTGGACGCACAGGCTTAGCCCGGAACACTCAATTGATACCGTTAATCGCTACGCAGATTTTCCTCGAAATTATCGAGGTGGATGGTTCATCAAGATTGTCAGATTACCGAATGAAAGGGCATATCTTCTAAGTCCTGAATTCCCAACCGAAAATAAAAGTTGTAAGGAAAAAGCTGATGATGTAGCAATGCGTATATCTGAGGAATTCATATAGTATTATAACGCGAAAACTCGTTAACTGAAAGACTTGACTTTTTAGTTTAGCCCGTTTTCTTGTCGCAATTTTAGTGTCTGATAGACATCAAATAATTGTTGTTCAATTTTCGAATTACCTTTAGGATGAAAATACTGAGTGTTTGTCATTTTATCTGGTAAATATTGTTGAGCTACCCAATCATTATCATAGTCGTGCGGATATGTGTAATCTACACCGTGATTCAACTCCGAAGATCCCTTATAATGTGCATCTTTTAAATGATCAGGTATATCGTAAGATTTGCCATGACGAACATCACTAATAGCCAAGTCAATTGCTTTGTAGGCCGAATTAGATTTAGGTGAGAGAGAAAGTTCAATAATAGCATTGGCGATCGGAATTCTGGCTTCTGGAAATCCTAGTGTTTGCGCGGCTTGAATAGCAGTTACTGCCCGCTGAGCTGCCGGTGGATTTGCCAACCCAATATCTTCGTATGCAATAACGGTCAGTCGGCGTGCTAAAATCGGTAAATCACCGGATTCGATAATGCGGGCAGCGTAGTGTAACGCCGCATCGGTGTCGGATCCGCGAATTGATTTTTGTAGTGCTGAAATCACATCATAATGCGCATCCCCATCTTTATCTGCGGATAATGCTTTGCGTTGCACAGTCTCTTCAATGATTGGCAAACTGATATGAACGACACCCTTTTTATCTGCTTTTGTTGATAAAACCGCTAATTCTAAACCATTTAAAGCACTGCGTAAATCACCATTTGTTGCTCGCGATAACTGTAACATAGCGTTATCATCGAGAACGATATTGTATTGCCCAAGGCCTTTTTCTTTATCAGCAATGGCTCTTTTAACAGCGCTTGTGATATCTGTTTCACTTAGACTGTTAACTTCAAATATTTGCGTTCTAGAACGAATAGCTGGTGTGACATTAATATAAGGGTTTTCTGTCGTCGCACCGATTAATATAATTGCTCCGGACTCCAAATGTGGTAGTAAAAAGTCTTGTTTGATTTTGTTTAAGCGATGAATTTCGTCTAGTAACAAGACGACAGTCCCTGACATTTTTGCTTCTTCGACAACGATTTGTAAATCTTTTTGGCTATCGGTAGCAGCGTTTAGCATGCGAAACGCATATTTTGATGAACCGGCAATGGCACTAGCTATTGATGTTTTACCAGTACCAGGCGGCCCGTACAAAATCATCGAACTCAGACGATGAGCAGCGACCATACGCCAGATGATTTTGCCTTCACCAACTAAATGTTGTTGGCCAACAATCTCTTCAATTTTTGTGGGGCGCATACGGTACGCTAGCGGTTCTTGTGTCATAAACGTTTATCCTAAGTAAATATTATCTACGTTGACAGCAGTATTAGCGGCTAGTACCACTGCAATTGGATCTTCTTGATGTGCGGATTTTGTAGAGTCGGAAAGCAAGGTGAAACTATGTTTGCTCTGCGTTGCTAAACCAACATACGTTGAAAAATAGTCGCCGGCAAGTTGCTGATCAATTAGAACCTTGCCAATGCTATGTGATTTAAGTGATGCGGCAAATTGTGATTGGATGTTTGAATTGCCCAATTGAGATACCTTAATTGCGACAATGACACGTTCTCGGAACGTGCCAAGATAGCGGTTTTGCTCATCAGGGTTAATTTTTGGGCTGCCATTACCAAGCTGTTCTTGTTGTAAGCGTTCATTGACGTCCATGATTTTCTCCATTAATATTTGATACTTCTATTATACGTTATCTTAGTCGTTAATTTGTACCTAAACTCTCAGTCAATGGGGCGCAATGCTAAACCTACATGTTGCTTTGGTTATCTGGTATTAAACGTAATGCCCAAAGAGTTAAGATAATCGCTCCTAAGCCCAGAAAAATAATCGCGGTAGCTATACCAAACGAACCAAGAAATGGGGCGCCAATCAGCATTGATGATGCAATGACTTTTCCTAATTGAAAAATTGAACCATTAAAAGCAAGGTAGGCGCCACGTTTATTTTCTGGCATTAAATCGGCTAATTTTGATTGACGTGTTGGGACATACATCAATTCACCAAAAGATAATATAAAGCTTGAAAAAATTAATAAGGGTAGCGTGTTGACGTATGCTTGCAGAGCGTAGCCTAACGTAAATATTGTAGTACCCATTACAAATATTTTTTTCGTGTTGCGATTAGTTATCCAACGAGATATTGGTGCAGTAAACAAAACAATAATAGCTGTATTAATGCTTGTCAATAGACTTAACATTTTTACACCATCAAATGATATACCCAACCATTTTGTATGGATAAAACTTTGTGCCAAATGAATGGCGATAAAGTTAGTGCGTTGAAATTCAACACTAAGTAATAAGATGCCACCTAATGTGAAGATAACAAAACGAACATTGCATAATACAATCTGATAACTATGAAATACAGACTGAAACCCAACGTGACTTTTTATATTAACCATTTGTTCATGGGTTTCAGTAATTAAATATTTGGTCAAAAGTAACGAACTAATATTTATGATGACTAGAATAGTAGTAAGTAATAAGAAATGCCGTTCAAATAACCAGCCACCAATGATCATCCCAATCATCAATGCCAGGTTATTCGCCCAATAATTGATGGCATACATGAAGGCACGTGTTTTTTCAGTTGAGACGTCGATGAGCATTGCCTCGCTAGCTGGGCTAATCAAGCCACTAGCAATATTTCCAAGAAACATCATCACGAAGGTAAGCCAAGGAAAATGATAAACGGGTAGATTAGCGCAGACAATACCAATAGAAGCCAATAACTTAATGAACTCCCCAAAAAGAAGTAAACGTCGTCTCCCAAATACATCCGTTAAGTATCCACCATAAATGCCAGCTAGAAAAGAAATGATGATATTTATCATCATTAACACACCGGTGATTTGTGCATTGTAAGCATGAAAAAGGTAAATCGACATAAAAGGAAATATGAGAGAACTTCCGAGGCGACTTAAAAATTCAATTTGGATTCTTTTTCTGATGTTTGGATGTAAATTTTTCCACATATTGTTTATCCTACTTTCAAACGATATGTTAAGATTATAAAATAGACATCTAGATATTAAAATGGACATCTATATAGAAAAATGTCCACTTTAAAAGGTGAGTGAAATTAATGATTGACCAGACATACTTTGATTTACGAATGACATATCAACAATTTGGGCAAAAACTAACTATCAGTATTTCTGAATTAGCTAAGTTTTGGTCGATATCAACAAAGCAGGTTAAACGTCGTTTACGCGCTTATGAAGAGCAAAAACTTTTGCATTATTACCCCGGACAAGGGCGTGGACATCTAACGCAAATCATTTTTCAAAGTAGCTTCAGAGATGAGGTGATTATGGAGATGAAGCAAGCAATTGTTACTGAGGACACAATAACGATTTTCTACTTGCTAAAATTATCAGTACCTGCCAGCTGGCTGGCATCTTTTCGGGGAAATCTCACTAATTTTTTAGGCATACAAACGTATAGTGAAAATAAGCGTGTTTTAAGACAGCTGGCGACACGTCCTATTACTACTTTAGATCCTGTTCAAGTGGCCATTCGACGTGAGTATCAATTAGTTTTGCAGTTGGGAGATACATTAGTTCAATTCGATGAAGGATTGAAAGCTGGATTGGCTCACCATTGGCAGTCAAATAACGATGCCACCGTTTGGACGTTTTATTTGCGCAAAGGGGTACGATTTCATAATGGGAAAACGATGACAGCGGTTGATGTGAAACGCACGTTTGAACGAGTTCGAAATGAAGTGGGGGAATCGTACTGGCAACTTGTTAATTTAGTGGATATCATCTTGCTAGCAGATGATATTGTCCAGTTCAAATTTTCAGCACCTGAACCCTTATTCGTGAGATATGTTGTTGATGCAAAATATGTTATTGTTGATTGTGATGTTGAATTTGATGAAATTCATTGGGTGGGGACAGGTGCATTTCAGGTGACGGAAAGTACTGATACGACGTTCAAACTGGCGGCTTTTGATGATTATTACGGGTTGCGTCCGATGATAGATGAAGTAGTTTATTATTTAGTAGATGACTGGAAAGTTGTGTCAGGTCTCCTTAATCCGGCGGATTACGGCAATCATGATTATGTGAAAAAGAAGCATACATTTCCTGGTGCAGAGTTTATTATTTCCAACTTAAAACGCCCAACAATAATTCAACAACCATTCGTTCGATCAGCTTTATATCATGTTATTGATACACGAGTTTACGATGGCATTGGCGGAATTCCTGCCAGTCATTATGATTCTCGTGATTCAGCAGTACGAAGGGATAAAACATTAGCGCAGGCTCAAAAAAAATTAAATCAAGCGAACTATCAAGGGGAGCCTGTCGTTCTAGCTACGTTATCACATTCAAAAGAAGCTGAAGAACTTTCAAAATGGATTCAAAGGCGTGCTAAGAAAATCGGATTGAACATGGAAATAATTTACTATAATTTTGCTACAGATTACTATACTGAATTTTTAGAAAAAAATGCAGACTTAGTCATGTTGGCTGACATTCCCATGAACCTCGATGAATTTGCGTACATTGAATTTGTTAGTAGTCCGACATTGCTTGTACAAAGAATGCTAACGCCGTCGTTATTAGAACAACTTCAGTATTTAATTTTTCTTTTCAAACAAACTGAAAATGAAAAAGACCGACATCTTATTTATTTGAAAATTGATAATTGGCTAATAAAACAAAACATCTTATTTTACACGACTCATGCTGTTCGAGAAATATATGTCCATCATTTTTTAGTAAATGAAGGGTATCAATATGATTATAAAAATGCTTGGAAAATGCCAGAAATAAATAATTAAACGAATAAAAAAGTTCGCACAAAAAGGCAGCCCAAAATCAGGCTGCCTTTTTGCTCGTTACTAATAAAAATTAAAAAACGTCACCCAAATATGGTGACGTTTCAACCAACTAAGAATTAAAATATTAACCCAAGTGGTTGTAATATTCGACGATCAACGCTTCGTTGATGTCAGCATCTAGCTCTTCACGTTCTGGCAAACGAACGAGTGAACCTTCAAGCTTTTCAGTGTCTAATGATACGAATTGTGGGCGAGCCACAACTGATTCGATAGCAGCTTGAATAGGCAAGATGTTCTTTGACTTTTCGCGAACTGATACAACTTGTCCAGGTTGAACGCTGTATGAAGGAATATCAACGCGCTTACCATCTACTAAGATATGACCATGATTAACAAGTTGACGTGCTTGTTGGCGTGTTGTTGCCAAACCGAGACGATAAACAACTGAATCTAAACGTTGTTCCAATGAGATCATGAAGTTAGTACCATGAGTACCCTTACGAATCTTACCAGCCTTGTTAAACAAAGCTTTGAATTGACGTTCAGTCAAACCGTAAGTAAAACGCAACTTTTGCTTTTCGCGCAATTGCATTCCGTATTCAGAAATTTTAGCACGACGGCCGGCACCGTGATCACCAGGTGCGTAAGCACGACGTGACAATTCTTTACCAGTACCAGACAATGAAACACCTAAGCGACGTGAGATACGCCACTTTGGACCTGTATAACGTGACATGTATATGTCCTCCAAAATGTATTATGCTGTACATTTGAGGGTAAGTACCAGATGCGTGCAGCGCCTATCTTGACGTTTCTCAGAGCCAGTAGCTATGGCCTTACTAACGATTTGGGGCGTTGTTGACGCGCTTCTTTACTTACTGCTACTCAATTTAACAACTTATTACATAATATCAGAACCATTAAGGAATAGCAAATTGTTAAGAAAATTGTAAACGATTTGAGATTTAGCAAATCTTCTTTAATTGAATCGTATAAGTGCTAAGATGGAAAGTGAAAATTAAAAGGTTGGAAACTATCCATATGTTTAACTTTACAGTCTTAGCAATTATATTACTTTTGGTTGTCATCGCTTATTTAGCAATATTTGTGATGCAAAGAACTACGGTCAAAAAAGTTAGTGACCTCAGAGCAAGAAAAGATCAGCTTGAATCTTTGAAAGTTCGCGAAGAGCTTGTCGAGGGACGAAAGTTACCTTTAACAGGTCAGTCTTTAAAGAACTATCAGAAATTTGAGAGTTCTTTTAATGATGTTCAAAATAATAAGTTTTTGAAAATTGATCAACAAGCTAATTTAGTACTTTTTGAGGCTCGAGGCATCAACTTTATTAAAACGCGTAATGAATTAGAACGTTTGCAAGGTATGGTGGATGATACGGAAACCACCATTAAAGATGTGCGGGCTGGTCTGCTTGATTTAAAGAAAACTGATGAAGAGCATCGCGAGGCAATCAACGATCTTAAGAAGAAGTATGAAGGATTGCGTAAGCGTTTGCTTGCTGAAAACTTTAAGTTTGGACCAGCTAACCCTGCTCTAGATAAGTTTTTGAGTCAATTAGAAGCAGACTACGATGAGTTTACAGAGTTAACAGAGAATGGTGACCACGCTACGGCCTCTGATATTTATGAGCAATTAGCGATGGAAACAACTCAAATGGAAAAAATGATGGCTGATATTCCAGATTTGTTTGATCAATTAAACATTAAGTATGTTGATCAATTAAATGAACTAGCCCAAGGGCACACTAAGCTTGTAGAAGCCGGTTATGTTTTTCCAAACGATAGCGTGGAGCAAGAACTTCAAGCAATTGACTCACAACGTCAGCAAGTTTTGAATTTATTAGCAGATTTGAAGCTAAAGGAAGTAACGGAACAAACTGGATATATCGAACAGCGCATTGATGCAATGTACGAAACGATGGAAACGGAAGTAACGGCGCGCAAGCACGTCACTAAAAATGCCGATCGTCTATCTTCTGATTTGTTACGTCTGCGTGAGCAGAATCAGACACTATCGATCGAGCTGGATAGATTAGGTCAAAGCTTCCAATTTAATCATAAAGAGTTGGAAACACGACGTACTTTACTTGAACAAATCAACATGGCAGAGGAGCAAATTAATCATAATGATGATTTGCTTGAGGCCAAAGAAATATCATACAGTGAGTTGCAAATTCAGCAAGAAAAATTGCTGAAGCAGTTTGAAGAAATTGAGACACAACAGGTAGACAATTGGGATAAAATTTCTGGTCTAGAAAAAGCTGACCGATCAGCTAGACAGCTGGGTGGGCAATACCAAAAAGAAGTTGAAGCCATTAAGCATGCTGTTGAACGGATGAATTTGCCTGGCTTACCAGTCGCTTATCTAGAATATTTTTACGCTGTATCAAACGAATTAAAGCGTCTCGCTAAGTCATTAAATACAAATTTGATTGATATGGATGAGGTACAACGTCAATTGAACATTGTATCAGCTGACATTGATACATTAAAAGAAAAGACAGAAGAAATTGTTGATCAGGCTGCACTGACGGAACAGCTATTACAATATGCTAATCGTTATCGTGCTTCGAATGAGCGTGTTGCTGCTGCAAGCGAGCAAGCACGGATGTTTTACGAGAGGGATTATAATTTCAAGCAGGCAATGGATATCCTCGGCTCAGCTCTTGACAGTGCTGAACCGGGTGTTTATGAAAGATTAGTTGATTCATACATGCGTCGAAAAACACCATTAGTATAGTAAAAATAAAAGGAGCCACCGCTATTGAGCGGTGGCTCCTTTTATGTTAGGTTATGATAATTTAGAATGCTTAATGCCATAGGAGAAGTACCAGATAACACCAAGTAGTAACCAGAGGCCAAACATTTTGAGTGTCTCGTCAGATAGCTGTGTAATAAAGAACAAACTTATCATACCTGCAATAAACGGTACAATTGGATAGCCAGGTACTTTGAAACCATCGTGAGCTAAATCTTTACGACGACGAAGGATTAAGATACCAAAATTGATAAAGGCGAATGCTGTTAAAGTACCTGCATTAATTAAACTAGCCAATGTGCTGAGGGGGATAAGGCCCGCAAAAATAACCTCAACGGCAACTGCCAAAATTAGTGCATTTACTGGTAAATGCGATCCTGGTGATATTTTACCTAGGCTGCGGGGGAGCAAACCGTCACGCCCGAAGGAATAAGTTAAACGGGATGAAGCATAGATCAAGGCTAATACAGCTGTGAACATACCGATTAACGCACCAATAGTAATGACGATAGAGAACTGTGTTTGATGGACAACTTGCAGAGCAAATGCTGCTGGGTCATCAACACCAAGTTTTTTATAATTGACAATTCCCGTTAACACTATAGAGAAGAGTGTATATAATAGGGCTGAAATAATAACCGTACCAACAATACCCTTGGCCATTGTCTTTTGTGGGTTCTTAACTTCAGCAGCGTGGGCGGCGATGGTATCAAAGCCTAGAAAAGCAAAAATAATGCTGGCGGTTGCGGCCCAAATTCCGTTCAAACCGCCAAATCCACTGTGAAATTCTTTAGGGTAAAATGGTACATAATTGCTTGTTTTAATAAAAAATGATCCGCCAACAATGAACAAGATTAAAATGGCAATTTTGATAACGACTGCGCCATTTTCAACTTTCTTTGAGGTGTTTAATCCTCGTGATAGTATAGCAGCGACGAATAAAATAATTAATACTGCAAATAAATTGACAATTCCGCCCTCCATTGGACCGGCAGATAGATATTTAGGGATGTGAATGCCAAATATAGCTAATAAATTACCAAGGTAGGCTGAAAATCCGGTTGCAATTGCTGATACTGCTAAGAAATATTCAACAATTAATGACCAACCCAATAGCCAACCAATGATTTCTCCGTAAATAGCACCCCCGTATGAGTAAGCTGAGCCAGCAACTGGCATGGCTGCTGAGAACTCAGCAAAAGCCATACCTGATAATCCAGAGAAAATTGCAGCAATTAGAAATGCAATAGCGACTGCTGGACCTGCATGATCAGCGGCTTCGTGGCCGGGTAAAATAAATATTCCTGTACCAATGACTGTGCCTACTCCTAGACTAATTAAGTCGCGCGTTGTTAAAACACGCGACATATGTGAATCTGCACTCAGGTAATTATCAACAGATTCCCGCTTAAAAGCTCGTGCAAGAAGTGACATAATAGTTCTCCCATTTTTAATAGTTTTTGTACACCAGCTATTTTATCAATTTCAAGTATACTTGTCGAACTTTATAAATAGTTTTACGATACAATAATAACTAAGGAATTTGAATGATGAAAAATAACAAAGTTTTTGTAATTACTGGTGCCACAGGTGTCGGTAAGACAACAATTGCCCGCTATTTGCAAGATACATATCGGATGCCACGAGTTTTAACGCATACAACGCGCCCCCCGCGGGAGCGGGAAGAGGACGGCATAGCCTATTATTTTGAAACTGATAATAGTTTTGAAAAGAATCATTATTTGGAACGGGTGCAGTATGCTGGGTATAAGTACGGCTCATCATACGAGGCATTAGAGCGCGCTTGGGGAAAAAATCCATATGCAACAATTGTCTTGGACACTGCGGGGGCTATTACGTATTCTCAGGAACTAGGTGAACAAGCTGTAATCATTTTCGTTACAGTCACGCATCCTGATATGTTAATTGACCGCGTGCAAGTTCGAGGAGATGATCCATTAGTGGTTGAACAACGAATAGCCTCGCCAGAATTTTTACGCGACGTAACTTTGCCAAAAGAACTGAAGAATGTTGCCTACGAACTAGCGAACGATGATTGGGCAAAAACTAAAGTACGTCTCGATCTACTTGTCAATGATATTATGAGCGGCCGTAGTCTTCCCAAAAAAGGTAAAATGTGATTTTGTTAATAAGAAACTTGACAAATGATGGAATTAATATTAAAATTAATCTCATAAAAATAAAAAAGGTTTTAACACAATGTCACATTTAATGAACAAAACTACAGCAAATTTTTACTTTAAGTATTTTGGCTAACTATCCAAGTACTTAAGGCATTTTGCGTAGGTATTCGGATTAACCCTCTGAATGCCTAGTGAGTTCATCTACATTTGAGCAAACGCACATTCAGAATTTTTTCTGGATGTGCGTTTTGTGTTAAATTAGGGAGAAAATTATGCCAGAAGTAAAACCCTCGTTATTGAATAATCTCAATCAACATTTGAAACTTGTTGGTCCATCTGCTATTCGAGCATTTGATATTGAGGTGAGTGAGATTCCAGATATTATTAAGCTGACGTTAGGGGAACCGGATTTTAATGTACCCGATCACATCAAACAAGCGGCAATTCGGTCGATTGAAGCAAATGATTCACACTATGCTGCATCAAATGGTACGATCCATTTACGTGAGGCTGCGGCTGGATTTTTGGCAGACCGTTATGATATCGATTACGATCCTACTAACGAAATTATTGTAACTATAGGGGCAACTGAAGCTATTTATGATACGCTCACAACTATATTAAATCCGGGGGATAAAATAATACTCCCTACACCGATTTTTCCATTATATATAGCAGTGGGATTAGTAGATGGTGCTGAACCAGTATTTATCGACACTTCTTCAAATGATTTTGTGTTAAGTCCAGAGATGCTCAAGGCTGCAATTGCCAAGCATGGGGATGATATCAAAGCTGTTGTATTAAACTTTCCATCTAATCCAACTGGGGTTACTTACAATGATGAACAAATAAAAGCGATTGCAGATGTTTTGCGTGGTACTGACATTATTGTTATTTCCGATGAGATTTACTCTGAGCTATCATATGAAAATAGTCATGTATCAATGGCTAAATATTTGCCTGAACAAACAATTTTGCTGAATGGTGTTTCAAAATCACATGCAATGACTGGTTATCGCATTGGTATTTTGGCTGGCCCAGCACAATTGGTTCAAAAAATAGCGATGATTCACCAATTTGCAACAACAACTGCCTCTAATCCAGCTATGGCTGCAGCTACAGAGGCGTTAGGAACAGAGGCAGGGCGGCAAGATACGTTAGTCATGAAGGCTGAGTATCTTCAACGACGTGATTATGTCTATGACACAATGACACAACTTGGTTTTAAAGTTGCTAAACCAGATGGAGCATTTTATATTTTTGCTAAAATACCGGCTGGCTATATTCAGGATGATTTTGCTTTTGCTCGTGATTTAGCTCAAAATAATGGTCTAGCTTTGATTCCAGGTTCGTCATTTGGTCCTGGAGGAGAAGGGTATGTTCGACTAAGCTATGCGGCATCCATTGAAACATTGCAAAAAGCTATGCACCGTTTGACTGCTTATATGGAAGAAAATGGTAAATGAATAAAATATTGATGACAAGTGTGCGTAGTGACGAAGAGCAGGCTATTCGTCACTACGCTGAAAAGAATAATGTGGAAATAGTGATTTCTCGTGATGATTTCCATCCTGAAACACTACCTGATTTAACAGAAATTGACGGATTAGTCATACAACAAACTGCAAAAATTGGTGGGGATCAACAATTTTATCATCATATTGCTAAACAAATAACTCAAATAGCGACACGGACTGCTGGTTATGACATGATTGAAGTTGATCTGGCTAAAAAAGCTGGTTTGAAAATAACAAATGTACCAGCCTATTCACCAAGATCAGTAGCCGAAATGGCGCTTATGCAGATCCTGAGATTATTGCGTCATACGCCAGAATTTGACAAACGGATTGCTAACAATGATTTTCGCTGGACAGGTCTTCAAGCGAGAGAAATTCACTCTGTTACTATCGGCATTGTCGGTGTAGGACGAATTGGTGGGACATTGGCAAAACTACTAAATAGTATTGGTGTCAATGTCTTAGGTTACGATACAGACCGCGATGCTTCACTTTGTGATGTGATTACCTACGTTACAAAAGATGAGCTATTGGCACAAAGTGACGTAATCAGTTTACATGTCGATTTAAATGAAACTTCAATTCATTTGCTTTCTGAGGCGGATTTCCTAAAAATGAAAAAGGGTGTGTTGTTAATAAATGCTTCGCGTGGCCCAGTTATCAACACAAGTGATTTAATTACTTTTTTAGAGAATGGTCAAGTGGGTGCCGTGGCACTGGATACGGTGGAAAATGAGTCCGGTGTTTTCAATCACGATTTACATGATCAGGGGGTGCAAGATGCACGCATCCAAAAACTATTATCAATGTCAAACGTCATTATTACGCCACATGTTGGCTTCTTTACTAACATAGCCGTCAAGAACATGGTTGACATTTCGTTAGATGATACTTTAATGATACTAAACGGACAATCTTCACCACACGAAGTTTAAATTAAGCGCTTCGGCGCATACATAGGAAAGAAATATGAAATCAGTTAAAAATAGTTCCGCGGCAACAATAAAAAAATTCATTATTGATATATTGAATGGTACGAGCTTGGGTGTAGTTTTGACTTTAATTCCTAGTGCATTGGTCAGTCAATTACTGTTATTGTTTTCTGGTAACGAAATTGCTACCCAGATTGCGTTTATGACGACACTGATTCAAAGTACATTGCCATTAGTAGCAGGATTTGCTGTGGGTCAAATTTTAAAATTGACAGTAATTGATTCAGGCGCCATCGCGCTTTCGATGTTTGTTTCTGCTGGTGTTGTGAAAAGCACAGCCAATGGCGCAATCATTTCTGGTAGCGGTGTGATGCTCAATATTTTGCTCGTAGCGTTTTTGGCATCTATATTGGTGAAGTTCACTGAGAAATCTTTTGGACATTTTAAAATATTATTACAGCCATTATTTGTAGCGGTTATTGCCGGCGGTATTGGGCTGATGACTTTACAGCCGATCAGTGTCTTGCAAACATGGATAGGGGATGGCGTCGCTTATGCTACTGAATTAACACCACTAGTAATGGGCGCGGTCTTGGGGGTGATTTTTGCTTTTCTTATTGTTTCCCCGTTATCTTCGGTAGGTATTGCAATGGCTATTAGCCTGGCAGGAGTTGGATCAGGCGCTGCTAATGCAGGAATTACAGTGGCAAGTTTTACATTAGCGTTAATGGGCGCTAGTGTGAATCCCATTGGTGGTACGTTGGCGCATTTTGTTGGCTCGCCAAAAATTCAAATGGCAAATATGTTAGTGAAACCCAAACTATTTATACCAACAAGTATTGGTGCGGCAATAATGGGGGCGGTAGCAACTATGTTGAATATCAAAGGGACGCCATTTTCCGCAGGATTTGGATTCTCTGGATTAGTCGGTCCGTTGACGGCTTGGTCGGAATCAGACAAAAGTCTTGTATCTATATTCAGCATTCTGCTGGTATTTGTCATACTTCCTGTTATTATCGCCACAGTTTTAAAATGGTTATTCATGACTAAGTTAAAAATGATTAAAGCAGAAGATCTCAAGCTAACGTTGCAGTAATTACTTAAGTAAAGGTAAAGGCAAAAGAACGAAAAGGAGGGAAGGGGTAAAAAAAGGGCGGATAAAGCGAATGAGGAGGTAAAGTAAGGGGATAAAAGGGGATAAAAAGCGAACGAAGGAAAGAGATAAAAAACAAGTAAAAAAAGTAGTTGACGAGGGGGAATAAAGTTGGTATATTAGTATATGTTCCGACGGAGCGAAGCGACGCAAAGCGTTGCGAGGCAAGGGGGAGCGGCAGCGTAAGGACAGTGAGGTCAACGAAAACTTCTTAAAAGAAGTAGTTGACAAAGCGAAACGAGCGTGGTAAGATAATATAGTTGTCTCAGCGACAACGAGTAGCACATTGAAAACTGAACAAAACTTTGAACAAACGAATCTGTAGCTGTTACGTAAAGTAACAAAAACAAATTTGCGAAGTCAATTCGTAACAAACAATAAACGGATTACGTTATAGAGATATAGCGAAATATAGTCAGTTTAATCGAAGAGCAATCTTCAAATTTTCAAATTGAGAGTTTGATCCTGGCTCAGGATGAACGCTGGCGGCGTGCCTAATACATGCAAGTCGAACGCACAGCGAAAGGTGCTTGCACCTTTCAAGTGAGTGGCGAACGGGTGAGTAACACGTGGACAACCTGCCTCAAGGCTGGGGATAACATTTGGAAACAGATGCTAATACCGAATAAAACTTAGTGTCGCATGACAAAAAGTTAAAAGACGCTTCGGCGTCACCTAGAGATGGATCCGCGGTGCATTAGTTAGTTGGTGGGGTAAAGGCCTACCAAGACAATGATGCATAGCCGAGTTGAGAGACTGATCGGCCACATTGGGACTGAGACACGGCCCAAACTCCTACGGGAGGCTGCAGTAGGGAATCTTCCACAATGGGCGAAAGCCTGATGGAGCAACGCCGCGTGTGTGATGAAGGCTTTCGGGTCGTAAAGCACTGTTGTATGGGAAGAACAGCTAGAATAGGAAATGATTTTAGTTTGACGGTACCATACCAGAAAGGGACGGCTAAATACGTGCCAGCAGCCGCGGTAATACGTATGTCCCGAGCGTTATCCGGATTTATTGGGCGTAAAGCGAGCGCAGACGGTTTATTAAGTCTGATGTGAAAGCCCGGAGCTCAACTCCGGAATGGCATTGGAAACTGGTTAACTTGAGTGCAGTAGAGGTAAGTGGAACTCCATGTGTAGCGGTGGAATGCGTAGATATATGGAAGAACACCAGTGGCGAAGGCGGCTTACTGGACTGCAACTGACGTTGAGGCTCGAAAGTGTGGGTAGCAAACAGGATTAGATACCCTGGTAGTCCACACCGTAAACGATGAACACTAGGTGTTAGGAGGTTTCCGCCTCTTAGTGCCGAAGCTAACGCATTAAGTGTTCCGCCTGGGGAGTACGACCGCAAGGTTGAAACTCAAAGGAATTGACGGGGACCCGCACAAGCGGTGGAGCATGTGGTTTAATTCGAAGCAACGCGAAGAACCTTACCAGGTCTTGACATCCTTTGAAGCTTTTAGAGATAGAAGTGTTCTCTTCGGAGACAAAGTGACAGGTGGTGCATGGTCGTCGTCAGCTCGTGTCGTGAGATGTTGGGTTAAGTCCCGCAACGAGCGCAACCCTTATTGTTAGTTGCCAGCATTCAGATGGGCACTCTAGCGAGACTGCCGGTGACAAACCGGAGGAAGGCGGGGACGACGTCAGATCATCATGCCCCTTATGACCTGGGCTACACACGTGCTACAATGGCGTATACAACGAGTTGCCAACCCGCGAGGGTGAGCTAATCTCTTAAAGTACGTCTCAGTTCGGATTGTAGTCTGCAACTCGACTACATGAAGTCGGAATCGCTAGTAATCGCGGATCAGCACGCCGCGGTGAATACGTTCCCGGGTCTTGTACACACCGCCCGTCACACCATGGGAGTTTGTAATGCCCAAAGCCGGTGGCCTAACCTTTTAGGAAGGAGCCGTCTAAGGCAGGACAGATGACTGGGGTGAAGTCGTAACAAGGTAGCCGTAGGAGAACCTGCGGCTGGATCACCTCCTTTCTAAGGATAATCGGAAAGCGACAGGGACTTAAGTGTCAATTTGTTTGTTTCAAAGTTTTGTTTAGTTTTGAGTGTGATACTTTAATAGGTATCATGGTCTCAAAGTGATCCTATGGGGAATTAGCTCAGCTGGGAGAGCACCTGCTTTGCAAGCAGGGGGTCAGCGGTTCGATCCCGCTATTCTCCATAGCTAGTCGAAAGGCTAGCATGTTGTACATTGAAAACTGAATAGTAACAAATTCTTTTAAAAGCAATCGTAAGATTGCACTAAAATGAACCGAGAAACAACACAAAAAGTTCTTTAAAAAGAACGGTTTAATCGCAGGTCTGAAAAATGACCAACTCATAAACTTAAACCACAACTTCGGTTGTATAGGTTAAGTTAATAAGGGCGCGTGGTGAATGCCTTGGCACTAGGAGCCGATGAAGGACGTGACTAACTACGATAAGCTTTGGTGAGCGGTAAGTACGCTATGACCCAAAGATTTCCGAATGGGGAAACCCAACTCGTAAGAGTTGTCTGTATCTGAATACATAGGATATTTGACGGAATACGCTGTGAACTGAAACATCTCATTAGCAGCAGGAGCAGAAAGAAAAATCGATTCCCTAAGTAGCGGCGAGCGAACGGGGAAGAGCCCAAACCAACGTGCTTGCATGTTGGGGTTGTAGGACTGATATATAAGAGTTACAAAAGTGTTTTATAGCAGAACAAGTTGGGAAACTTGGCTATAGAGGGTGATAGCCCCGTAAGCGAAATGAAGCACACTCTTTTCAGGATCCTGAGTACGGCCGGACACGTGAAATCCGGTCGGAATCTGCGGGGACCATCCCGTAAGGCTAAATACTCCCTAGTGACCGATAGTGAACCAGTACCGTGAGGGAAAGGTGAAAAGCACCCCGGAAGGGGAGTGAAATAGTTCCTGAAACCACGACGCCTACAAGAAGTCAGAGCCCGTTAATGGGTGATGGCGTGCCTTTTGTAGAATGAACCGGCGAGTTACGGTATCGTGCGAGGTTAAGGTGGAAAGACCGGAGCCGCAGCGAAAGCGAGTGTGAATAGCGCGAATAGTACGATGCTGTAGACCCGAAACCAAGTGACCTACCCATGGTCAGGATGAAGGTGAGGTAAAACTTACTGGAGGTCCGAACCGGTGCATGTTAAAAAATGCTCGGATGAACTGTGGGTAGCGGTGAAATTCCAAACGAACTTGGAGATAGCTGGTTCTCTCCGAAATAGCTTTAGGGCTAGCCTCATTATAAGCATACTGGAGGTAGAGCACTGTTAAGCCTAGGGGCCCATCTCGGGTTACCAAAGTTTGATAAACTCCGAATGCCAGATATGTATGAATGGGAGTCAGACGATGAGTGATAAGATCCACCGTCGAAAGGGGAACAGCCCAGATCGCCAGTTAAGGTCCCTAAATATATGTTAAGTGGAAAACGATGTGATAGTGCATAGACAACTAGGATGTTGGCTTAGAAGCAGCCACCATTTAAAGAGTGCGTAATAGCTCACTAGTCGAGTGCCATTGCGCGGAAAATGTACCGGGGCTAAACATATTACCGAAACTGCGGGTGCACGTAAGTGCGCGATAGGAGAGCGTTGTAAGGGCGACGAAGGTAGATCGTAAGGACTGCTGGAGCGCTTACAAGTGAGAATGCCGGTATGAGTAGCGAAAGACAGGTGAGAATCCTGTCCACCGAATGACTAAGGTTTCCTGGGGAAGGCTCGTCCACCCAGGGTTAGTCGGGACCTAAGGCGAGGCTGAGAAGCGTAGTCGATGGATAACAGGTTGAGATTCCTGTACCAGTTGTAATGCGTTATTACCGATGGAGGGACGCAGGAGGCTACCAGATGCGCACTGATGGATATGTGCGTGCAAGCAGTAAGTCTTGAAAAGAGTGAAATGCTTTTTTCTATAAGGACAAGCTGTGATGCGGATCGAAATAAAGTAGAGAAGTCTGAGACGTCACACTGCCGAGAAAAGCTTCTAGGAAGTATTACACTGCCCGTACCGCAAACCGACACAGGTAGTCGAGTGGAGAACACTAAGGTGAGCGAGAGAACCCTCGTTAAGGAACTCGGCAAAATGACCCCGTAACTTCGGGAGAAGGGGTGCTCATGGTAAAACATGAGCCGCAGTGAATAGGCCCAGGCGACTGTTTATCAAAAACACAGGTTTCTGCAAAATCGTAAGATGAAGTATAGGGGCTGACGCCTGCCCGGTGCTGGAAGGTTAAAAGGAGTGCTTAGCTTCGGCGAAGGTACGAATTGAAGCCCCAGTAAACGGCGGCCGTAACTATAACGGTCCTAAGGTAGCGAAATTCCTTGTCGGGTAAGTTCCGACCCGCACGAAAGGCGTAACGATCTGGGCACTGTCTCAACGAGGGACTCGGTGAAATTTAAATACCCGTGAAGATGCGGGTTACCCGCGACAGGACGGAAAGACCCCATGGAGCTTTACTGTAGCTTGATATTGAATGTTTGTGCTGCTTGTACAGAATAGGTAGGAGACGTAGAAGATTGGACGCTAGTCTAGTCGGAGTCGCACGGTGGGATACTACCCTCGTTGTATGAACATTCTAACACTGGTCACTCAACGTGATCGTGGACAGTGTCTGGCGGGCAGTTTGACTGGGGCGGTCGCCTCCTAAAAGGTAACGGAGGCGCTCAAAGGTTTGCTCAGAATGGTTGGAAATCATTCGTAGCGTGTAAAGGCATAAGCAAGCTTGACTGCGAGAGCTACAACTCGAGCAGGTACGAAAGTAGGACTTAGTGATCCGGTGGTTCCGCATGGAAGGGCCATCGCTCAACGGATAAAAGCTACCCTGGGGATAACAGGCTCATCTCCCCCAAGAGTCCACATCGACGGGGAGGTTTGGCACCTCGATGTCGGCTCATCGCATCCTGGGGCTGTAGTCGGTCCCAAGGGTTGGGCTGTTCGCCCATTAAAGCGGTACGCGAGCTGGGTTCAGAACGTCGTGAGACAGTTCGGTCCCTATCCGTCGCGGGCGCAGGAAATTTGAGAGGAGCTGTCCTTAGTACGAGAGGACCGGGATGGACATACCGCTGGTGTACCAGTTGTTCCGCCAGGAGCATTGCTGGGTAGCTATGTATGGATGAGATAAACGCTGAAAGCATCTAAGTGTGAAACTCGCCTCGAGATGAGATTTCCCATCTATTTAATAGAGTAAGACCCCTTAGAGATGATGAGGTAGATAGGCTAGAAGTGGAAGTTGAGTGATCAATGGAGCGGACTAGTACTAATAGGTCGAGGACTTAACCAAAGTCAAACGGATAGAAATATTCGAATAAGCAATTATGAGTGGTTTAGGATAGAAGAAGAATTTGTTACTATTTAGTTTTGAGTGGCTAACACTCAAGGTGTCGTGTCGATAGCATAGAGGACACACCTGTTCCCATACCGAACACAGAAGTTAAGCTCTATAGCGCCGAAAGTAGTTGGAGGATCGCTTCCTGCGAGGATAGGACGATGCGGTGCCGTACATAGAAAAGAAGTAGAGAGCAGTAGGAAGATAATCGGAGAGGTGTCCGAGTCTGGCCGAAGGAGCACGGTTGGAAACCGTGTAAGCAGAGGAACTTGCTTCGAGGGTTCGAATCCCTTCCTCTCCATCATGGACGCTTAGCTCAGCTGGGAGAGCACCTGCCTTACAAGCAGGGGGTCACAGGTTCGATCCCTGTAGCGTCCATTGGTCGCATGGTCTAGCTGGTTAGGACGCCTGCCTGTCACGCAGGAGATCGCGGGTTCGAGCCCCGCTGTGACCGCTATAAAAGTACTACTGACAAACATGTACAAGCCAGTGTAATGTGGGGTGCAATTCCTCACCATGTTATTTCAGTCTAATGACTGAGCTTAAGGTTATAGGGATATAGTTAAACGGTAGAATAGCGGTCTCCAAAACCGTTGATGGGGGTTCGATTCCCTCTATCCCTGCCATGGCGGTAGTGGTGAAGTGGTTAACACACTGGTTTGTGGATCCAGCATGCGAGGGTTCGATCCCCTTCTACCGCCCTATAAGCTTTAGGGCTTTATATTATGCCGCTGTGGCGGAATTGGCAGACGCGCTGGACTCAAAATCCAGTGGTGGCAACACCGTGTGGGTTCGACTCCCACCGGCGGCATACACAAAGTAACCGGGTGGTTGCTTTTTTTTTAATTTTCTGTATAATTGACTATTGTAGTACTGTGAATAAATTCGGAATTTTGCGAAATATTGTCCGCAATCCCTTTATATTGAGGCAAACGTTCACTGCGGAAACAGCGGCGATTGCTTTTTTTGTGCCTATTGGCAAGCAAAATTGGTGGAATATCTTGTTTTGTAATCATATTGTAATATCAAAACACAGTAAAAAACAAATGAGGTGATAAATGTGGTAGGACATTTAGTAAAATACGGTAAGCACCGTACTCGTCGTTCATATGCTAGCATCAAAGAAGTACTTGATGTGCCGAATTTGATTGAAATTCAAACGGCATCATATCAATGGTTTTTGAACGATGGTATTAAGGAAATGTTTGGCGACATCATGCCAATCGATGATTTCCAAGGTACTTTATCTTTGGAATACGTTGATTATCAATTAATGGAACCAAAATATAATATTGACGAAGCACGTGAACATGATGCAAACTATTCTGCACCACTACACGTTACATTGCGTTTAACGAACCACGAAACTGGTGAAATTAAGTCGCAAGATGTATTCTTTGGTGATTTTCCATTAATGACAGAGCAAGGAACGTTCATTATTAATGGAGCAGAGCGTGTTATTGTTTCACAGCTTGTTCGTTCACCCGGTATTTATTATAATCAGACAACTGATAAAAACGGACGTCCGCATTTTGGAACGACTGTTATTCCTAACCGTGGCGCATGGTTGGAGTATGAAACTGATGCCAAGGGCATTGCTAACGTCCGCATTGATCGCACGCGTAAGTTGCTAATGACTGAATTAGTACGTGCACTTGGATTTGGTTCGGATTCAGACATTATTGATATTTTTTCAGATCAATATGATGCATTGAACATGACTCTTGAAAAAGATGTCCATAAGGATATGTCAGATTCTCGTGTTGAAGAAGCATTGAAGGATGTATACGAACGTTTGCGTCCAGGTGAACCAAAGACAGCTGATTCATCACGTGCACTATTAGTTGCTCGTTTCTTTGATCCAAAGCGCTATGATTTAGCTTCTGTGGGCCGTTATAAGATTAATAAAAAGCTGTCACTTAAGACACGTTTGTTAAACCAAACACTAGCAGAAACATTGGCTGACCCTGATTCTGGTGAAATTATTGCTGAAAAAGGTACGTTAGTTGATAAGGAAGTTATTTCTAAATTAACACCATATTTGGATCGTGAAGACTTTAAGACAACAACATATACTCCATCAGGTGATGCTGTTCTTGAAGAACCTGTAACCCTTCAAAAAATCAAAATCGAATCTCCCGAAAACCCAGAAAAGACATTATTGTTGATTGGCAATGGGCACATTGATGAAGATGATCGTACAGTACGTCCAGCTGATATCTTGGCAGGTATGAACTACTTCTTGAACTTGCAAGAAGGTGTTGGTCATGTTGATGATATTGACCACTTGGGTAACCGTCGTATTCGTTCTGTTGGTGAATTGTTGCAAAACCAATTCCGTATTGGCTTAACGCGTATGGAACGTGTTGTTCGTGAACGCATGTCAATTCAAGATGCCAACACGGTTACACCACAACAGTTAATCAATATACGTCCTGTTGTAGCCGCTGTCAAAGAATTCTTTGGTTCTTCACAATTGTCGCAGTTTATGGATCAAACTAACCCATTGGGTGAAATGAACCACAAACGTCGTTTGTCAGCTCTTGGACCGGGTGGTTTGACTCGTGATCGTGCCGGCGTTGAAGTTCGAGATGTTCACTATACACATTACGGTCGTATTGATCCGATTGAAACACCAGAAGGTCCTAACATTGGGTTGATTAACTCGTTGGCCACTTATGGTCGCATTAACAAATATGGTTTCGTTGAAACACCATACCGTCGTGTTGATTGGACAACTCATAAGGTTACAGATAAGATTGATTATTTGACAGCCGATGAAGAAGATAACTATATTGTTGCTCAAGCTAACTCACCATTAAATGAAGATGGTAGCTTTGTCCACAACACAGTTATGGCTCGTTTTGGTGAAGAAAACATTGAAACACCAATTGATCGTATTGACTACATGGACGTTTCGCCAAAGCAGGTTGTTTCTGTTGGAACAGCTGCTATTCCGTTCTTGGAAAACGATGATTCCAACCGTGCTTTGATGGGTGCCAATATGCAACGTCAGGCAGTGCCTTTGCTTGATCCACATTCACCATTAGTAGGAACAGGAATTGAGTATAAAGCAGCTCATGATTCTGGTGTTGCGATGATTGCACGCGCATCTGGTGAAGTTGAGTATGTGGACGGTCGCCAAATCCGAGTTCGTCGTGAAGATGGTCAATTGGATACTTATGAATTGATGAAATTCCGTCGTTCAAACGGTGGTAAAAACTATAACCAAAAGCCAATTGTACATGTCGGTGAGCATATTGAAGCCGACGAGGTTTTGGCAGATGGTCCTTCAATGGAACAAGGTGAATTGGCCTTGGGGCAAAATCCCTTAATTGCTTTCATGACTTGGCAAGGATATAACTTCGAAGATGCCATTGTCTTAAATGAACGTTTGGTCCGTGAAGATGTTTATACTTCAATTCACATCGAAGAATACGATTCAGAAGCGCGAGACACAAAACTCGGACCGGAAGAAATGACTCGTGAAATTCCTAACACTGGTGAAGATCAGTTAAAGGATTTGGATGCGGACGGTATTATTCGTGTCGGTGCTGAAGTGCACGATGGTGATATCTTAGTTGGTAAGGTAACACCTAAGGGTGTTACTGAACTTTCTGCTGAAGAACGTTTATTGCATGCCATTTTTGGCGAAAAAGCGCGTGAAGTACGTGATACATCATTACGTGTTCCTCATGGTGGCGGCGGTGTCGTTCAAAACGTTCGTATTTATACACCTGAAAATGGTGATGAATTAGCACCAGGTGTCAACATGATGGTTCGTGTTTATATTGCACAAAAGCGTAAAATTCAAGTCGGTGATAAGATGGCTGGTCGTCATGGAAACAAGGGAACTGTCTCTGTTGTTGTGCCAGAAGAAGATATGCCATATATGCCTGATGGAACACCTATTGACATTCTATTGTCACCCATGGGTGTGCCATCACGTATGAATATTGGGCAAGTACTTGAATTGCACTTGGGATTTGCTGCCAAGAAACTTGGTATTCATGTTGCTTCACCTGTCTTTGATGGTGCCAGTGATGATGAAATTGAAATGGCCTTACGTGAGGCTGGGTTACCACAAGACGGTAAGTCAGTTGTCTATGATGGTCGCACTGGTGAAGCTTTTGACAAGCGTGTTGGTGTTGGTGTCATGCATTATATGAAACTAGCGCACATGGTTGACGATAAAATTCATGCACGTTCAATTGGTCCTTACTCACTTGTTACACAACAGCCTTTGGGTGGTAAAGCTCAGTTTGGTGGACAGCGTTTCGGTGAAATGGAAGTTTGGGCTTTGGAAGCTTATGGTGCAGCTTACACATTGCAAGAAATCTTGACGTATAAGTCAGATGATGTTGCAGGCCGTGTTAAAGTGTATGAATCAATTATTAAGGGTGAACCAATTCCTCGTCCTGGTGTACCAGAGTCTTTCCGTGTTTTGGTTAAAGAATTGCAGGCACTTGGCTTGGACATGCAAGTACTAGATGGTGCAGGTGATGAAGTTGAGTTGCGTCAAATGGATGAAGATGATTCAATTTTGCCTGTTGATGCACTTGAAAAGCTAGCCCGTACAAATCCTGATCTGTTAAACAAAGATGATGAAGAAGTTGCTGCAGCCTTCTCTAAGGTTGAAGAACAAAGTCAAACATTTGAGGAAAAATAATTTAGAAAGGTAACAGCAAATAGATGGCAATCGATGTTAATAAATTCGAAAGTATGCAAATCGCTTTGGCTTCCCCTGATAAGATTCGTTCATGGTCTTATGGTGAAGTAAAGAAGCCAGAAACGATTAACTATCGAACACTTAAGCCAGAAAAAGACGGTTTGTTCGATGAACGTATTTTCGGACCTACAAAAGATTATGAATGTGCCTGTGGTAAGTACAAGCGAATCCGATATAAGGGTATTGTTTGTGACCGCTGTGGTGTTGAAGTAACATCATCAAAAGTTCGTCGTGAACGTATGGGTCACATCGAATTAGCTGCTCCTGTTACACATATTTGGTATTTCAAGGGAATTCCTTCACGTATGGGACTTGTTTTAGACATGTCTCCACGTTCACTTGAAGAAATTATATATTTTGCTTCTTATGTTGTTATTGAACCAGGTGATGCACCTGTTGAAAAGAAGCAAATGATGACGGAACGTGAGTACCGTCAACTGAAAAAAGAATATGGTGCTGGCTTTAAGGCTGGCATGGGCGCAGAAGCAATCAAAGAATTACTTGCAAACGTTGATTTAGCTACGGAAGCTGATGAATTAAAGCGTGAATTGCAAGAAGCAACAGGACAAAAACGAGTACGTGCGGTACGTCGTTTGGACATTATTGAAGCCTTTCTCCAGTCAGATAACAAACCTGAATGGATGGTAATGGAAGTTATTCCAGTTATTCCTCCTGATTTGCGTCCGATGGTTCAATTGGAAGGTGGCCGTTTTGCCACGTCTGATTTGAATGATTTATATCGCCGTGTTATCAACCGTAACAATCGTTTGAAGCGTTTGCTTGATTTGAATGCGCCAGGCATTATCGTGCAAAATGAAAAGCGTATGTTACAAGAAGCTGTTGATGCGTTGATTGATAATGGTCGTCGTGGTCGTCCGGTTGCTGGTCCAGGTAATCGTCCATTGAAATCACTTTCACACATGTTGAAGGGTAAGCAAGGTCGTTTCCGTCAGAACTTACTTGGTAAGCGTGTTGATTATTCTGGTCGTTCGGTTATTGATGTTGGACCTTTCTTGAAAATGAACCAAATGGGATTGCCTGTACCAATGGCTATTGAACTATTCCGTCCATTTATCATGAAAGAATTAACAACACGTAAGTTGGCTGGCAATGTCAAGTCTGCTAAACGCAAGATTGATAAAGCTGACGGCGACGTGATGGATGTCTTGGAAGATGTTATCAAGGAACACCCTGTTCTTTTGAACCGAGCACCTACATTGCACCGTCTTGGAATTCAAGCGTTTGAGCCAGTGTTAGTTTCAGGTAAAGCAATGCGTTTGCACCCATTGGTTACTGAAGCCTATAACGCCGATTTCGATGGTGATCAGATGGCCATCCACGTACCATTATCTGATGAAGCACAAGCTGAAGCGCGTTTGTTAATGCTTGCTGCTGGGCATATTTTGGCACCTAAAGATGGAAAGCCAATTGTTGCGCCATCACAGGATATGGTTATTGGAAACTACTATTTGACTACTGAAGAAGCCGGTCGTGAAGGCGAAGGAATGATCTTCTCTAGCGTTGATGAAGCACGAATTGCTTTTGCAAGCAAGGTTGTTCATTATCATACACGAGTAGGTATTCAGACTTCTTCATTTCCAAGCGAAAAGCCATTTACTGACGAGCAACGTTCAAAGATTATGATCACTTCGGTAGGTAAGTTATTCTTTAACGAAATCTTGCCTTCAGATTTCCCATATATCAACGAACCATCAGAAGATAACTTTAAGCGAGTTGATGATAGTTTCTTTATTGATGCTGGTGAAAATATACATGATTATTTGGCTGATACATCGATCGTTAATCCTTTCAAGAAGGGCTTCTTGTCAGATATTATCGCTGAAGTATATAAGCGTTATAAGGTGACAGAAACTTCATTATTGTTGGATCGTATGAAAGATTTGGGTTACGACAAGTCTACTGAATCTGGTTTAACAGTGTCAATGACGGATGTATTGGAATTAGAGGAAAAACCTGCTATTCTTGAAGACGCTCATAGTCAAGTTGCCACAGTAACAAAGCAGTTCCGTCGTGGTTTGATAACTGATTCGGAACGTTATCAACGTGTAACCGAAATTTGGACAAAAGCCAAGGATATTATTCAAGACAAGTTGATTGAATCGTTTGAACCAACGAACCCTATCTTTATGATGCAAGATTCTGGGGCTCGAGGTAACATTTCGAACTTCGTTCAATTGGCTGGTATGCGTGGATTGATGGCTGGACCTGGTGGTAAGATTATTGAATTGCCAGTTACAGCTAACTTCCGTGAAGGTTTGACAGTGATGGAAATGTTTATTTCTACTCACGGAGCTCGTAAGGGAATGTCAGATACGGCCTTGAAGACAGCTAACTCAGGTTACTTGACACGTCGACTAGTTGATGTGGCTCAAGATGTTATTGTGCGTGAGTTTGACAATGATTCAGATCGTGGTGTTGCTGTTCAAGCAATTATGGATGGCACATCTGTGGTTGAACCATTGTACGATCGTATTCTCGGTCGTTATGCAATGAAGTCTGTATTTGACCCTGAAACAGATGAAAAGATTGTTTCACGTAATGAAATGATTGATGAAGATGTTGCCAAGAAGATTGTGAATGCTGGCATTAAAGAAGTAACTATTCGTTCAGTCTTTACATCAACAACGGAACATGGTGTTTCAGTGCTTGACTATGGTCGAAACTTAGCATCTGGTGAAGAAGTTGAAGTTGGTGAAGCCGTTGGAACTGTTGCTGCACAATCAATCGGTGAGCCAGGTACGCAATTGACAATGCGTAACTTCCACACGGGTGGAGTTGCCGGTGGTAATGATATTACGCAAGGTTTGCCTCGTGTTCAAGAAATTGTTGAGGCGCGTATTCCTAAGGGACGTGCAGAAATTTCTGAAGTTACGGGTACAATTACTGTGATTGAAGAAAATCCTGCAGACCGCACAAAGTCAGTTACAATTGAAGGCGAAACTGATACAAGAACTTATACATTACCTTTGACAACACGTATGCGTTTTGGTGAAGGTGACGAAATTAAGCGTGGTGAGGCTATCAACGAAGGACCAATTGATCCTAAAGAGTTGTTAGCTGTTACAGACACTTTGACAACAGAATCATATATGCTAACTGAAATTCAAAAGGTTTACCGTTTGCAAGGTATTGAAGTTTCTGACAAACATATTGAAGTAATGATTCGTCAAATGTTACGTAAAATCCGTGTCATGGATCCAGGTCAAACAGACCTGTTGCCAGGAACATTAATGGATATCGCTGATTTCAAGCGCGCTAACGAACCAGCTTTGTTTGAAGGCTTAGTACCAGCGACTGCTCGTCCAGTTCTGTTGGGAATTACTAAGGCTGCGCTTGAGACAAATTCATTCTTATCTGCCGCATCCTTCCAAGAAACAACACGTGTTTTGACAGATGCTGCTATTCGTGGCAAAAACGATCCACTTGTTGGTTTGAAAGAGAACGTTATTATTGGTAAGATTATTCCTGCCGGAACTGGTATGGCTGAATATCGCAAGATCAAGAGTAAAGTTGTCGGGGATGTTATCGCTCAACCTGAGTCTGAAAGCGAAGAAGCTTCAGATATTCCTAAGTTAGACGATGTTGCAAAAACATTTGACAACTAAAAGCATAGTATTAAAAAACACTTATCATATATGATAAGTGTTTTTTTTAATTATAAAAAAAGTATTTTTAAAACAAATGTGCATATTATGCCAAAAATGATACCGTTTATGCCAAAGAGCTTCTCATATTCATTAAAAATAGGTAAACTTAAATAGTTCTGCAGAACATTTATTGAAATTTGTACGCAAGTCAATATAATTGCGTATAATTGAATTATGCATAATTTAAATTACAGACAAATGAACGGATTATCGCTGGCTTATATTGGCGATGCAATCTATGAACTAGAAGTACGACGGCACTTATTGTCTTTAGGCTTAACAAAAGTAAATGAACTACAAAAACGTAGTAAACATTATGTTTCCGCGAAAGCGCATGCTGCGTTATTTGAGCAAATGATGGTAAGCAATATCCTAACCGATGATGAATTAGATTACTTCAAACGTGGACGTAATGCTAAGTCACATACAAAAGCAAAAAATACCGATGTCATTACGTATCGAATTTCAACAGGGGTTGAAGCATTATTTGGTTATTTGTATATGTCTGAACAACATGAGCGCATCTTAGAACTAATGACATGGATTTTTGAACAGGTGGAGACAGGGAGTACAAACAAATGAAACCAACAGAACCAACAGAATTCGTTTACGGGCATCATGCCAGTGTTGAATCGTTAAAAAGCACGCAAGAAATAAATAAGGTTTGGCTACAAACAGGATTACAAGACAAAATTCGTAACGAAATTACGCAATTGGCTAAGAAGAAGAAGTTGGTTATTCAGCAGGCACCAAAGTCAAAACTAGATGAGCTAACCGATGGTGGTAATCATCAAGGTGTTGTTTTAAGTGTGGCGGCCTTTGAGTACGCGTCAATTGATGATTTATTTGAACAGGCTGAAAAAAAAGGCGAAGCACCATTTTTTGTCATTTTAGATGGCATTGAAGATCCACACAACTTAGGGTCTATTTTGCGTACTGCTGATGCAGCTGGAGTTCACGGTATTATTATTCCAAAACGTCGGGCAGTTCAACTGACGGCAACCGTTGCTAAGACATCTACTGGAGCCATTGAACATGTTCCTGTTGCTCGAGTGACGAACTTAGTAAATATAGTGGAAGAGCTTAAGAAGCGTAATGTTTGGGTTTTTGGAACAGACATGGCTGGTGATGATTATCGCCGTTGGGATGCAAATGGCGCGGTAGCGTTGATTATTGGTAATGAAGGGAGAGGCATTTCGCCATTATTAAAGAAAAAAGTTGATGGTATGGTCACGATTCCAATGGTGGGGCATGTTCAGAGTTTGAATGCTAGTGTTGCTGCTAGTTTGTTGATTTATCAAGGATATAATTCACGAAATCCGTTATAAGTAGTTGATTAAACTACTAATATGGCGGGAGTATATAATTGGGGACAGATAGATTAATTGGAGCAGTTATCGCTGCGCAAAGGGGGCACGAATTTGCGTATAATGTATTGATTAAACATTTGAAAGCGGCTATATTTGATGTGCATTCGCGAAAGATTAGCGGTCGAATGAAACAGGATGATTGGTATTCAGAGGGATTAGAAATCCTGATGAAGTGTGTACAAAAGTATGATTGTAATCGACCACGGGCTAAATTTTCGACTTATTTTATTACGGCGTTATCAAATAGGGCTACTGATTTAGTTCGTCATCACTACACTGAAAAAGCGCAATTTAACTATAAAATGCTGGCTATGGATGACGATTTAACGACTATTAATGTGGGAACTGACACATATAATCCAGAGCATATTTTTGCATTGCGTGAATCACTTTCAAAAATAAATATGGCTGAATCCGTTGCTTTCAAAGAAGCACTATTACAAATCATAGGGGTACTTAAATATGATATTGAAGATAGTGAAAAAAGACGATTTGAGCAAATGCAATATCGTTTAAAAAAGATCATACAAGAGATTGCTATAAAATAAAAGCAGCCCAGATGGGCTGCTTTTATTGTGGTTTTCGAAAGTTATTATTAGTGTTTTCCTTAAGTATATGTTCTTGTATTAATTTCACAACTTCTGTATTTTCTGGGAGACTTGAATGTTGCGCATCATCTCCAGAAACAGTAATTTGAGTATAGGATTTGACATGTTTTTGAAAAATATACTTTCCGGCTAAAACACTTTGAACTGGAACGATTCCGTCATCTGTATAATCTTCAGTACCAGCTATCGAATACATAACCAAATTAGAGGGTAATTTGGTATTTTTTTCAATAAAGTCTTTTAACATGACTGTGCGACGTTGTGATGAGGACTCAGAGAAGTTAAAGGGGGTACCTAGCGTCATTAAAGTTGCCATATTGAAACTATCAGAACTGTAGTAATTTTCTAAATATCTAGTCCAAATGAGCCCGCCGTTTGAGTGGCCAATTCCTTGGAAATTATGGAAATGATAACGATCTTGTAAATCAATAAGAGCAGTATTTAGCCACTTAGCCTGCTTTTTAATATTGTCGTAACCATCAGCATTGTTTTGAAAGCCAACGACAATAAATGGTTGCTCATCACTAGATCGAATTTTGCCACTGTATACCAATTTACCATCTTTAGTGACCCAAACTTTTAAAACATCGTGTCGCTGGCTCTTAGTGTTGAGCTTAGTTAATAGACTATCAAATCGATTGACTGAAGCACTTGAACCCGGAATTAGAATAATTGGTGACATATGTGATGTTTGTATTTTCGATTGTGTGGTACGAGTGTGGACAACCCAACTATGACTAAAAATACCAATTACTATTAATAATATGAAACTGGATAAGATGATTAGTTTATTTCTCATTTTGTACCTCAGCGTTATCAAGTTCGATAAATGGCTTGTAAATCAATACCGTCAACCCAAAGACTATTGCTACCACAATTAAGGAAGATAATTTACCGCTTCCTAAGAATGCAGTTAATAAATTAGGAGCATTATTTGGTATCACTAAGGAAGCTGGCTTTATTAAATGTGTGGCAATTGCTACATAGCCAACCAAGGTGCCTGCCACGCTAGACAAAATCATAGGAACCAACATTAGAGGTCTTAAGAATAATGGTAATCCAAAATAAAGCAATTGATTATTATTGAATAAGCTAGGGAATACGGATAACAGTCCTAAATTTTGCTTTCTTTTTGATGACATAAATAAAAGCAAAAAACTAATTGCTAGTGTATTGCCAATGCCACCAAGTAATGAAAACGTACCATACACACTATAGAGATTTTCAGGGTATGGCAATGTCGCGTGAGTATTTTTCAAAATAACATCTAAATTTTTGACGACAGCGTTAATTGTTGTTTGATTGGAAGTTAGTTCGTTAGGCAATGCAATGCCTAACCAATACAGAACTGGTGCACATGCTCCTACTAGTAGGAGACCAACGAATGTTGTGAAGAAATTAGATGACAAAATACTACTGATTAGTAACTGTAACGTCGTTTGTTGAACATACGGTTGAACCAAAAAATAGAGGCCAAGGATAAAAGCGGACCAAACTAAAAATCTTGCCGAATAAGGTTGTAGGGTTTTACGAAAGAGTCTTTGGTATTGATAATAGGATTCACTACTGAGCAAAGTTAATACGGTGACCACTAAATATTGTGAAACATTATGTGAAAAATCCTGTGTATTGACAGTGAAAAGGAGGTAGGTGGCCAAAAAATTGGTTAATATTGGTAATATGTTATTTTTTATGCCGCGGTAGATTAGGTATTTATTTGTCAAGGCAGCGGCAAAAATCATGAGAATAACGACGTCCAAAATAGAAAGAATTATTTGCAGGCCTGTTATTTTTAAATTGATATTAAAAATGACAGGGAATAAAGCATTCGGTGCTAAAAATAATACGAACAACAGACGCAAGTAAACGTCGATTGCCAGAACGGGGAGTGTTTGTCGCATTGCTGAGAATATTGCTTGGAAAACATGGTTTTTTAATACAATATTGTCTAGTTTAACAATAAGCGAGAAACATTTTTTAATCATAGTAATCTATCGTTCCATTCTTTGATATATAAATTTAACATTCTGAAATATGTATGTTATAATAAGGTTCATTATATTATTGACGATACTTTAAAGTTAAAATAAATAGCTTTTAAAGAGACAATTTATACGGGGGTTACTGCGAATGTTAAAGCATTTTTTCCAACATCCAGTTATTAATTTTGTTGGGCGTACTGTTTTTTATTTCTTAATCATTTTATCACTTTTGTACTTATACGGCTATTCTGGCGTTGGGGAAGGACATTTTCTTTACAATGAATTTTAAATGGGGGAGCACACATGATTGATAATGTGTTAAAACAGGTTGATCTCATCGCGACAACGCAGCCTAAAAAAGTTGCGTATGATGAACTGGGGGAAAAGCATACTTATGAGCAACTGAAAAAAGCATCTGATAGTTTAGCTCATGCTTTAGATGAACTAAATTTGCCGGAAAAAGCGCCAGTTATGGTGTATGGTGGGCAGCAATTTGAAATGATTGCCAGTTTCTTAGGCAGTGCTAAATCAGGGCATGCCTACATTCCAGTTGATGTTAATTCATCAGAGGAAAGATTGACAGATATTATTGAAATTGCTAAGCCTGCAGTGATCTTAGCTATTGATGAGTTACCAACATCAATTTCAGATATTTTAATGATTGATAAACAACATCTGGATCGTATATTTTCTACGAATGTACCTTATGAATTGACACATTCTGTTCAAGAAAATGATAATTTTTATATTATTTTCACTTCTGGGACAACAGGGCGTCCAAAGGGCGTTCAAATTTCACATCATAATTTACTAAGCTTTACTAATTGGATGATCGGCGACACATTTGACTGGCAAGAAGGCAGTAATGTGTTATCACAGCCACCATATTCTTTTGATTTATCAGTGATGGATTGGGTTCCCACAATTGTTACGGGTGGGACTTTGAAAGCATTACCCAAATCAGTAGCTGAGGACTTTAAACTATTATTTGCCACTTTACCAAAGTTAGATTTAACTACATGGGTGTCGACGCCATCATTTGCTGATGTTGCCCTTCTGGATCCAGAATTTAATCAAGCGAACAATCCAAATTTGAAGGTGTTTTTGTTTTGTGGCGAAGTACTAACACGTACGACAGCAGAGAAGTTACTAGCGCGCTTTCCAAAGGTGAAAATATACAATACGTATGGGCCGACAGAAGCCACAGTTGCTGTTTCAAGTATACGCATTACCAAGAAAATCATCGAAAACTACGATAAAATGCCAATTGGGTACGTAAAGAAAGATACGTTAATTAGTATTCAAGATAGCAATGACCAAGAAGTTTCTTCTGGGGAAAAAGGCGAAATTGTGATTTCTGGCCCTTCGGTTTCCAAAGGTTATTTGAACAACCCTGAAAAAACAAATGACGCTTTTACGAAATTTAACGGTGAACAGGCATATAAAACCGGTGATTTAGCAACAGTTGATGAAAATGGTTTGTTGCATTATAAAGGACGTAGTGATTTTCAAATCAAATTACATGGGTTCCGAATTGAATTGGAAGAAGTTGCGCAACAATTACAACAAAGTCAATGGATAGAACAAGTAGTCGCTGTTCCACGTTATGACGCTGATGGTAAAGTTAAGCAGCTGTTGGCCATTGTGGTGCCCAAAGAAAATGACTTTTCTAAACCTATGTTGTTAACAAATGCAATTAAAGATGGCATGAAAGACGTTATGATGCCTTATATGATGCCGAGTCGATTTATATATCGCGAGTCAATGCCATTAACACCAAATGGTAAAATTGATTTAAAAGGGTTGATTGCTGAGGTGAATGGCAATGCTTAATCTACAACCCTATGCAGATCCGCAGTACTTCATTATTTTATTGTTGGCACTACTTCCTCTAGCCATTGGTCTATACTTTGGAAAGCGTATAGCTTGGTATGAAGTGCTGGTCTCACTTGTCTTTATTTTCTTGATGTTTGATGGTGAGAAATACCATGAAGGTATCGCATTAATTATCTACATGATTTGGCAATGGCTGCTTGTTTGGGCCTATACTTTGTATCGTAAAAAGTACAACCAAACTTGGGTGTTTTATGTCACAACTATTTTAGCTATTTTGCCATTAGTATTAATTAAGGTTGCGCCAGTTGCTAATTGGTTGCAAGTGACAACCTTACTCGGATTTATGGGTATTTCGTATTTGACATTCCGTTCAGTTGGTATGGTGATGGAAATACGTGATGGTTCGATTCAAGAATTTAATCCTTGGCTTTTCTTGCGGTTCATGCTGTTTATGCCAACAATTTCGTCAGGTCCTATTGATCGGTACCGTCGTTTCGTGAAAGATGTTGAGAAAGCACCGACACACGATAAGTATCTAGAAATGCTTGGCAAAGCTGTCAAATACCTTTTCATTGGTTTTTTGTATAAATTCATCGTGTCTCATGCTTTGGGAACGGTATTAATGCCAAATGTTGAGCGTATGGCGATTATTTCTGCACATGCTCAAGGCGGATGGTCGTGGTGGATAATAGCGTATATGTATATTTACGGTTTGAATTTATTTTTTGACTTTGCTGGATATTCAATGTTCGCTGTAGCAACTGGGTATGTGATGGGAATTGAAGTGCCAATGAACTTTAATTTACCATTTTTGTCCAGAAACTTAAAAGAGTTTTGGAATCGTTGGCATATGACTTTATCATTTTGGTTCCGTGACTTTGTCTTTATGAGACTTGTGTTTCTGATGATGAAGAAAAAATGGTTTAAAAGTCGAGTCACAACGTCAAACGTGGCTTATATCATTAATATGTTGATTATGGGATTTTGGCACGGATTGAAATGGTACTATATCGCTTATGGCTTGTTTCATGGTGTTGGTCTTGTTGTCAATGATATGTGGTTACGCTATAAGAAAAAGCATCACGTACCGCATAATAAATTTACGAATGCGTTAGCGATTGTGATAACATTCAACGTAATAATGATTAGTTTCTTACTATTCAGTGGTTTGTTAGACAAAATCTGGTTCCAACGTTAGTGTAAAGAAAACAAATAGAAAATAATAGCTATTATATAAATGATAGTATTAGAAATCGAGGGAAAAAATAATGGACTTGAAAGAACAAATAGTAGAAATCTTAAACACAATTATTGGTGAAGACATTTCTGACCAAATGGACGATGATTTTTTTGAGAATGGGTTGCTAGATTCAATGGCAACGGTAGAATTATTGCTTGATTTAGAAAGTAAGTTCAATATTCAAGCACCTGTCTCTGAATTTAATCGTGATGAATGGAACACACCAAACAAGGTAGTTGCTAAAGTTGAATCATTGATTGGATAAAAAAATGCTGAAAAAACGGGGGCTATGGTGGATATTTGGTCCAGTAATCTTGGCATTCGTCATGGTTACTGCACTATTTTTGGCACCATTTTCATTAAATTATTTATCAAATAAAGATATTCAAAAAGCGTCTGTGTCATTTTCTAAAAATGTTTTTAAAGGCGAAAGCGTCAAAATGGCGGCCTTTAGTAATTCAAAGACAAATTATGTGCCTTTCTTTGGGTCAAGCGAACTCCTCCGTCTGGATACAATGCATCCATCGGTGTTGGCAGCAAAGTATAAGCGTAATTATCAGCCATTTTTGCTTGGTCAGGCTGGAACAGAATCTCTTTCGCATTACTTGGGGATGCAAGAAATGACACCGGCTTTGCATAAAAAGCAGGCAGTATTTATTATTTCGCAACAGTGGTTTACCAAACGTGATAGTAAGTGGGCATTTCCACAGTTTTACTCACCGTTGCAGACCGTTAACTGGTTACGAAACATTAAGACAATTAGTGCAACTGATCGATTTATTGCGAAACGATTATTGGAACAAAAACAAATTAGTGACAATAGCTTTTATGCTCGTCTCATTACAAAGATTAAAAATAATGAGCCTTTGTCAGAAACTGATCAGAGCTTGTTAATGTTACGAAATAGAATGTTATTGCGCGAAGACCAACTATTCTCAAATTTTGCAGTATCTAATAATTGGGATAAGCAAGTTGAACCAGCACTAAAGTCGTTACCCAAAACTGATAATGTATCGTTGTTAGAGCGGGAAGCGATGAGAGTTGCGAAGAAGCAAACTGGTAATAATAAATTTGGCATAAAAAACTCGTTTTTCAGAATGCGAGTCAAACCAAGTTTGAAGAAGCTGGAAAACTCTCAAAGTCATTTTGATTACCGACAGTCTGATGAGTATTCCGACTTTCAGGCTGTATTACAAGAGTTTGCAAAAGAGCATACTGACGTTTTGTTCATTATTCAGCCTGTTAATAAAAGGTGGTCAAAGTATACTGGGCTGAGTACAAAAAGATATTATCAGAGTGTGGATAAAGTAAAAAAACAGTTAAAGTCACAAGGCTTTAACCAAATTGCTGACTTTTCTCATGATGGTGGACATAAGTACTTTATGCAGGACACCATCCATATGGGATGGCGAGGATGGGTAGCTGCTGATACGAAAATAAAGCCCTTTTTTGCACGAGGTTATCAAGAACCAACATATCATATCAATGATAATTATCTATCCAAAAAATGGCAAAATTTGATACCAACAGACAAAAATCTTAAAAACTTTAAATAATAGGGGTCAAAAGGGTTAAGTGTAGGCAAAAAAACTTTGTCAACACTTGACCTTTTGTTACAATAGAACCATGATTATAGGAATTGGAAATGACACAGAAGCGATCAGTCGAGTTGCAGAAATAGTCGAGCGTCAGAAGAGTTTTATAACACTCATTTTGACGCCGGCAGAACGTGCTGCAGCGGCCGAGCGAAAAGGTAAGCACCAAAACGAATATATTGCCGGACGTTTCTCTGCCAAAGAGGCTTTTTCAAAAGCCACCGGCTATGGAATCGGTGAGAAAGTTCAGTGGCAAGATATTGAAATTTTGAATGAGCCAAATGGTCGACCTGTAATGAAAGTGAAAAACTTCCCCTATCATACCTATGTTGCAATCACACATAGCGGTGATCAAGTGAATACGGTTGTTGTTATTGAACGTTTGACACTGCTGGAAAAAATGAGTATAAAGCTGTTTCCTAAACGAGGAGTATTATCATGACAGACAATGATATATTATGTTTACGGCCGACATGGCTAGATATTGATTTAAAGGCAATTCAGACCAATGCTAAATTAATTATGAGGCATGCGGGCGCACAAAGATTGATTGCTGTGGTTAAAGCCAATGCTTACGGACACGGTGCAAAACAAGTTGTGGGGGCTTTATTTGAGGTGGGTGTCTATGATTTTGCGGTAGCGACGATTGGTGAAGGTGTTGACCTGCGTAAATATTATCCCCAAGCAGAAATAAATATTTTTCTACTTGGTGTCCAAGATGTTACCCAAACAGAAGTTATGGTGGAAAATCGTTTATCACCAGCTGTTGGAACAACTGAATGGCTTGATGAGGCAGTAAATTACATCAAAGATGGGCAGAAACTAGATGTTCAATTAGCTGTTGATACTGGTATGGGTCGAATGGGTGCTCATTCAGCAAGTGCTGTTGAAGACATGTATCATCTGATTCAAGGTACTGAAAAGTTTCAATTGGCTGGTGTGTTTACTCATTTTGCCACAGCTGATGATAATAATCAAAACTATTATGATGAACAAGTCCAGCGTTTTTATCAGTGGGTACAATCAGCTGGTATTCCTAAACAGTACTGGCATTTAGCAAATTCAGGGTCTGCGATTTGGCATCATGATGAAATTTATACGGATACGATCCGGGTCGGTTCTGTGCTTTATGGGTATAATCCTGGTGCCCCTGAAAAAAAGATGTCCTTACCCTTGAAACCAGCCCTACAATTGAAATCAAAGTTGGGGTCAGTACATCAATTGACAACTGGCGAGTCAGTAAGTTATGGTGCAACATATACGGCAGAGAAACCACAATGGATAGCTACTTTGCCTATAGGTTACGCAGATGGCTATCTGCGTCGCATGAGTGGTATGAAGGTCTTGGTCGATGGACATATTGAACATGTAATTGGACGTGTCACAATGGACCAGATTGTGATAACATTAAAGCAGAAATACCCTGTTGGAAAAACTGTAACTTTGGTTGGCCTTGAAGGTGAGAATCAAATATCGGTAGAAGAGATTGCGGAATATGCTCAGACGATTCCGCATGAAATACTAACAAATTTTGGTGCTCGGTTGCCTAGAATTTATTAAAAAGCGTCTCACGACGCGTACATAGAAGTGAGAATATTATGACAGAAGAACATCAAGCAGTTATGCGTGGTGACGTATTTTACGCCGATCTAAAGCAAGGAATAGGCTCTGAGCAGGCTGGGGTGCGGCCCGTTTTGATCATTCAAAATGATGTAGGAAATGCCAATTCCCCTACAACTATTGTCGCTGCGATAACGTCCCAAATTTCTAAACCGAAATTGCCAACACATGTATTATTACCTGAACATATGAGCGGTATGAAAAGAGATTCAGTCATTTTGGCAGAGCAAGTGCGAACAATAGATAAGCGCCGCTTACGTGACAAAATTGCACATATAAATGCTTCTTCAAATGAAATGCAACTTGTGGCACATGCTTTGCGGATTAGTGTGGGATTGAAGTAAAGTTGTCACTATATTTAACTTATTTTTAACCTACGATTTGTATAATAAATGTAATAAAACAGGTAAACAGGAATATGAAAATGTCAAAAGCAATTAAAATATTATTAATCGAAGACGATGTCAATCTAGCAGATAATGTTGTTGGTTTTTTGCAGGACTTTGCAGATATCAATGCTGTTACAGATGGACTTGATGGTGAATTTGAGGCGCAAGAAGCACCATATGACCTGATTATTTCTGACCTCATGTTACCTGGCGAAACTGGCTTAGAGTTGATCAAAAATTTGCGCGCAAATGATGTTGAAACGCCAGTTTTGATTTTAACAGCAAAAACTTCACTGGATGATAAAATAGAAGGTTTCAATGTTGGTGCTGATGATTATTTAACGAAGCCCTTTCATCGAGAGGAATTACTTGTTCGTGTAAAGGCACTTTTGCGCCGTTCAGGGGTCTATTCTGAGGATAATACGCTAGCGGTTGGGGATGTGATGATTAACCTAGAAAATCGCGGTGTGCAAGTGCATGGTCAACCGGTTAAATTGGTCGGTAAGGAATTTGATATCTTAACTTATCTTGCACAAAACAAAAATATTATTGTCACTCGTGATCAAATTTTTGATCGCGTATGGGGTATTGATTCAGATACGACAATCAACGTTGTTAATATTTATTTGAATAACTTACGTCGAAAATTAGAAGCCGTTGGACAAAATAATTTAATTAAGACCCTACGTAATATAGGGTTTATTCTAGAGGTAGAGGATGCCGAACGCAATCAATAAAAAGCAGCAAGTACGTGGATTTATCTGGTTACTCGCCAGCTTTTTTGTTATATTTTCAATTTTAGCTAGTGTCATTTTCGTATCATACACTCGAACGGTCTTTAACAGTGCGGATTCTGCAATCAATCAGACGCTTTCGATGTATGATAGTAATGGTTTACTTTCAACTTCTGACAAGGATGTCAAGAAGCCACAACCTTTGTATAATAATACCAGCACGCGAACAGAAACATGGTTATTTGACAAAAATGGTAAGTTGATAATTGATAGCAATACGGAGGATACACGTCAAGCAGCTTTGCAAAAAGCGCTGCAACAAGCTATCAAATTTGATAAAGCAACAATGACGGTTAAACCTAATACCTATAAATTTTATGGTAATTATTACCGAATCATTGGTTTTCAGTTCAAGAAAAATGCTGCTAAGGGCTATAATCAAATTGCAGTCCATGGTATGGTAACGGTTAATGTTACAGACACCATGGATAACTTGAATAATTTTAAGAAAGTATTGTTCTGGTCCTTTGGTCTTTTTGGTATTTTGTTAGTGATAGTATCATATTTAATTGCTCGGCGAAATATGAAACCAATATTAAAATCCTGGCAACAACAACAAGACTTCGTTAATAATGCGGCTCATGAATTACGGACACCTATGGCCGTTATTCAAGGTAAGCTAGAGACAATGCTGACAAAACCGGAATCAACGGTTCGTGATCAGTCAAATGCTATTATTTTATCGCTTTCTGAAGTGCGACGGTTAAATTCTTTAACAAATAATATGTTAATGTTAGCAAAAACAGGGTCTAATATGACCACCATTGAAAAAGAATCAACGGATGTCAAGCAATTCTTAGAAAACATTATTACACCATATCAAGAAATGGCAGAGTTTGAAGAGAAAGCTGTGACACTTGAGGTTGATGTAAATCAAGCGATCTTTATAGATCAGAAACGAATTCATCAGTTACTAGTTTTGTTACTTGATAACGCATTGAAGTACTCAGATGCTGGTGCGACAATTGCTGTGAAAGCAGGTATTGAAAAGAAAAAGTTTGTCCTCACCATTGCTGATAGCGGTCGAGGAATTAGTGATGAGGCTAAAAAACATGTCTTCGATCGTTTCTATCGTGAAGACAAAACTGGTAATCGTCAAACTGGTGGTACCGGACTTGGATTATCGATTGCTGAATGGGTAGTTCATGCTCACGGTGGTAAAATAACAGTAGCAGATAATCAGCCGCAAGGTACTGTTTTTAAAGTCATTTTACCCCTTTAATGTTTAATTTACTTTATGTCATTATTATGGATATAATAGGGTGTGGATTTTGTCAGAAAAGCAATAATGTACACATATGAAAGGGCGAGTTATGAAAAAGCATTCTTTAATTATCGTTGCTATAGTTTCGGCATTGGTAGCAAGTTTTGTTGTCTATTCTGGATTGCAACCAGATTCTTGGTTCCAGCAACGTACAAATACAACAAAAACAAGCAACTCAGCTGGTACAACAACTATTGCCAAAACAGCTTACACAAGTAGTGATACGGCAACAACGGCTTATAACAAAGTGAAAAACGCTGTGGTTACCGTTCAGAATTTACAGAAAACATCGTCAAGCAGTAGTTGGTCATCATATTTCCAGCAAAATCAGCAAGATAGTAGTTCTGAATTGGAAACAGCATCAGAGGGTTCAGGTGTTGTTTATAAAATTTCTGGTGGCTATGCGTATATTATTACCAATAATCACGTGGTAGCTGATTCTGATGAATTACAATTAATTACCGCTAGCGGTAAAAAAATCCAAGCAACTATCGTTGGCACAGATTCAAGCAAAGATTTGGCTCTGTTAAAGGCAAAAACCACAGATATCAAAACATCAGCATCCTTTGATAATGCCAAAAAACTGCAGTCTGGTCAACAGGTCTTAGCAATCGGCTCTCCTTTGGGTTCTGATTATGCTACTTCTTTGACTAGTGGTATTGTTTCAGCCCCACGCCGCACACTTTCTGCTGAAGAAACGGGTTCTTCAGCAACTACTGCTATTCAGACAGATGCCGCTATCAATCCTGGTAATTCTGGTGGACCATTGATTAACCTAAAAGGTCAAGTAGTTGGTATTAACTCGTCAAAAATAGCTTCTTCTACGGACGGTACGAGTGTTGAAGGCATGGGATTTGCTATTCCAGCAGATATTGTTCAGACATTTATTAAGAATACCGAAAAGTAGTAACTAACATATTAACGCAACATAGAAATAGCCCATAATATCACAAGTTTAGTAATTTCTTGCGATATTTATGGGCTATTTTTGGCATTAAAACTAAAGTGTTGAATGATACCAATCTACGATTTCTTTTGGTGTTAGGCGTTCGCCGTGTCCGATACGTGAAATTTCTTGTCCATTTTCAAACAAAACAAAAGATGGAATACCACGCATGTTATGTTTTGTTGCGACATCAATATTTTCGTCTCTATCAGCATCAAACCATTCAGCAGTTTGTGTAACTTCATCTTTGATAGTTTGAATAAAAGGCTTTATGGCTTTACAATCACCACACCAATCTGCAGAAAGAAACATGACATGACGACCGGGCTTGTTTATATGTTCCTCAACAGCTTCATTTGAGTTATGTGTTGGTTCGTACATAATTTATTTACCTCACTAAATTCTAGTAGAATTGTACCATAAAGTAGTTTCTAATGCTGAATATAAAACCGAGATGAAAGAAGATATAAAAAAATACCATGAGAAATATTAAAAACTATTGACATATATCAAATTAAAAGTTATAGTAATAATCAATATAAACGTTGAAAAGATAAGTACATCTTTGAATCTTAGCTAGAGAGCTCGTGTTTGGTGAAAGCGGGTAAGATAATTAGTTGGAAAATGGTCTTGGAGTTTTTTACGGATACGAGCAAGCGAACACTCATATGTGTTACGCGGTAAGTTGAAATCGGGCGTCCCCGTTACTGGACAACGTATAAACCAAAGCTTTCACAGATGTTCTCGACGAAATTTTTTGGCGTACGTTTGGAGGTGTAAACTGGCAATGTTTACATAAATACCGGGTGGTAACACGTCAATTAACGTCCCGTAGTATCTTTAGATACTACGGGACGTTTTTTATTTTTTAAGAATTTGGAGGGAACGTATGAGTGTTATATTAAATAACGGTTTGTTGAAGCGTGAAAGCTTTGTAATCGGTCGTTTTGAAGTATTAGAACCGACTATCAATATACTCTTGGTCAACTTAATGCCCAATCGATTACAGACTGAAAAGCAGTTCACAAGATTGTTGAGTCATTTGCCTATCAATGTGCGAGTAACATTTGCAGTACCAAGTGAGCATGAAATTCGCCACGATACGGATGCAATTATGACTAACTATGTCACACTCAACGATATTTGGCACAAAAAATTCGATGGCATGATCGTTACAGGTGCGCCAGTGGATCGCATGAAATTTGAACAAATCGACTATTGGGATGAATTTCGTCATTTACTAGAATGGCGAAAAACACATGTAACTGAAAGTCTATTTGCATGTTGGGCAGCGTATGGCGCTGGCTATGCAGAGAGAAACTTTCCTGTTAAAGCCTTGTCAGAAAAAATTTCGGGTGTCTTTCAAGCTAGCCAAATTTTTAAACGTCATTCATTATTAAAAGATTTGGAAAACATTAGTATGCCACAATCTCGTTACTTTACGATACCAAATTTTGGTGTGGCTAGACGCTTGAAAGTTGCTGGTGACGATATTTTGGGCGCATTCATTTTGAGGGATGAACATGTAAACTCAACCTACATTACTGGACATTTCGAATACGACACTGAGACTTTAGAGAACGAATATCTTCGTGATATAGCAATTGACCCAAACACAATTAAGCCTAAGAACTATTTTTATAATAATAAACCAACCAATACATGGCAGACTTATGCTGAAAAATTTTTTGTAAATTGGGGGGAACTGTTGATGGAAAAGATGACTTCATCAAGATCAACAATACCAACATTAAATCAAGAGAGGAACAAGCTGGGTCTAGGGACCTCGCGATGTAAATACTTATGAGCATTAAAATTGATACATTATTAGCACAGGGCGGTAACGGCAGTGATGACATTAAAACAGGGGCAGTAGTTAGTCCATTGTATTTTTCAACGGCCTATCGACATCCCAATTTGGGTGAATCATCTGGCTTTGACTATGCACGTTTACAAACACCCACACGTCAAATATTGGAAGAGCAGTTAGCGGATTTGGAACAGGGCGTGCAGGCATTTGCTACCAGCTCTGGTATGGCAGCGATTGATCTTTTGTTTGCGTCATTGATTAAAAATGGTGACCATTTTGTTACCTCGGATGATCTATATGGCGGCACATATCGCTATTTCGATGCCATTGTTGAACAGAGTGGCGTGAGCTATGATGTTTGGAATGGGGTGGATGACATTTCGACCTTAATTAACGAAACCACGCGACTTGTTTGGTTGGAAACACCATCTAATCCAACGATGAAAGTAATCGATATTCAGAAGTTAAGTGCAAAAGTAAAAGACATCAATCCTGATATTTTAATTGCTGTTGATAACACTTTCTTAACACCTATTTTTCAACAGCCATTGACACTTGGCGCGGATATTGTCGTTCATTCCGCCACAAAGTATCTTGGTGGACATAATGATATTTTGGCTGGAGCAGTAATTGTTAATAGTGATGATTTAGCTGAAAAATTAGAAATATCACTGACGACACGCGGACAGGTTTTAGATTCGTTTAGCTCTTGGTTATTGTTACGTAGCTTGAAAACGTTGCATCTTCGGATGCAACGCCACAATGAAAATGGTCAATATTTAGCCAAAAAATTACCGTGTATGCCCGGTATAGATAAAGTCTTATATGCTGGTGTTGGTGGAATGTTGAGTTTTTATTTGTCAAACGATTATGATGTAGATGCTTTTTTGAAAGGATTACAAATCGGGTCTTTTGCGGAAAGCTTGGGTGGTCCAGAAACGCTAATTACGATTCCTGCGGTGCAAACACATCACGATATGAGTCAAGAGCAGCGTGATCACTTGGGTATTACCAATCAATTGGTGCGTGTGAGTGCCGGATTAGAAGATAAAGAGGACCTATTGGCAGATTTAAGGCAAGCAGTTGAAGGAGCAAAGCGATGAGTGATTGGACAAATATTATTGATGCAGCAACAACAAATGATCCACTGTCAGGTGCAATTAATACACCGATTCAACTAAGTTCAACCTTTAGTCAAAAATCTTTTGATGAATTTGGAGAATATGACTACGCTCGCTCTGGAAATCCCACTCGTGACGCGGGTGAAAAAGCATTAGCGCAGCTTGAACATGGAAAGTACGGGTACCTTTTTAGTACTGGAATGGCAGCAATTAGTAGTGTGCTGTTTACCTTATCAGCTGGGGATCATATTGTTGTTAGTAAACATGTTTATGGCGGCACATTTCGAGTTTTAGAAGATGTTTTGCCACGCTGGGGTATCACACACGACTTTGTTGACTTTAGCGATTTGGCAGCAATCGAGCAGGCTATCAAACCAGAGACCAAAGCATTGTATATTGAAACACCCTCAAACCCAGTTTTGAACATTACTGATATTCGTGCGGTAGTTGGTATCGCAAAGAAACATCAGTTGTTTACAATTGCTGATAACACATTTTTATCACCATTCTTGCAGAAGCCTTTGGATCTAGGTGTTGATATTGTGGTTCATTCGGCAACAAAGTTTTTGGCAGGACATTCTGATATTCTTGCTGGTGCTGTCGTAGTTAATGATAAAAAATTAGCAGACCAAGTTTATTTTATTCAAAATGCGGTCGGGGCAACACTTAGCGTTTTTGATACGTGGCTGTTGTTGCGTGGTATAAAGACACTTGGTGTTCGTATGACGCATTCAAGTGAATCAGCGCATAAAATAGCTGAGCATTTAGAAGCTCATGAAAAAGTATCAAATGTCCTATACCCAGGGTTAAAAACACATAAAGGCTATGAAATTCATGCTTCACAAGCTAAAAATGGTGGGGCGGTGTTGAGCTTTGATGTAGGCAGTCAAGAAAATGCTAAGAAAGTAGTGGAGTCCTTACATATCCCAGTATTTTCGGTTAGTTTAGGAGCAGTGGAAACAATTATTAGTTACCCGCCAAAAATGAGCCACGCAGAGTTAAACGTTGATGAGTTGGCCAAATGCGGTATTACTCCTGGTTTGTTACGCTTCTCGGTTGGATTAGAGGATGCAGATGATTTGATTGCAGATTTGGATAGTGCATTAGCCTTAATTTAGCTTGATAGATTACGTGTAGGTATTAAAATACCGGTGTTTAAGGAGAAAAACATGACAACTACAGAAACAAAAAAATTAAATTATCATTTTGATCAAGTGGGATCTTACTTACGTCCAGAAAACCTGAAAAAAGCGCGTGAGCAATACGCACAAGGCGAAATTTCGCACGATGATTTACTAAAAGTTCAACATGATGAAATTAAAAATCTAGTTGATGAACAAGTCAAGGTTGGTCTATCAGCTGTCACTGATGGGGAATTCAATCGTTCATGGTGGCATTTAGACTTTTTAGGTCAACTAGGTGGATTTGAATTTTATGATCAAAATGACTCGTACAAGTTTCACGGTCAAAAAACGCGATCAACTAATGTTCGTTTAAATGGGAAAGTTCATGCTAATTTAGACCACCCATTCTTTAAGGATTTTGAATATTTGAAGTCAGTGACGCCTGAAGGGGTGGAGCCAAAACAAACAATTCCATCGCCGAGTTTGATTATTAATCGCGATCACCGTTCTGATTTATGGTCAAAATATTATGATTCATGGTCAGACTTTTTAGACGATTTAGCTCAAGCTTATCATGATACACTGCAGAAGTTCTATGATCTAGGCGCGCGTTATGTACAAATTGATGATACAACTTGGGCATACTTGATAGCGCAGTTAAACGGTCATGCTGACAATCCCGAGGAGCGTGCAAAGTTTGAAAAAACAGCAGCCGATGATGTTTATGTAATTAATAAGGCATTGGCTGGCTTACCAGAGGACTTGAAATTAGCAACACACATTTGTCGTGGTAACTTTAAGTCGACTTATTTGTTTGAAGGCGGTTATGAGCCAATTGCAAAGTATCTAGGTCAACTAAACTACGATGCCTTTTTCTTAGAATATGATAATGATCGTTCGGGTGGATTTGAGCCTTTGAAAGAAATATACAATAATCGTCAAAATGTTGAAATTGTATTAGGATTGTTAACTTCTAAGTCAGCAGATTTGGAAGATGTTGATGAAGTCGTTGCCAGAATTGACGAGGCAGCAAACTATGTGCCTAAGTCTAACTTGGCTCTATCAACACAATGTGGATTTTCTTCAACGGAAGAGGGAAATATCTTAACGATTCCTGATCAATGGAAAAAATTAGCGTTGATCAAACATATTGCTGATGAGCAACTTGCTTGAGAATGAACACATGTGTTAACAATCACACCTGTAAAATGTTAATATAATAGTAACCGCGGCTAACAATAAAGATCATAAGACAGATAAAATGTTGGCAACGTTGTACCGCGCAAAAACGTTCCAACAGCATGTCACTAAGAAGTAGTATGGCACAAAGACGAAAGTCATTAAGCCATTATCTTATCTTGAAGGAGAAAAATAATGTCAGAAACAGTTGTTGAAAGTTTTACTTTGGATCATACAAAGGTTAAGGCACCGTATGTGCGTGTGATTGAAACACAAGCTGGTCCTAATGGCGGCAACATTACTAATTATGATTTGCGGTTAACACAACCTAATGAAACATCGATTGAAACGGGTGGATTGCATACACTAGAACATTTATTTGCAGGCCTTGTTCGTGATGAAATTGATGGCATTATTGATATGTCACCATTTGGATGCCGTACTGGATTTCATGTTATCTCATGGGTAAATTACGATTCGGAAACATTAGCTAAAGTTTTCAAAAAAGTATTGGAAAAAATTGTTAGTGATGAAGTAACCGAAGTGCCCGCAGCAGAAATCGAAAGTTGTGGTAACTATAAAGATCATAGTCTACATTCAGCTAAGGAATGGGCAAAAATCATCTTGGCACAAGGTATTTCCAGTGATGCGTTTGAACGTAAAATTGTTTAACGTTTAATGAAAAAAGTATTGACAAATTATTATAATATAGTATGATTGTTTTAACAAAGAAAAGATAAGTAGTGTTGTAGCGTTAAAAAGAGAGTTTACATTTGGTGAAAGTAGACAACGCGAACACATGAAAATGGTCTTGGAGTTACTGTTATTGCGAACGCACGCTGATTCATTTGTTGAAACGACGCAAGCAATGGCCGGGAGAGCCCGATATAGCGACATCAATTCTCAATATCATGTACAGATGTTCTCGAAGCATGATAAAGATGATTGATATTGAGGTGTGTAGGCTTTTTGTCGACACATAAACACCGGGTGGTAACACGACGAGTCGTCCCGCAGTCTAAATTAATTAGACTGCGGGACTTTTTTGTTGTTTTGTAACCACTACTAAAATTCAAAAAGTACAAGGGGAAAAATTATGACAACACAGACACTAAAGGCACTAGGATTTCAGCATGTTGGTTCATTTCTACGACCAGCTGAATTAAAACAAGCACGGCAAGATTTTGAAGCTGGTAAATTGACACAAGAAGAACTTGAAGGTGTTGAAAATTCAACGATTGCACATTTGGTTGATCAACAAGTGGCTGCTGGAATAGCAGTAGTAACAGATGGTGAATTCCGTCGTTCATATTGGCATCTGGATAATTTCTGGGGATTTGGTGGCGTTGAAAGATTAAGCTACGGCGAAGGCTACTTCTTCGCTCATGAGGAAACACGTGATGATTCAGCACGTTTAAATGGTAAATTGAGCTTTGACGCCAATGTACACCCATTTATTAAGCATTTTAAGTTTCTCAAAGCACTTGCTGATGAAGTGGGCGTAGAAGCCAAAATTACAATTCCGGCGCCATCTCAATTTTATGCAGAACTAGTTCGTGGTACAAATGCTGATGTTGTATCGAACTTCTATGATTCTGATGAAGAGTTTTTTGCAGATATTAAGCGTGTTTACCATGAAGAGATTCTTGCATTGTATGAAGCAGGTGCTAAAACAGTTCAATTAGATGACTGTACATGGGGCATGTTAGTAGATGCTGATTTCTGGGAAAAAATGGCTGGATCCGGCTTTGATGTTAAACAACTAAAGGCGCTGTATTTAGACTTGAACAATGGTGCAATTGCTAACTTACCAGAAGATTTAACCATTAATACACATATTTGTCGCGGAAACTATCATTCAGATTGGGCAGCTTCTGGTGGTTATGATGCGGTTGCTGATGAATTATTTGGTCAAGAAAATGTATCAAGTTACTTCCTAGAATATGATTCAGAACGAGCAGGTGGCTTTGAACCTTTGGCTAAAGTATCAGGGGATAAAAAAGTTGTTCTCGGCTTGATTACAACTAAAACGGGTGAGTTAGAAAAGAAGGAAGACATTATTAAGCGAATCCATGAAGCGGAAAAATATTTGCCATTGGATCGTTTATGGTTGTCAACACAATGCGGATTTGCTTCTACTGAAGAAGGTAATATTTTAACAGAAGAACAACAATGGGCTAAGTTAGCACTTGTTAAAGAAATCCTCGATGAAGTTTGGGGATAGATGAATACATCATATATGATGTGATATTTGTAAGGAGTAGAAAAATGCAAGCAACAACGCCTAATCGATTTTTTGAGACAACACGAGCATTAAGTACACTTCTTGGTTGTGGTTTAGTGCAAACACGAATGTGGTATCAGTAATAATTGTATTAAATGTTGCATAAAAATAACTTACATGAGGAAAATATTCTATGACTAATCCAGAAAAAAAATACGCATTTGAAACACTACAACTTCATGCTGGCCAAGAAGAGCCAGATTCAGCGACAGGTGCGCGTGCTGTACCAATTTATCAGACAACTTCTTTTGTCTTTAAGGATGCTAAACAAGCTGCTGGGCGATTTGCTTTAACAGATGCTGGCAATATTTATGGGCGGTTAACCAATCCAACAAATTCAGCTTTTGAAGCAAGAGTTGCAGCGCTCGAAGGTGGTACAGCGGCTATATCGTTAGCTTCTGGTGCAGCGGCAATTACCGCTGCAATATTGAATGTTGCTGGAGCTGGCGATCATATTGTTGCCGCATCAACGCTATATGGTGGCACGGTCGAGTTGTTTTCAGAAACATTGAAGAAATTATCTATTGATACAACATTTGTTGACCCAGATGATCCTGAAAATTTTGAAAAGGCCATTCAAGATAATACAAAAGTTATTTTCTTCGAAAGCTTAGGAAATCCAAAAATAAATATTATTGATTTTGAAGCCGTTGCAGCAATTGCGAAAAAACATGGTATTATTTCTATTGTGGATTCTACTTTTGCGACACCATTTTTGACTCGTCCGCTGGAATACGGCATTGATGTAGTTGTTCATTCAGCCACTAAGTTTATTGGTGGACATGGTACAACATTGGGTGGGGTAGTGATTGAAAAAGGAGATTTCGATTACGAGGCCTCAGGACGCTATCCTGATTTCACCACGCCAACACCATCGTACAACGGTATTGTTTGGTCTGATCTAAAAGGTGGCGCATTTGTAACTAAAATCCGTGCAGAACATTTACGTGATACAGGGGCAACATTATCACCACAATCAGCGTTTTATCTGCTGCAAGGATTAGAGACACTATCCTTGCGTGTTGAGCGCCATGTAGAAAACACACGTAAAATTGTTTCTTACTTGAATAATAATGACAAAGTGGCTTGGGTCAGTTATCCAGAATTAGATGATTCTCCATACAAGCCACTCGCTGACAAATACTTTAAGAACGGTGTTGGATCGATTTTCACATTTGGCTTAAAAGCTGGCGAAGCTGGTGCAGAAACATTGATAAATAACTTAGATATCTTCTCGTTATTGGCTAATGTTGGGGATGCTAAGTCTTTGATTATTCATCCAAAATCAACAACACACGCCCAGTTAAATGATGAGCAGCTGCAAGCAGCAGGTATTACACCGGATTTGATACGTATTTCAATTGGTATTGAAAATGTAGATGATTTAATTAACGCTTTAGATGAAGCGTTATCATATGTTAAATAAGTAGTGTTTACTACTATGGGAGAGATTTAACAGCATTTGATAGTGATTATTGCTTTTATTAAGTCATAGGCATGTTAAAATGACACTATTAATGTATTTGGGAGCGAGAGAATATGAATAAAAAAATAGTCATTGGTGCAGTAGCTGTTATCGCAGTTGCTGGCATTTATGCTGCAACACGTCCGTCAAAATCAGCGAAAGGTCATACGTTAAGAGTTGCTGTTCAAAACAACATCTCAACATTGGATCCCAATCTAGCTGATCAAGTTGGTGCGAATTGGGCAGAAGTGCAAACACTTGAGGGGCTTTATACAACATCTGCTAATGGCAAAATTATTCCGGGGGTCGCTCAAAAAATAGTTCAACCAACCCAAGGTAATAAGGTTTATACAATTAAGCTCAAGAAGAACCAAAAGTGGTCTGATGGCTCACAAGTAACGGCATCTGATTTTGTTAATTCAGTTAAACGTCAAGTAAATCCAGTTACAAAATCTACTCGTGCTAACCATTTTAAAGATATTGCTGGTTATGATTCTGTATATAATAATAAAGAAAACGTTAATAAGCTTGGTATTAGTGCACCAGACAAATACACGGTGAAAATCGAACTATCTCATCCAGTCCCTTATTTTAATTTTATATTGGCTAACCAACTGTATCCAATTAATTCAGATAAACTAAAAGAGTATGGTAGCAAGTATGGCCAAACAGCTGAGACGAGTGTCTCAAATGGTGCTTATACGATAAAAAAATGGAATCAATCATCGACGACTTGGGAATTTGTCAAAAATAAGTATTATGCTGACGCTAAAAATGTTCATTATGATACCATTAAGGCTACTCAAGTCACTGATGCAACGCTAGCTTCTAAACAATATCTAGCAAAGAAGGTCGACGAAGCAGAAATATCTGGTGGTATTTTAACGGATTTGAAGAAGAGCCATGCTACTGATATTAAATCAACACAAAAGGGACGTGTGGCGTTTATTGTTTGGAATGCTGATGATAAGACAGTCAGCAATACAAATCTCAAGCGAGCTTTGAGTTTAGCAATAAACCGCAAGGAGTTAACAAAATCAGCGTTGGCTGATGGTTCAACACCTGCCAAATCAATTGTGCCAAGTGGTGAAGTAAAAGTAGACGGTAAAGATTTCAATGCGAACTTGTCACTACCTTATAACAAGGCATTGGCTCAAAAGTATTTGAAACAAGCGCAATCAGAATTAAATCAACAAAAAATTACAATTACGCTTAATACAGCTGATACCGATGCTTATAAGGCATTAGGTGTTTACTTGAAACAGAGTATTGAAGCAACGTTGCCTGATGTTACAATTAACCTAAAGCAATTGCCATTAAATGCTGAAATTTCCGCCTTTGAGAGTCATGATTTTCAGGCTGGAACTTTAACATGGTCAACAGATTATAATGATCCCATTGATTTCTTGGATATAGCTTATTCGAAGGGGGCAATTAATTTTACAAATTGGACTAATTCGGAATATGAGAAGATTATCAACAAGGTTTCTGAGCAACATGAGGCCAATGACGCCCGTTATAAGTTGGAACAACAAGCAGCCAAGTTGAATAATGATTTAAATGGTGTTACGCCATTGTATCAAGTATCCAATGTTCATTTATTACGCTCATCGGTTAAAAACTTAGATTATCCTTTAATTGGTTATCAGAACTATAAGTATGCAAAGTGAGTGCAAAGATGAAAAAAATAGGTATACCAAGTAATAATCTTGTTCATGCGAATGCTCATTTTGGCACCAATTATGTCGATTATATCCAAAAAAATTATATTGATGGTATTAGCGGTGCGAATGCGCTACCTATCGTGTTTCCAATTGGTGATATAAAGTTGGCTAAGGCATACATCGATTCAGTTGATGCTTTGTTATTAGCAGGCGGTCAAGATGTTTCACCAGTGTATTTTGGTGAAGATCCACATATTAATTTACATGAAACTGATGCTCGACGTGATGCTTTTGAAGTGGCGCTGGTAATCGAAGCGCTTAAACAAGAAAAACCAATTCTCGGTATTTGTCGTGGATTGCAAATTATTAATGTTACACTGGGTGGCACCTTGTACCAAGATTTAGGTAGTCAGTATGACGGTTTGTCAGTAAAGCATAATCAATATCCGACAAAATGGTATGTACCAACACACCATTTAGTATTGCAACGTCAAAGTTGGTTGAGTGATATTTTTGATGAAAAATCACTTGTTAATTCTTTTCATCATCAAGCAGTGAAAAGATTGGCAGATGGGTTGAAGCTGGACGCCACGAGTTCAGATAACGTTGTAGAGGCATTTTCTGATGACTCACGACGTATTTATGCAGTACAGTGGCATCCAGAAATGTTATTGATGGACAATCCAGATGCTCAAGAATTGTTTGATTCATTTGTGGCAAAGATTGAATAGTTTTATACGAAGAAAAGATAAGTAGTGATTGATGCATTTATAGAGAGCCTGTGTTTGGTGAAAACAGGTAATGTCATATCATGAAGATGGTCTTGGAGTTTCGCTTTAGTGAGCGTGGTATGATTTTTGAAATCAAAGCGACGTAAACTATGGCCGGGAAAGCCCGTTATAGCTGTTTTGGTTTTCTAATCCTGTATTGGAAGACTGAAGTTAAGGTGTGCAACAAAGCATACGAATAACGGGTGGTAACACGAGGAATCGTCCCGCAATCTTGAATTTTTTCGGATTGCGGGATTTTTTATGTTTTAAGAGTAGAGAGTTTGCTAAGGTGAGTTTAATTAGCAAGGAGAGAAGATTGTGCGCGTAAATAATCAAACAATTTATTATTTACACACTGATAAAATGACGACGGCAGTTTATTTAAATGGCAGTGGGGCCGTTGATGCGGTTATATTAACTCAATTTTCACTGATTTGGTAGTAAAAATTGAGAGGATATCTATGACTAGAATTACGGACATTTATAAAAAGAAGTCAGCTCCAGTGCTGTCTTTTGAAATATTTCCGCCAAAAACAGAAGATGGACTACACGCTTTGTATAAAACGTTACAAGAAGTAAATCCAAAAGAAACTGGCGTTGATTATATTAGTGTGACATACGGTGCAGGCGGCGGTAGTAATCATAAAAGGACCAAAGAGATTGCGGAATATATCGAAAGGAATTGCGGTATAACAGCTTTACACAATCTCACTGGTATTAACCAAACACCGAGTAGTTTAAAGGGAAATCTTGAAAAGATAAGCGTAGCGGGCGTTGAAAACATATTTGCACTTCGCGGTGACACACCGACAAAAGATTATGTGAATGAATATTATCCGTTTGCAAAAGATCTAATTAAAGAGATTAAAAAAGACGGACGGTTTGATATTGGTGCAGCAATTTATCCAGAAGGACATGTTGATAATCCAACGACAGGAATTAGTGTAACTGGGGTTAAAGAAAAAGTAATTAGTGGTACAGAATTTCTAATTTCTCAGCTATTTTTCGATAATGGCGTTTTCTATAACATGCAAGAGGCACTGAAGGAAAATTATATTAAGGTACCAGTTTCTGCTGGTATTTTACCTATCATTAGTCGTGCGCAAGTCGAACGTATCACTTATATGATTGGTTCATCTTTACCGGCACGCTTGGCAAAGATTGTTCATAAATATGAAGATCAACCAGAAGCCTTGCAACAGGCTGGAATTGAATATGCATTGGAGCAAATCCATGATTTGTTAGATCATGGGGTTGACGGTATTCATTTGTATGCGATGAATCAACCAAATGTTTTGAAGATAATGTTGCCAGAAATTAATAGGCACATTCAATCAAAAATATTAACGCTTTGATGCAATAAACGAAAGAAGAAGCTCATGAAAGTAACATGTCGAAAAGTCTATTACTTGCATGCTAATAAAATTCTAACGGCTGTTTTTCTTACCGGTAGTGGTTCTGTTGATCGGTTTAAATGAAGTTATTTGTCAATTACCAGCTTATTTAAAACGAGGAGAAAAACATGACAAATACAGTAAAATCATCAAACTTAGGTTATCCACGACTAGGCGAACACCGTGAGTGGAAAAAACTACTTGAATCTTATTGGCAAGGTAAAATAGGTGAAGCGCAGTTTAATGAAACTGCTAAGAAACTACGTTTAATTAATTTAAAAAAACAAATTGAATTTGGTTTGGATATTGTTCCTGTCGCGGACAATTCAAACTACGACCATGTATTAGATACGATAGCTGCTTTTAACTTAATTCCCACTCGGTTTGGTAGTTATGATCGTCCCTTAACGTTAGATGAATATTTTGCAGTGGCTCGTGGGAACAAAGACAATGTGGCTGCAGATATGACAAAGTGGTTTAATATCAATTATCACTACACGGTTCCTGAATTTGATAATACAACCCCACGTTTGTTAGAAAATCGCTGGCTAAAGTATTGGCAGGAAGCTAAAGATGAATTAGATGTCAATGGTAAGCCTGTCATTGTTGGTCCTGTGACATTGATTAAGCTTGGTAAGTTGAGAGGCGAATATGTATCTGCTTCATCTGACATTAATCAATTATTAGAACAAATTTTACCACTCTATGGACAAGTATTTAAGGAACTACAAGCAGCTGGTGTGACATGGGTCCAACTAGACGAACCCACGCTAGTCAAAGTAGCGGATGAAGCTGACGTGGAGCCATATCGCCGTGCTACTGAGTATTTGAATGAGGTGGCACCGCAATTAAACATTGAATTGCAAACGTATTTTGATTCAATTGATCCTTATCAGGCAGTCACTAAATTACCCGTCCAAGCAATCGGATTAGATTTCGTTCATGGTCACGGTGAAAATTTCGATAATATTCGCAAGTTTGGATTTCCAGAAGACAAAATATTAGCAGCAGGAATAATTGATGGGCACAACGTTTGGACGGCTAATCTGCAAGAAAAAGCTAATTTTGCTGAAGAACTACGTACGCTAGCACCAAAACTATGGTTACAGCCTTCCAATACGTTGCTTCATGTACCCATTACTAAAAAGTATGAAACTAAGGCAAGTCCTGAACTGTTTGGTGGGTTAGCATTTGCTGACGAGAAAGTGCAAGAGTTAGTTGCTTTAACTAAAAAGTTGAATGGCGATGACGTGACGGCAATATTTGAACAGAATGCCGCTGCTCTGGAGGCATTGAATAGTTCACAAGCTCGGAATAACAAAGTAGTGCAAGAAGCCATACAACATTTATCACAAGAACGGTTCGAGCGCGATTCAAAGTATGCAGAACGTTCTAAGAAGCAACAAGCCAGTTTGCACCTGCCATTGTTGCCAACAACTACAATTGGATCATTCCCGCAATCAGCCGATGTACGAGCTAAGCGTGCAGCCTGGCGTAAGGGTGAACTGTCTGATGAACAATACAATGATTTCATTGAATCAGAAACCAAGCGTTGGATACAGCTACAAGAAGATATTGATCTAGATGTTCTGGTCCATGGCGAATTTGAGCGTACGGATATGGTGGAATACTTTGGACAAAAACTGGCTGGTTTCTTTGCCACACAAAATGGCTGGGTTCAATCTTATGGCTCACGTGGTGTTCGCCCACCAGTTATTTTTGGAGATGTTGATTATGTTGAGCCCATTACTGTGAAGGAGTCAGCTTTTGCACAAGCACAAACTAATAAACCCGTGAAGGGGATGTTAACTGCGCCATTAACAATCATTAATTGGTCATTTGTGCGTGATGATATCCCACGGGCTACAGTTCAGAATCAGATTGCCTTATCTTTGCGTCAAGAAGTTATTAATTTGGAAAAGGCTGGTATTAAGATTATTCAAGTAGATGAACCAGCTTTGCGTGAAGGGCTACCATTGAAACAACGTAATTGGCAAGATTATTTGGACGAAGCAATTTATTCATTTAAAATCACCACAACCGGTGTGCGTGATGAGACGCAGATTCACACACACATGTGCTATTCAGATTTTGAGGATATTATCAGCACTATTTCTGGATTAGACGCTGATGTGATTTCCATTGAAACTTCACGTTCACATGGTGAAATTATTTCAGCTTTTGAAGATGCACATTATGATAAGCAAATTGGGTTAGGTGTTTATGACATTCATTCACCTCGTATTCCTTCAGTTGCAGAAATTGCGGACAATATCCGCCGTGGCTTGAAAGTTATTGATCATAATCAGTTCTGGGTCAATCCAGATTGCGGTTTGAAAACACGTAATGAAAAGCAAACCATTGAAGCATTGCAAAATCTGGAAGATGCGCGTAATTTAGTCTTTTCTGAGATATCTAGTAGTTAAGTGATGATTAAAAAAATCGGTAAAACAGCAATGAACTAATCTTGATGAACGCCTTATGGTTTAACAATAAAATTACATTACAGAAGCTTTTATTTATAATAAGGAAAATATTCATGACGAAGACAACATTAAAACGTGCTATGAGTGCAAGACAAATACAAATGATAGGTTTAGCCAGTGGTATTGGAACTGGGCTATTTTTATCCTCAGCTTACACAATTCATACTGCCGGAGCATTGGGTACAATTTTAGCTTATACTATCGGCGCTGCTCTAGTTTATTTGATTATGTTAAGTGTTGCTGAACTATCTATAGCTATGCCACAAACAGGCGCCTTTCACTACCATGCTCAAAAGTTAATTGGTCCAGCAACTGGATTTTTAGTGGCCATCTCATATTGGTTAACATGGACCATTGCATTGGGGTCTGAATTTACGGCTTCTGGAATAATTATGCAACGTTGGTTTCCGCATGTCCCAGTATGGGCATTTTCAGGTTTATTTATTCTTATTATTTTACTCAGTAATGTTTTCTCAGTAAAAATATTTGGTGAAAGTGAGTACTGGTTAGCAGCTATCAAAGTTGTAGCTATTATTGTTTTCTTATTTATTGGCGTGTCGATTTTAACAGGTATTGTGCACACAAATACGAAAACACCAGTCGGTTTTCAGAATATTTTTAGTCATGGTGCATTTCCTAATGGGATCGGTGCAGTATTTACAACCATGTTAGCTGTTAATTTTGCTTTTAGTGGTACAGAATTAATGGGTATCACAGCAGGGGAGGCCGTTAACCCGGAAAAAGCCATTCCAAAAGCCATAAAAGCTGTTTGGTGGCGACAAGTAGTATTCTTTATTGGCAGTATTACTATTCTAGCGGCGATTATTCCTTATGAAAAAGCTGGTCTGACGGAGAGCCCATTCGTTACGGTATTCAGTATGGTAGGAGTACCGTACGCTGCCGATATTATGAATTTTGTTATCTTGACGGGTATATTGTCTATGGCTAATTCGGGCTTATATGCATCAACTCGTATGTTGTGGTCTTTGAGTCATGAAAACTTAATCAGTCCAGTTTTTGAAAGAACCAATAGAAATGGTATTCCTGTTGCGGCGCTAATAGCAAGTTTGGCAGGTGGATTGTTGGCACTCTTTTCAAGTTTTGTAGCTGCAGGTTCGTTATATTTAATTTTAGTTTCGATTTCCGGTTTGGCTGTCGTGTTTGTCTGGATTGCTATTGCGTGGTCACATTTCAAGTACTATCGGCTTTTAAAAAAGGAAGACCGTATCAATGAACTGCGGTATCCTAAATGGGCGTACCCAGCATTACCATTAGCTGGTTTTATTGGTTCATCACTTTCTGTCATTTTAGTAATTTTTGATCCTAACCAAAGAGATGCACTAATCTGGTCAATACCATTTGTGTTGGGTGTCTATGTTTATTACTATATTCGTTTTAAATGGTGGCCGAAACACCAATTAGTTAAAACAGCAAATTCTAAAATAAGGCAGGTTGTTGATAAATGACAAAAGTAGATAATATTATTGAAAATAATATTGTAACATTAGATGGTGGTTTGGGAAGTGAATTAGAAAAAAAGCATGTTGAAGTTAATAACAACTTATGGTCAGCCTCAGCATTGATTCAGAATCCAGGAATTGTGCGTGATATTCATAAAAGTTATTTTAATGCTGGTGCGCAATTGGCGATTACTGATACTTATCAAGTACACATACCATCTCCAAACGGTGATCAATTAAGAGGGTATGAACTAATTGATTTAGCCGTTGATTTGGCCAAGGAAGCCTTAATTGATTCAAACCAAAAACATGAGAGTGGATTGATTGCAGGTTCCGTAGGACCGTATGGTGCATACTTGTCGAATGGCGCGGAATACACGGGGGACTACCAGCTTTCTCAGTCAGAATATAAAGATTTTCATCGGGAGCGTGTTAGTCGTCTAGTTAAGGATAGTGTAGATGTTTTATTATTAGAAACAATGCCTAATTTTGAAGAGGCCAAAGCAGTCGTCAACCTAATAAGTACTGAGTTTTCAAAAATACCTATTTTTTTGTCATTTTCAACGGAATTGGGAGAACATTTGTGGGATGGAACATCTTTAAAAGAAGTGATTTCTTATTTTAATCAGAATGAACAAATTCGAGCGATAGGTGTGAATTGTACGGCTCCTGAAAATATTATAAAAGCACTTCATAATATAGTACCATACACAAAAAAGAAAATAATCGTTTATCCAAACGCGGGTGACACATATGATCCAATAAGTAAGAGATGGGTTACCGATCATGGTCCGATAAACTGGTCCGAACTAGTACCCACTTGGTATGAAGCAGGTGCTTGTTTAATAGGTGGTTGTTGCCGTACTAGCCCAGATGATATTTATGAAATCAATAAGGCGGTTCAACAATTAAAGAATAGGACTGCTAATATTTAATGAACAAAAAAGATGAATCTTGCGATTCATCTTTTTTAATGATTGAATTTTTGTATTTGGAAAAAATCAAGTAAGAAAGTCAAAATGGGCAATCCAATAATTAGCCCCCAGACACCAAAAAAATGTTCCATGATAATTAAGTTTAATAAGATAATTAAAATTGGCATGTGTGTTTTCTGAGACATTAGGTGAGGATGTAGGAAGTAAGACTCGAACAGATGTATTAAAGCAACAGCAACTACAATGATGATCACGGTATCCCAATCACCAATAATAAAAGCAGTGATAGTCAAAGGTACCAATGAAATAACGACCCCAAATACAGGAATCAATCCCAACACGAAAATTAAAATAGTAAATCCTAATAAATAGGGGAAATGCAATGACAATAGCACTAAGAACATCAGTGCTGTATTGATGGTACAAATGATGAGTTGGATCTCAAACAATTTACCTAAAATAATAATAAAACGGTGGACGATAATATAAAACTCACCAAAAAATTTTTTGAATGGACTATGTAAAAAATTCATGCTCCATAAACGTAATTTTGGATAAGTCATACTAAATATAAAACTAAATAGTAAAGCTAACACTAATTGATAAATCACGTGTCCAATATGATTTAATTGTGATAAACTCTCAGAAATTAAATCTTTACTATTAAACATAGAAGTATATTGATTAACGTTTTTGTATACATCTTGCAACAGTGCATTGTCTTGCCAATTCCAATTCATGGCCAAAGTAATCATACTCTTGATTTGCTCAATTAGCGTAGCAGCACCGTGTTGGATGGCTAATGACACGACACTGATAAAAATAATGTAAACTAACGCAATTGATACAGCCCGAGATATTTTCAAAAAATGAGCTAATGGCTTAGCAACACTCATAGCTAGGTAAGAAAATATAATTGTTAATAACAGTAAAGACATAAACTGTTTTAAAGCAAAAATCAGAAGAATGATCGCTAACAAAACACCATAACGATAAGGTATTCTTTTCTGAATAGTTTCTAGTAGATTCATGTAACTTCCCCCTAAGTAATTGTATTACCTATTATATCTAAAATTAGAGGAAATGGTTTACGTTTATAAAAATAAAACATTTTCTATAAATGTGTTTTAAATTAATTTAATTAGACTATTGACATTTTACATTTGTCATGTCATAATAATTTTATTAACTAAAAGGAAAAAACTCTTATGAAAAGTTTAAGTTCAACTAACTTCACACAAGTCATTAAGATCAACGTCGTCATTATTATTTGACTTCGAGGTTGGTCTACTTTTTGATGCCAGCCTTGAAGAAAGGCTGGCGTGGAGTTGTTGAATTTTTTCGACATACTTTAGGAAGCGCTAGTTTATCTAGCGCTTCCTTTTTTCTTATAGTTTTACCATAATTGTACAAATAATTATGGGGAGAGCAATTATTGTTGATAATACAGGAGGATAAGACCATGGATGCACCATTGTCTACAACACCGGCCAAAGAAGAGGCCAAAACAGTAAGTGATATGAAAGAACAACCACGTAAAGTAAGTGAAGTTGTCTTTGATGTTTCACAAGGAATTTCAAACGCTATTTTAGCTGTCCTTGGTATGGGACTCTTAATGGCATCAATAGGAAATATCTTTCATTACACACCGCTAATCCAGGCTGGGTTGATGGGCCAAAAAATGTTGGCACCAGCTCTAGGCGTCGGTATTGCTATGATGATGCGTGCAAATATCCTGACAACAGGTGCTGCATTAATCGCTGCAACAGTTGGATCAAACGCTGTTTACTTTACATCAGCTGTTTCACCAGCAACACATACTGCTACTGGCTGGGTTGCTGATCAAGCTGCAGGTTCCCTAGTGATGACATCTGGTCAACCAGTTTCCGCTGTTCTTGCAGCGCTATTGGCCGTACTTGTTGGTAACTGGTTAACAGGTAAAACACCATTAGATATGATGTTAGTACCATTGGGTGCCGTATTAGCGGGAACTTTCTTTGGCTTAGCAACAGCGTCTGTCACGACACCATTCTTAAACTGGGTATCTGAAGAATTAGCTTCGACGATGAAGATTAATCCATTCTTAGGGGCATTCGTGGTTGCTGTTGTGTGGTTCCTATTCTTGATGACACCGGCTTCATCAGCCGCCTTGGCCATTGCGGTTATGTTAGATCCCTTATCAGGTGGTGCCGCATTAGTTGGTACAACGGCAGGATTTGTAATGTACACAGCAATGGGTTGGAAGCAAAACGATTTGGGTGCTAACCTGGCGCAAATCATCGTTACGCCCAAAGTGCAATTCCCTAATCTATTAAAAAGTCCCTTATTGTTATTTGGACCAGCATTAATTGCAGGTGTCTCAGCCATATTTGCCGTTGGAATCTTCAACTTCAAGGTCCCTTATGCAATCGCTGGGTTGGGCTTGAATGGTTTCATCGCCCCAATTGCTTTGGCAACATCAGATCCACGTGGTTTTGTCCTAATGATCGTCTTCGGAGCTGTTGTACCAACTGTTGCAGGACTAGTATTCTACTATGTCTTGAAAAAGCTTGGTAAAACCAAGAAGAACGATTTGCATCTTGATGTGGTATAAATATAACTAAAGTTTAGAAACAGACAATCAATGCAAATGTCATCGAGTCGTCACATAGACGGCTTTTTTTACTACACAAAATAGCGTAGAATATGTTGAGTAATAAATAATTGTATTGAGAGAAATGATATGTTTGAAAATATTAAGCGAACATTGATTGGGAAACCGTTGAAGACACTTGATGAGGGTGGTCAATCATTATCTAAAACCAAAGCACTGGCACTTTTATCATCTGACGCTTTGTCATCAGTAGCCTATGGTACTGAGTCAATTACAACTGCTTTATTGGCTGCCGGTGCAGTGGCGTTATGGTTACAAATTCCAATTGCATTGCTTGTTTTAGTATTATTAGCTGCTATTGTCATGAGTTATCGGCAGATTATCCATGCTTATCCGTCAGGTGGTGGCGCTTATGCAGTAGCCAGTGAGAATTGGGGCGCAAAAGCGGGGTTAATTGCTGGTGGCTCATTGCTTGTTGATTATATGTTGACTGTTGCTGTTTCCGCCTCAGCTGCTGCCGATGCGATCACAGCCGCTTTTCCGGCTACGCTACCTTTTACGGTGCCATTGTCAATTATTATTGTTTTATTGCTAACAGGTATGAATTTACGTGGGTTACGTGAAAGCGCTAATTTTTTGATGGTACCGGTTTATTTCTTCATTGTAGTGATGGTAAGTATGATTGCTTGGGGTGTGTTCCAGGCGTTGACTGGGCAATTGCCATATCATGCAGCCGCAAAAATTGGCACAAGTTTTAGTGGTTTATCGTTGGTTTTGTTCATGCGTGCATTTTCAAGCGGATCATCATCTTTGACAGGTGTTGAGGCAATTTCTAACGCTGTACCTAATTTTAAGAAACCAAAAGAAAAGCATGCGGCCGCAACATTAGCAACAATGGCTGTTATTTTGGCGACTTTCTTTGGTGGTATCACATTTTTGAGTTACTGGTTAGGTATTACGCCAAATAGTAAGTCGACCGTATTATCACAGATTGCTGCGATAACATTTGGTGGTTATCACGTTGGTTTTTATATTGTACAATTTGCAACAGCAATGATTTTAGCTGTTGCTGCCAACACCGGCTTTTCTGCCTTTCCAATGCTTGCATTAAATTTAGCTCGTGATAAATATCTCCCACATCTTTATATGGATAGGGGTGATCGGTTGGGATATTCTAATGGTATTCTATCGTTGGCCTTTGGTGCAATTGTGCTTATCATGATTTTTCATGGGTCAACAGATGCTTTGATTCCACTATATGCTGTTGGTGTCTTCGTACCGTTTACATTATCGCAATCTGGTATGATTATTCACTGGTGGCGTAATAAACCACAAAATTGGGTGGTTAAGGCGATTATCAATTTTATTGGTGCCTTTATTTCTGCCGTTTTAGTTATCACACTTTTTGCAACGAGAATTGAACATGTTTGGCCATACCTTTTCATTATGCCAATGATTTTGTTTATGTTCTTGAAAATTAAACATCATTATATGAGTATTGGTAAACAATTACGTTTACAATATCTTAAAAATGATAATGCTGAGCGTCACCATTACGACGGCGCAACAGTTATTGTTTTAGTTTCAAATATTACGAAGGTAACTATGGAGGCCGTTGATTACGCGCAATCTATTGGTGATTACGTAGTGGCTATGCATGTTAGTTTTGATGTTAACCCCAAAAAAGAGTTGAAAACATCAACCCAATTTAAATTAGATTTTCCTGATGTGCGTTATGTTGATATCCATTCTTCTTATCGATCGATTGTTAAGCCCTCTTTGAGCTTTGTGGATGCTGTAGTTAAACAAGCAAAAAAGCGCAATCATTCAGTGACAGTATTAATTCCACAATTTGTACCAAAACAACCATGGCAAAATATTTTGCATAACCAAAATTCGCTGCGCCTGCGTGCAGCGTTTGCAGCCCGTGAGGATATTTCTGTATCAACATATTATTATCATTTGTCAGAGTAAATTAAATACAACCCATCGGGTTGTGTACATATAGCAATTTGAAAGGAAAAATGCAGGTTGTATGGTAATCTGTGTTAGTTATAATAATGTCACAAGATACAAAATTAATTCTATTTTTTATTTGGGTAGTCATTGCCATGTTGATTTCAACAGTGGGTCTGGTCATGATTATGCGTTGGTATCATAGAGAAGTTACTAAGGTTAAGAAGCAACAAGCCGAAGAACATCAGAAACTAAATAATCAGGACAAAAATATTTAAAAAGCAACAACTGTTCGGACAGCTGTTGCTTTTTTATGGTTATTAAAATGTCTCTGTTTCAATCACATTTAACTTTGCTTGCCAATCAATAGTCGGATACTTTTTATTTAAGACTGTTGTTAAGACACGCTTAGCTAAATTACCGTTGCGTGTGAAAATCGGTCCATGGAAATATGAGCCGTAGACGTTGCGGTAAATAACACCTTCGGTGGTATCCATACCATTATTACCATTACCGGAAACAACAGTACCTAATGCACGTTCGCTTTCACCTAGGAAAGTACGTCCTTGGTGATTCTCAAATCCATGGTAGGTTTCACCAGTTTCGTTGTTTTTGATCACAATATTACCGGTTAATCGCTCGTCTTTTAGCGTTGTCAATTTTTCATCATGCATATTGGTGGTGTAGTGATCCATTACACCGATACCATCGACTTTTGTTCCATCAGCCATGAGCATATATTTACCTAACAATTGAAAACCACCACAGACGGCTAACAATGCACCATCATTTTCAATATAATCTTGGATTGGTTGCGCTTTAGATTTCAGATCATGGGCGACAATAGTCTCTTCATAATCTTGTCCTCCACCAAATAAGACAAAATCATATGCGGTAGCATTAAATTCATCCCCAAGAGATACCAAATGGTAATCAACGGCAACACCAATTTGCTTAGCATAATAGGTTAAGGCGATTATGTTACCATAATCACCATAGGTGTTCATTAGGTTGCCATATAAATGAGCCACAGAAATATCATAATCAGCCATTAGAAACCTCCTTTGATGTAGCCCTTAGCGCTTAATTGTTCGCGCAATTGCAGCATTGCCGTATAAGTAGCAGCAATATAAACTTTTTTAGTTGGCAGTGACTTGATAGCCGTCACGACTTCTGAGAGATCTTCATAAACGGCTTGGTCTGTAAAACCAGCCATCTTTAAACGCACGCGTAAATCTTTATAACGTTCGCCACCAGTGGCTACGGCTTGTATTTTTGTATCATGCAATTTCTCAAATTCAGCATCCCAAATCCAACTAGTATCAATGCCATCTGCGTAATTTGCATTTAACAGCGCCAAAAGAGAGAATTCATCTTTTTCGGTGAGCATCATATCGATTACTGAATTGGTGCCGACGGGGTTCTTAATCAAAACGATGATCACATCTTTACCGTCAACATCAATGGCTTCTTGACGCCCAAAAATTTGAGCATTTGATTCAAATGCCTTTTTGATTTGTTCAGGAGTCACACCAAATTCTCGTCCGACTGAGAAAGCTGCTAGGGCGTTGTAGATATTATATAAGCCACCAATTTCAATGCGCAATGGTGTGTTGTCAATGCTAAAAGTTGAGTATCGTGGTGTTAAATGATCCACACCAGTGATGCGATAATTTAACTTGGGGCGCGAAAACTTGTCTGTTGTACTAAAATATTTTCCCAAATTAGCATAAGTAATAAAATCATAGTGGAGTACAGAATTATCGGTTGGTGACAAAATACCATCAGTGTTAATTGGTGCAACATCAGGATTATAATCTGCTGGCACAACGTGATCAAAACCAAAATAGCGACGTGTGTTGGTGAAATTACCGCGAGTAAATATAGGTGAATCGCCATTGGCTAGGACAAGCGCTTCAGGTGCATTCTTAATTCCAGTAACAATTTTTTCGTAAGTTGTGTAAATTTCACCATAGCGATCCATCTGATCACGGAAAATATTGGTTAGTACAAACATTTTTGGTTGGATTGCTGCCGTGATTTTTTCAACATTGGCTTCATCAACTTCGAGTACGGCTAGTGGCTTTTTACCGTTAGGTGATTTTTTTACTTTGGTTGTCACTAAAGTTCCGGTAATACCTTGAATCATGTTTGACCCAGAAGGGTTAGTGATGACTTGATAGCCACCAGCTTGTAAGACACGAGTAATCAAGGCGGTCGTGAGTGTTTTTCCGTTGGTTCCAGTGACAATGATCAAATCAAAATCTTGTTGAATTGTTTTTAAAATGTCAGGATCAATCGAAACAGCTAGTTTACCGGGTAAACTGGTTCCACCACGATGTAAAATATTTCGTAAAAACCAGTACGAAGTTTTTGCTGTGACGCGTGCAATTGAACTTTTAACTGTCATAATATCCCCACTTTCATGATTCTAATTTTACCATGAACAAGTGCGCGGTGGGGAATTTCATACAATGTTTGCATAGATACTTGTAAAGTTTAATTTTGAAGGATGTTTTACAGTAGGGTAACAGCCTAACTAAAACATTCTTCCCTAGTCATGGTAAAATGAAAACGAGATAACAGACGGAAAATCAGCCATAATCTGCTGACTACAATAATATAGTAGCGTGGATTTATTTTGGAAAGGTGTCATAATGAAAAAAATAGTAATCGCATCTAACAATTCAGCTAAAACACGGGAGATTCAACAAGTATTTGCTGAGTTTGGCGTCCAAGTGGTCAATTATCGCTCGATAATGAGTGAAAAAACTTTTCCAGAAGAAACTACTGATGATCAATATGAAAATGCTTTAGCCAAGGCACGTTTTATTAAGCAATTTTTGCCAAAAGAATGGATTTTAGCTGATGATACAGGTGCGTATTTTGCTGCTTTCCCAGCCAGATTTGGATTAACTATTGCTCGCGAATTTAAAAGTTTGGGACTTAAATCTATCCAGGAAGAAGATGAATATTTATTAGGGTTGTATGCATCAGAGATGGATCGAAGTGCTTATTTAGAGGCTTTATTTGTCTTATTAACACCGGATGATCAAGTGAAGCGCGCAATCGGACGAGGCGGAACTAAGTTAGCTTTGGCAGAACGAGGTCAGTTTTCGGTAGGATTTGATACCTTGTTTGAAGCTGAAAATGGTCAGACTTTTGCGGAAATGCCAATCGACGTTCGCGTATCTTATTCACATCGTGGGCGTGCTGCAAAAAAGTTATTGGCACAATTAAAACCTAGTGAATTGTCAAGTTTGGTTCATAAGTAATCAGTAACTTTCTAGGATTCAAAAATTATTTAATCTTATTATAAGATCCGTTTGTTAAACTGAAGACGAAGTTTAAGCTGCTTATTTATGAAGGAAACTAAGATAAATGAAATCAAGAAAGAAAGTATCAAGATCAAAAAAGCATGCACGGCGTAAGCATTGGTGGACTGTGGCAGTACCTATTGTCATTATTAGTTTAGCCGGAACGTATGCGGTCAGAACAAACGTTATCAACCTACCGGATAATATAAAAGCATTACCACAAAAAGTGTTGAAAGCAACGCCATTGAAGAGCACATCACAAAAATTCACAACAATTAGTGGTGAAAAAGTTACTTTAAAGACGACTACCTTAGGGAAAACATTTTTGATTTCAGATACAACTAAAAAGAAATTGACTGGACTACAAACCATTGGCAAAAAAGAATACTACTTTTCACCTCAAACTGGTGAAATGGTATATGGTTTGAAAAAAATTGATGGCTATTATTATTATTTTGATAAAAATGGCGTGAATAATTCTGTCACAGCATACAAAAAAATTGCCGCGTCTGTTAAAAGTGACAATGAAACCATTGAAAAAGTTATTTCAGGTGGTATGACTTTAGTTGGCAAAAGCCCCTATTCTTATGGTGGCGGTCGTACTGATAGTTCTGTAGCTAAAAATGAATTTGATTGTTCTTCCTTCATTGCTTGGTTTTATCGAAAGGCTGGTTTGCCGTTAGTTGTGCAATCAGCAGCGTCAACAACTTTATTAGCACAAACTGGTACAGAAGTTGAATGGTCTAATATGCAGCGTGGTGATGTGCTGGTGACGCCAAATACCTATACTGAAGACCGTCTCCATGCTGCAATTTACCTTGGTAATGGTTTTATTCTGCATGATTCATCGCCCACTAATGGTGTGGCCATTAGCCGTTTAAATGAGTTGGTCAATTATAAAACGTCTAAAACACTGACATGGGCCGATTTGTTGAAGCCAGGGACGGTTCGTCGTGAAACAAGCGAATGATTTTTATCAATAATAGATTTGTCTGCTCAAGTCACATAATCGTGGCTTTTTTGTTGTCGTAAATATTGCTATAATATTACTAGTATTGTCTACATTTTCGTTTAGACAAATAATGTTGATTATAAATATTATCATTTTTATGATATACACGGACTTTTTTAAGTTAATCAAAAGGAGAATCGTGTTTTCGATTGCTCGTAAGCACAGTAAAAATATGGCACAATTATTCTTTGAATATGGCGCAATGAGTTCCGGAAAGTCTATTGAAATTCTTAAGGTTGCGCATAATTATGAATCACAAGGGCGCAAGGTGTTGCTGATGACACCAATTATGGATACAAGAGCTGGTGTTGGCGTCGTTGCTAGTCGCATCGGTCTTTCTAGAGAGGCTGTGGCAGTCCAACCAGAAGATGATCTATACCATTTGATCAAGGGCATGAAAGATGATCATTTAGCAGTAGTTTTGATTGATGAAGCACAGTTTCTCGCTGCTAAACAAGTTGATCAGCTAGCTTATGTGGTTGACCACTTGAACATTCCGGTAATGACTTTTGGGTTGAAGCAAGATGCCTTCAATCATTTATTCGAAGGATCAAAACGTTTAATAGAGCTGGCTGACAAGTTAGAGGAAATGAAAACCATTTGCTCATTTTGCGGTAAAAAAGCGACAACGCAATTGCGTATTGTTGATGGGAAGCCACAACGGGAAGGTGCGCAAGTTTTTATTGGCGGGGATGAAGCCTATATTCCTACATGTCGTCATCATTGGTTTAAGCCTGATTTAGATAAAATAACTGAGATGTTTCCGGTTAAATAATTCAATTCATCAAAAGACCTTTGGTCTTGTACATAAGAAACAAGATGTTTTGGGCTGAATACCACTAAAAACAATTATTGGAGAGTAAAATGGATCCTATATTTCAATCACTACAAACCGTTATAGATCACTATGATGAGCTCAATGAACAACTGGCTGATCCGGAAGTCATGAATAATGGTCAACATTACATGAAGCTTTCAAAGGAAGCGGGCGAAATACGTCAAACTGTTGAAGTTTACACACGCTATAAACAAGTTATTCAAGATATTCAGGATGCAGAGGAACTGCTGGTCGATGCTGAAATGGCGCCTTTGGCTAAGGAAGACCTTAGTGCCTTAAAACCTGAAAAAGAACAACTGGAAGAACAGTTAAAAATATTGATGCTACCTAAGGATCCAAATGATGATAAAAACATTATTATGGAAATACGTGGGGCAGCTGGTGGAGATGAGTCATCACTGTTTGCTGCGGACTTGTTGGATATGTATCGACGTTATGCTGAACGTCAAAATTGGTCAATGAGCATTATTGATGAAAGCACTACCGAGGTGGGGGGCTACAAAGAAGTAGCTGTCATGATTACTGGGGACAATGTTTATTCTAAACTCAAATTCGAGTCTGGTGCTCATCGTGTGCAACGCGTTCCGGCTACCGAAACGCAAGGGCGTGTCCATACATCAACAGCTACAGTGGGTGTCATGCCAGAGTTTGAAGAAATTGATTTTGAACTAAATGAATCAGATTTGGAAGAGGAATTTTTCCGTTCAGGTGGTGCTGGCGGACAAAACGTCAATAAGGTGTCAACAGCGGTTCGTTTAATTCACAAGCCAACTGGTATTATGGTTAAGATGCAAGAAGAGCGAACGCAAATTAAAAACCGTGATAAAGCACGTAAGCTGTTAGCCAGTCGTGTTTATGATTTTTATGCACAACAAAATGAATCTGAATATGCAGCACAGCGGAAATCAGCAGTTGGAACTGGTGATCGTTCGGAACGAATCAGAACCTACAACTATCCGCAAAATCGTGTAACAGATCACCGTATTGGTCTAACACTTAATAAGTTGGATCGTATTATGAACGGTGAACTTGGCGAAGTTATTGATGCGTTGGTTATTGCTGATCAAACAGCAAAGTTGGCGGAACTAAACAAATGACTGAAAAGCATTTTGAAACGCCAGATCAGTTTAAAAAATCCAAACCAGATCCAAAAGTACTTTCGAGCAAATTAAATACACCAAAATGGTTTGAATGGGACGACATCAAAAAGCCAGTTAATCCAGCCACAGTGAAAATTTCATTGCTTGAGGCTAAAAAATGGGCCATCTCAGAGCTAACCAGTGTTGGTATGCCAGCAGACGATGCTAAGGATAATATTGATTTTCTTCTCAGTGGGGCACTGAATGTTAATTATGGTATGCTGCGAGCAAATATGTCACGACAAATGCCGGCAGCTTTAGCCGCACTTTGGCCTAGTTGGGTATCAGAATTAGTTAAAAATAAGCCGCCACAATATATTTTAGGTCATGCACCATTTTATGGACGTGAATTTATGGTAGATGAACGTGTGTTGATTCCACGGCCAGAAACCGAGCAACTGGTTGAATGGATTTTGAAAGATGCTGGTAATACTAAACATCCGGTTTCTGTGTTAGATATTGGTACTGGTAGTGGGGCTATTATCGAAACATTAATGCTTGAGAATGACCGAGTAAAAGGGTTTGCGGCAGATATTTCTCAAGATGCTTTGACGGTAGCTGAAATGAATGCGCAACGTTTTAATTTATCACATCTACATTTCGTTGAAAGCGATGTTTTTAGCGCATTAAGCGGATTGATATTTGATCTTATTGTTAGTAATCCACCATATATTTCTAATAGTGATGAGAATGAGATGGATGACAGTGTGTTAACATTCGAACCGCATACAGCCTTATTTGCTGAAAACGATGGGTTAGCAATTTACAAAAAAATTGCGCGTGGATTAGATGCACATTTAACTGAACATGGCCGTGCGTATTTTGAAATTGGTTATAAGCAAGGAAAGGCAGTACAGCAATTATTACAAGCGGCATTGCCTAAAGCTAAGATAACTTTGCGACAAGATTTTTCAGGTCTTGATCGCATGATTCGAGTAGAAAAATGAAAACAAAAATTTTTGAAACCACAAAAAATGATATTGAAGAAGCTAGCCGACTTATCCAAAACGGCGAAATAGTTGCTTTTCCAACAGAAACAGTTTACGGACTGGGAGCCGATGCAACGAATGAATCAGCAATTAAAAAGGTATTTGTCGCTAAGGGACGACCTGCTGACAATCCTTTGATTATGACCGTAGCAGACGCTGCACAATTGGATGAATTTGTAACTATTTCTGACCAAGCTAGGAAATTGATGAACCATTTTTGGCCGGGTTCATTAACTATTATCCTACCTATCAAACCAGGAAAGGTGTCCATGTTGGTGACCGGTGGATTACAGACGGTTGCTTTTCGCTTACCTGCTAACGACGCGGCACGTACGTTAATTCGTGCTGCTGGTGTACCAATTGTGGGACCAAGTGCAAATACATCAGGAAAGCCATCCCCAACAACAGCACAGCATGTGTGGCATGATATGCAAAATAAAATTGCCGGAATTGTTGATGATGGACCAACACAAGTAGGTGTTGAGTCAACGGTTGTCGATATGTCAATATCGACACCGATTATTTTACGACCAGGCGCAGTGACCCAACCACAACTTGAAGAAGTCTTACAAATGAAGGTCATTGATGCAACTAGTACAGAATCTGTTGCGAGTAATGTAACACCTAAGGCACCGGGCATGAAATATCGCCACTATGCCCCAGACAAAAATGTCGTAATGTTTGACGAATTAGATGCCTTAGAATTAAAGCAAGTACTTGCACCAAATGATGTTGTAATGGCCCAAGATGATATGATTGAAAAAATGGCATTAACGAATCATCAGGCGTGGTCATTAGGAAATACCTTAGAAACGGCTACTGAACAGTTATTTGCTGGGTTACGTTTTTACGATGATGATAGTCAGATAACCACGATTTACGTTCAAAAGATGCCGCCGATTGGTATTGGTAAAGCCTTTAATAATCGTTTAGGTAAAGCAGCGGGAAATCAGGAATTTCAAAACTAAAAATAAAAGGAACTAAATCTGCTAATAGGTCTAGTTTCTTTTTTATTTTTAATTAAGACAGTTTTCTAAATAATGATCAATGATGACACATTTCTTCAAATGAAATGATAAAATGATTATTAACTAAAAATATTCTAATAGGAGCTATGTATGACGACACAACATGATTTATTTGATTCAGTTAAAGAGCAGACTATTTTGACACAAATAGCTGCACTTTCAGGTTGGGATGCTTTGACGGGGATGCCAAAGGATGCGGGACATTTTCGTGCAGAGATGGACGCATATTTAGCTGAAAAGTTATTTCAAGTTTCAACTGGAAGTGCTCGAAAAAAGATATTAGAAGATTTGGAAGCTGACGATTCATCATTAGATAGTCTAGGTCATCTTGTGCTTCAAAAGGCACGTAAAGATTTTGGTATGACAGAGAATATTCCTGAACAAGATTTTATTGCTTTTCAGAAAACACTTTCGGAAGCACAAGATTTTTGGGCAAGAGCGCGTGAGGCTAATGATTATAAAGTTTATCAGCCATATTTGGAACGAATTATTAGCTATTTGAAGCAATTCATTCCGCTATGGCAAAAAAATGAAAAAACACCATACGATGTTTTATTAAATCAATATGAACCAGGATTAACTGTCGAAAAATTGGATGCAGTATTCGACCAAGTTAAGAATGGTATCACAACATTGCGTCACAAATTGTCAGCCAATGATTCGATACCTAACGATGAATTTTTAAGTCGTAAGGTCACTAAGGTACAACAAAGTAAGTATGCTATGGCGGCTGCACAAAGATTGGGTTACAACCTAAATAAGGGCCGGCTAGACGATACGATCCACCCATTTATGGAAGCTCTGAATCGTGATGATGCTCGTATCACCACACGCTGGGACGAAAATAATTTTCAAATGGCAGTTCTAGGCATTCTCCACGAGGCAGGCCATGGACTCTTTGAACAAAATGTTGATTCTAAGTATGATGATGTACGTTCAGTTTTGCCAATCAGCATGAGTATTCATGAATCACAATCGTTGTTTAATGAAGTTATGGTTGGAAGATCAAAAGAATTTTGGGCAGTTGAATATCCAAAGTTACAAGCAATTGTGGCACCAACATTTGATGATATTAATTTTGATCAATTTTATCAAGCGTGGTTAAAAACTGAAGCCACACTGATTCGTACTGAAGCGGACCCGCTAACTTATCCACTGCACATCATTATTCGTTATGAAATTGAAAAAGCAATTTTTAACGATAACGTTGATATAAGTGATTTGCCAGCACTCTGGAATAAGAAATATAAAGAATATCTTGGTTTAGAAGTGCCAGATGATTTGACTGGTATTTTACAGGACATTCACTGGGCGGGCGGATCATTTGGGTACTTTCCAAGTTATGCACTCGGTCATTTATATGCAGCTCAATTTAGAGCAACCATGACAAAGACGTTAGATTTTAAAGCTATCTTTGAATCGGGAGATTATTCACCAATTTTTGAATGGCGTAAGGAGAATGTTTGGCAATATGGTGGAGCTGTAGACCCTAATAAAGTATTGGAAGATGCTACGGGAGAACCTCTAAATCCACAGTACTGGCTAGACTTTGTTAATGGCCTGTATGAAAATTTTAAGTGAGAAAAAAGCGTTGAACTGATGATGTTTAACGCTTTTTTATTGTGGATATAAGTTGTTTCAAGTATGAACAATCTATTTTTCAGAAAAGAGGACGCAAAATCAATGTAAACGTTTTCATTGAAAAAGCCGGTAAATAGGCATTTCTAGCTTTAGTGCTTGATATAACAATGATTTGTGCAATATTCTACTTGATATTTTGTAAGCGCTTTGATAAACTATATTCAGAAGCTGATTAACAGCACAAAGGAGAATTTTAAACATGGCACAATCAAAAGACTTTCATATCATCGCAGAAACAGGTATTCACGCACGTCCAGCAACTTTGTTAGTACAAGCAGCTTCAAAGTTTGCTTCAGATGTTACTTTGTCATATCAAGGTAAGGATGTTAACTTGAAGTCAATCATGGGTGTAATGTCATTGGGTGTTGGTCAAGGAGCCGATGTTACTATTAAGACTGAGGGTGCTGATGAAGAAGCAGCAATGACAACAATTGCTGAAGCAATGGCTACAGAAGGACTAGCAGAATAAAATGACGAAAAACTTCAAAGGAATCGCGGCAAGTAACGGCGTAGCAATTGCTAAAGCCTACTTGTTAGTTGATCCAGATTTGTCTTTTGAGAAGACAACAGTAACAAATGTGGCGGCTGAACAAGCACGTGTCGACGATGCTTTGAAGGCTTCTAGTGATGATGTTAAATTGATAAAGGCAAAGGCAACCGAAAGTTTAGGTGCTGCAGAGGCTGAAGTATTCGAAGCACACCTAATGGTTTTGGCTGATCCAGAAATGTCTGGTGCAATTAAACAAAAAATAGAAGATGACAAAGTTAACGCTGAACAAGCTGTCAAAGAAGTCACAGATATGTACATCAGTATGTTTGATGCGATGACGGATAATGAATATATGCAAGAACGTGCAGCAGATATTCGCGACGTAACGAAGCGCATTTTGTCACATTTATTGAACATTTCTTTGCCTAATCCAGCACTAATTGATGAAGAAGTAGTTCTTGTATCAAAGGATTTAACTCCTTCTGATACAGCGCAACTAGATCGTCAGTTCGTAAAAGGTATTCTAACTGACCTTGGTGGTCGAACAGCTCATGCATCAATTATGGCACGTACGTTGGAAATTCCAGCGGTGGTTGGTTCTGAAAAAGCAACAGTTGAAGTTTCTAGTGGTGATTTGGTCATTGTTGATGGCTTGACAGGTGATGTAATTGTTAATCCTGATGCCGATACACTTGCTACTTATCAAAAAAAGGCAGCCGATTATTTCGCACAACGTGCGGAATGGGCTAAGTTAAAAGATGAGAAATCAGTGTCTGCTGATGGTAAAGAATTTATCGTTGGTGCTAACATTGGCGCACCAAAAGATATGCAAGCTGTTTTAGACAATGGTTCTGAAGGCGTTGGTTTGTATCGAACAGAATTCTTGTATATGGAATCTGATCATTTACCAACCGAAGATGAACAGTTTGAGGCTTACAAATCTGTTGTCGAACAAATGGGTGACAAGCCCGTTACAGTTCGTACGATGGACATTGGTGGCGATAAGCATCTTGATTATTGGAAATTACCTGAAGAAGAGAATCCGTTCTTAGGTTATCGTGCCATTCGTATTTCATTGGATCAGACTGATATTTTTCGCACGCAATTACGTGCATTGATACGGGCATCTGCGTTTGGCAACTTATGGATTATGTTCCCAATGATTGCAACATTAAGCGAATTCCGTGCTGCTAAAAAAATTTACCTTGAAGAACGTGAAAAGCTTGAAAAAGCGGGTGTGGCTACGGGTGAAGTTAAGTTGGGCATTATGATAGAAATTCCAGCTGCAGCAATTTTAGCCGATAAATTTGCCAAAGAAGTTGATTTCTTCTCCATTGGTACGAATGATTTGATTGCCTATACAATGGCTGCGGATCGTGGAAATGATCGTGTGGCGTATTTGTATCAACCATATAATCCGTCTATCTTACGATTAATTAATACTGTGATTTCAGCTGCACACAAAGAGGGCAAGTTTGTCGCAATGTGTGGTGAGATGGCTGGTGATCCTGTGGCAGTACCACTATTAGTGGGTATGGGATTAGATGAGTTTTCAATGAGTGCACCATCTGTTTTGCAAACTCGTTCCTTGATGAAAAAGCTCAATACAGCTGACATGAAAGTGTTGGCTGAAAAAGCATTGGACGTTGAAACGAATGACGAAGTGATTGAGTTAGTTAAGGAAGCAACAAAGTAATATTTAGAAAAAGCGCCATTGGCGTTTTTTTTTGTGCTCTATAACGGTTTTTATGATTACGAATAAATATAACAATTCTCATTCAAGTTTTATTATTTGTGATAAAATTAAACTTATGAAGATTTTAGCATTTGATACAAGTAACCAACCACTAACAGTGAGTTTGGCAGAACATAATAGCGTAAAAAACGTTTTCACTACCAATGTAGCACGTAACCATTCCATTCAGTTGCTACCAGCCATTCGAGATATTGTGGCTGCTGAAAATTGGACACTACAAGATATTGATCGTGTTGTTGTGGCTCAAGGGCCAGGATCGTTTACGGGATTAAGAATTGGTGTCACAGTGGCAAAAGTTTTAGCCGATACCTTGGGTGCTGAATTATGTGGTGTATCTAGCTTAGCAATTTTAGCGGAACAAGTTAAAGCTGACGGGCTAGTGGTACCATTATTTAACGCCCGCAATAGAAACGTTTTTGCTGGTGTATATCAAAATGGTGTGAGTATATTTACTGAATCTCATCAGCCAATTACAAATTTATTTGCTTTTTTGGAAGCAAAGGACGAACCAATTACTTTTCTGGGTGACACCTCAGAATTTAGCGATGAAATGCAAACGCTTTTTGGTGAGCGCGCAAAAATTTTGTCACCAGAAGAGAGTTTACCGGATGGGGTGGGTCTTGTAACACTTGGATTGCAAGAAACACCTACAGAGAATATTCAGGATTTTAATCCAAATTATCTACGCAAAACGCAAGCAGAGCTGAACTGGATTGCTGCTCATCCTGGTGAGGATAAACCAGAAAACTATGTTTTTGAAATTTAGAAAATCAAAGCATTTATTAAATAGTTTGCCAAAATATACCGAAAAAGTCGTTGATGTCCAAGGGACAACATTTTTATTAAGGCGAGCTACGATGTCAGACATCGATATGCTAATAAAAATTGAAGAAGCAGTTTATAATGGTTCAGCACCATGGCTTTTACGTGATTTTGTGAGTGAACTGTCACGTCCGCATGTCCGACTGTATTTAGTCATTGAACGGCGTGGTCAAATTGTTGGTTTTGCTGGTGCTGCTTTGCGCACTGACATTCATGACATGCACATTACTAATATAGCTGTCCTACCGGTATGGCAAAATAGCGGCTTAGGCACGATACTCATGCAAGAGTTAAAATTGTTTACTAAAAAAACAGGTGTGTCATCAATGACTCTGGAGGCCAGAGTGTCCAACCTGGGCGCACTGGCATTGTATGAACGACTGGGCTATAAGCAAACAGGTATTAAGAAAGGATATTACCTCGATAATCGCGAAGATGCGGTATCAATGGCATTACACTTTGATGATTCGACGAGCAACAACTGAAGATATTGACTTGATATGGCATATAGCCGATGCTGCTTTTGGATCATCCCCTTGGCCCAAAAGCGTTTTTGAACATGATTTAGCTAGTCCCAGGACAGCTTATTTTATCGGGGATGGTGGCTTTGTTGGTGTCACAACAATACTTGATGAAGCTGAAATTGTTAGTGTTGCAGTACATCCTGATTATCAAAAACAAGGTGTGGCACAGAACATTTTTAAACATATTTTTAATATGAAGCAAGTTACTCGATTTTTGCTTGAAGTATCTGCACAAAATGGTGGCGCCCAAGCATTATATAGAAAGCTGGGATTTACAGAGTATTATCGTCGTGAAAAATATTATAGAAATGGTGATGATGCAATTATGATGGAGAAAAAAATTGACTAAAATAATTTCCTTTGAATCAAGTGCGGATGAAACAAGTGTCGCCATTGTTGAAGACGGTCACATTGTGCTAAGCAACAGTGTGGCTACCCAAATTAATTCACATCAACGCTTTGGTGGTATTGTTCCTGAAGTGGCCAGTAGACATCATATTGAATGGATTACTCGGGTACTAAATGATGCTTTAAACACGGCTCATGTAGAACCCAAAGCGCTTGATGCGGTTGCTGTGACATATGGGCCGGGACTAGTCGGCTCTTTATTAGTTGGTTTAATGGGGGCGAAAACATTTGCTCTGGCGCATGGTTTGCCAGTTATTCCAGTTAATCACTTAGCAGGTCATATTGCGGCGGCAAATTTTAACAAGCCAATTAAATATCCAGCGATGGCATTAATGGTTTCTGGTGGACATACTGAACTTGTATTGATGCGTGAAGAAAACCAATTTGAAGTCATTGGCGAAACACGTGATGATGCAGCTGGGGAAAGCTTTGATAAAGTTGGGCGGCTATTAAATTTGCCGTATCCTGCTGGGAAGACAATTGATGAGATGGCTCATAGAGGCCAACCAACCATTAAATTTCCAACTGCCATGGCACATGAAGATAACTATGATTTTAGTTTTTCTGGTTTGAAGAGTGCGGTAATTAATTATGTACATCACGCCAATCAAAAAGAGGAAACAATCAATCAGAATGATTTGGCGACTAGCTTTCAAAATGCTGTTGTTGATGCATTAATTGGTCGGACAAAACGAGCATTAGAAAATTTTCCTGTTAAAAGTTTTGTATTAGCTGGTGGTGTCGCCGCAAATTCTCAATTACGTGAAGAATTGACTATGCTATTAAACGATTTTCCAAAGACAGAATTTATCCCTGTTCCGATGCAGTATACAGGGGATAATGCAGCAATGATTGGTGCTGCGGGTTATTGGAATTACAAGAAAAATATTTTTGCTGATTTAGATTTAAACACGGATCCGGGATTGGATTTTGAATTGTTACAATCCTGACATCATTGTGAAAACATCACTATCTTTTGGTAAAACCTTTTTTATATATGGTATACTAGTTATGCAAAAGTTCACAAGTTTAATTAATGGAGATAATTATGACTCAACAACCTAAAATACCGCGTGCAACTGCTAAGCGGCTACCTATATATTTTCGTTATCTAACATTTTTACATGATGCTGGCAAGGAACGAATTTCTTCCTCAGAGTTGAGTGAAGCTATTAAGTTCGATGCGGCAACAATTCGTCGAGATTTTTCATATTTTGGTGCGCTAGGTAAGCGTGGCTACGGTTATGATGTCAAAGCGCTTTTAGATTTTTTCGCCAATGTATTGGACCAAGACAGCTTAATTAATGTGGCTTTAATCGGTGCTGGTAATCTTGGACAAGCTTTATTAAACTTTAATTTCCATCAATCATCAAATATGCGTATTGCAGCAGCATTTGATGCAGACGAAAAGCGTACAGGCACAATTTTGTCAGGTGTACCAATTTATTCAATGGAAGAGTTACAAGAGCAAATAACAGCACAACGTATCAATATTGCCATTCTAACGGTTCCACAAGGTGTTGCACAAGAAATTACCAACCAGTTAGTCGAAACGGGTGTCAAAGGTATTTTGAACTTTACACCAGTACGTGTGACTGTTCCAACTGGTGTTCGTGTGCAAAACGTTGACTTAACAAATGAATTACAGACGTTAGTTTATTTCATCGAAAACTACGGCTCAATTACGACAGGACTATAATTTCACATGACTATTTTAAATTTAGATGATTCCAAAAAAGTAACTGATTATCAGCAATTCGTTCGTGAAAATCCCCGTGGACAAGTAACACAAGATCCATTGTGGGGAGAGTTGAAATCTAACTGGGGACACATTTATGTTTACCACGAAACTGACGGAAAAATTGATGCCGCTATGTCTATTTTAACCGTCGAAGCAGTACCAGGAAAACTATTAGCTTATGTTGGCCGAGGGCCAGTAGCTGATGTTGAGGACATTGACTTGATTAAGTCAATGATTAATGAAGCATTGACGGCTTTGCCAGATAATGTATTTTTGGTACGTATGGATCCTGAGGTGTCATATTCTGATGCATTAAATCAAAAGTATCTTGATGCTGGATTTAAAACAAGAAATAAACAAGTTAAGCATATGCATGGGAACATTCAACCACGTAAGAATGTTGTTTTGTACTATGATGGTCGCGGTGAAGGGGCTAAGCCCATTACAAATGAAGATGAGTTAATGCTTCATTTTAAGCCGAAAGTCAGAAATGATATTCGTCGTGCTTTTCGTGACGGGGTTACTGTTACAAGTGGTGATAGTGAAGAAGACATTCGCGCATTGTTTGATACATATGTGTCGATGGCGAAGAGCCATGGCATTACCCATCGACCAATTGACTATTTCTTACGAATGCAAAAATTATGGGCTGGTACGGGATTATTCCGTGTTTATCTAGCGCATTATGAAGATCAAGTTATTGCCAGTGGCCTTGGATTCTCTTATGGCGATGAGATTTGGTACATGTACGCTGGTTCATATCGTGAATTTGGAAAGCATAATGCGCCTGCTGCTATCCAATACGAAATGCTCAAATGGGGACTTGAATTAGGCAAAGTTGAGTACGATTTTGGTGGCATTGGTGAATTTGATAATTCAGATGGATTATACAAATTTAAGCATGAATTTGCTTACCATGATCCCCATGCTGAGTACATTGGTGAACTAGATTGGGTAATTGATGAATCTGGTTATCAAGAATATCTTAAACAATTTGAATGAAATTAGCGCTTAACGGCGCTTTTTTGGTACAATTGAAAGATAGTATTTACGAGTAGGAGACAAGTAATGTCAATTAAATTAATTGCGTCGGACATGGATGGCACGTTTTTAACGGCAAATGATGAATATAGTCAAGCTAGATTTGAACGCGTTTTATCAGTTATGGAGACACGCGATATGCGTTTTGTTGCGGCTTCAGGGCGTCAAGTTAAAAATCTACAACAATTGTTTGCCCCAACAATTAATAATGGCTTTGAAATGGATTTTGTTGGTTCCAATGGTGCAGTTGTATCAACATTTGAACAACAATTGTATTCAGTACATTTGTCAGCTAATCAATTAGAAAAGGTCATTGACTGGAATGCTAAAAATCCGGAGTCAGCGGAAAACATTATTATCATGACAGGTGATAAAGGAACATATGTGTCTAACCATGCGACAGGTCAAGTCGCGGAAATGGTTTTTCAATTTTATCCCAACGTCAAGCAAGTTGAAAAATTAATGCAAGTTGATGATCACATTTTGGGTATTACTTTTGTGTGGCCAAATAATGAAGTGCATCAACATGTGTCTGCGCTGAGAAATATTTTTGGCAATGAATTGCATGCAACTGGGTCAGGATTTGGCTCTGTTGATGTTTTAGGAAAAGGTGTGGATAAGGCAGCCGGACTACAAGTTTTGCAAGATTACTACAATGTTTTAGATAGTGAAGTAATGGTGTTTGGCGATAATGGCAATGATTTAGAGATGCTGACTAAATACGAAAATGGGTTCGTGATGCCTAATGCGGAGCCGTTTATGCAACAAAGAGTAACTAAAAAAGCCGTCGATGTGAACACAAACGATGGCGTTTTGAAGACAATTGAGCAATATTTAGGTATTTAAAAAAGCGGCTCACGTCGCTTTTTTTGGTGACCAGAATCGGTTAATCGCGATTGCTATGACCACGCCGATGAAAGTATCAATGATACGATCAATGACATAAACTATGGTTGCACCAGCTGGAATGTTTAATGAAATCATTAATAGGGCAGCCATTGCCCCAATAACACCACTATTGTAGTTGAAGCCATCTAATAAAACAATTACAACAATAACAAGTAGAGGTAAAAGAATCATGGAAACCCAGGCAGCTTGATGTGTTTGTTGGTGAACAATGAAATAAAATAGCGCAAAAGCACCACCGACTGTGTTAGAAATCAACCGCACTTTGGCAAAGTTGAGCGTTTTATCCCAACTTTCTCGCAGTGCAAAAACTGCCGCTAAACACGCAACAAAAGGCGGACGATTAAAAAAATAAAATGACGTGATGATTAGCATAACGGCTAGAGCAGTCTTTAATGTACGTAATCCTAATCGAAACTTCCCGAATTGCATAAATTTCTCCAATTAATATTTTATTATTTTATCATAATTTTATGGTACTATCTAGTTATGAATATTATTTGGTTTCATGAAAGGATTTTACTATGTCTAACCCAACCTTAGATGTGCTTAATCAACATATGTCCATACGTTCCTTTACAGATGAAATGGTCTCTGATCAACAGGTTTCAGAAATTATTCGTGCGGCAACTGCTGGGCCTAATATGAATAATTACCAACCAGTAACTTTTATAGAAATTACATCACAAGATATAAAAGCTGATATTACCACTAAGGTAGGCATGAAATATATTGAAACTGCGGCAAGATACTTTGTTGTAACAGTTGACTACAATAAAGATTTAATAGGCTTAAACAATGAGCAGCGCCGCCAGGCAGAAGAGAACATACAGAGCTATGCATTACTTGAAGGTGGTATTGTGAGTGCCGGCATTGCTCTTGGACGGGCTCAAGTCGCTGCTGAATCGCTGGGATTAGGTAGTGTGACCATGGCTGGTGCATTAGGGGCCTTTGAAATTTACGAAGAGCATCTCAACTTGCCACGCTATGTGAAAGCAGTGATGGGCTTTTCAATTGGTCATCCGGCGGATAATCCTGGTATTAAGCCAAAACTTGGTGAAAGCGGATTTTTGATGAAAGATCGCTATAATCAAGTACAGCTAGAAGAGGCAGTTTCCGCGTATAATAAAGTGATGGTTGAATACTATGCGAATCGAGGTATTGAACGTTCTTGGACAGAAAACAATGCCCGAATGTTAACTCGTGAACGAAAAACAACACCATTATTGACGCAGTATGCTAAAGATAAAGGATTTAACCTAAAATAAAATTTTTTTGAATAAAAATGAAAGCGATTACATTATGACAATATTACATTTACAAGCAGAGTTACATGAAAAGATGTGGGGTGGAAACGCCTTGGAAGACTTTAATTATAAAATCCCGAGTGATCACACTGGGGAGGCTTGGACAATTGCTGCCCATAGCAATGGACAATCTACTGTAATTAACGGGAAATTAGCAGGTCAAGGATTGAGTCGAGTTTGGCAAGATCATCCAGAATTGTTTGGTGGTCATGGACGTGATGAAGCATTTCCACTATTAGTGAAAATTTTGGATGCCCATGAAAATCTATCAATTCAGGTTCATCCGAATGATAAACAGTCTCACGAAAAATTTGGCAAAACAGAAAGTTGGTATATTTTAGATGCAAAGCCAGGTTCTAAAATATATTATGGTCATCATGCGAAAACACGAGATGAACTTAAAAAGATGGTTGATCAAAAAGAATGGGACAAGTTATTACGCACAATTCCAGTGCAGAAGGGAGATTTCTTTTATGTCGCTTCTGGTACATTTCACGCTTTAGGGGCTGGTATTATTGCTCTTGAGATACAACAGAGTTCTGATACAACTTATCGATTCTACGACTTTGATCGAATTGATGCCGCCACAAAAGAAAAGCGTCCGCTTCAAATTGAAGAGGCCTTAGCAGTCACTACTGTACCTCATGTAGATCCTACCTTAATTCAAGATACCACGATTGTTGACCAAACTGTCATTGAACGTTTAGTAGTAGCAACAAAATTTACCATAGATAAGTTGTTGGTTCGCGGTCCATCATTGTTTGAACTAACTCACCATTATGAACTGTTTACGGTGATCGAAGGGTCCGGTTTTATTGATGCCGATCAAATCAAAAAAGGTGATAGTTTTATAGTTTTGAGTGATGCAAAAAACTACCGATTAAATGGTGATATGACACTCATACGCAGTTTTGTCACACCTACAACAACAAATAAAGACGTATTTGTGAGATGAATTTAGAAAATGTCGCTAGATTGTAAGTTATTATTTCATTAGTTTTCATCACAATTTACCTTTTGAAAAACTATTTTATGAAAAGAAAATACAAGGTATGTAAGAAAAAGTGAAAGCTTGTACTTTTTGGTAAACTAGGATTATAATTAAATATGTAAACGGTAACAAAAAACTTACTTGAAAGCGTTTACAAAACTGTTTTGTTCCGTTATAATCATATAGTAAGTATTTTAATGAGAAGGAGATAACCGGATGGTTAATCTAATTATTGCCAGTCATGGAGACTTTGCTAAAGGCATACTGATGTCAGGTTCAATGATTTTCGGTGAACAAGAAAATGTTGAAGTTGTTACATTTTTGCCTAACGAAGGGCCAGACGATTTAGATAAGCATTACCAGGAGGCATTGGCGAAGTTTAATAATGATGATCAAATCCTATTTTTAGTTGATTTGTGGGGAGGATCACCATTTAACCGCGCTAGTTTAATTCAGAAGCAAAATCCAGAAAAAATGGCTATCATTGCAGGGTTGAATTTACCAATGTTAATTGAAGCCTATGCTGGCCGTTTGAGCCAAGATACAGCCGCTGGATTGGCTACGTATTTGGTTCCTGTTGCTAAGGATGGTGTGAAGTCAGTTCCAGAAGCCAAAGAAGAAACGGAAGCTAAAACCTCCGAAAAAATTGTTGGCTTAAAGGAAGGACACATCAATATTAAGTTAGCCCGTTTGGACACACGTTTACTTCATGGGCAAGTGGCCACGGCTTGGACACCTGATTCAAAAGCAAATCGTATTATTGTTGTTTCAGATGCGGTGGCCAAGGATGAGCTGCGTAAGAGCTTGATCCAACAAGCTGCGCCTAACAATGTGCGCGCAAATATTGTACCAATCAGTAAAATGATTGAGGTGGCTAAGGACGATCGCTTTGGTGGTGTTGACGCATTCCTGCTGTTTGAAACGGTTGAAGATGTGTTAACTGCTGTAGAAGGTGGCGTACCGATTAAGTCATTGAATGTTGGTTCAATGGCACATTCAGAAGGAAAAACAATGGTCAACAAAGTTTTGTCTATGGATAAAAATGATGTTGCCGCTTTTGAAAAGTTACGCGACTTAGGCGTTGAATTTGATGTTCGAAAAGTGCCTAATGATAGTAAGGCTAACTTGTTTGATTTAATCAAGAAAGCAAATGTTAAATAATTTGACATGTAAAATGTTTAATTAAGAAAGGTGTCTAATATGTCTGTTATTGCGATAGTTTTAGTCGTAATCATTGCCTTCTTTGCAGGTATGGAAGGTATTCTGGATGAATTTCAAATTCATCAACCGCTAGTTTCAGCCACGCTAATTGGTTTAGTAACTGGTCATCTGACAGCGGGTATAATTTTAGGTGGTACATTGCAAATGATCGCCTTAGGTTGGGCTAATATTGGTGCGGCTGTTGCCCCTGATGTGGCCTTGGCCTCAGTAGCTTCCTCAATCATTATGGTTAAAGGTGGCGATTTCTCTAGTACAGGAATCTCAGTAGCCGTAGCTTCAGCTATTCCTTTGGCTGTTGCTGGTTTGTTCCTGACAATGCTTGTTCGTACTGTTGCGGTTGGATTGACTCACGGAGCTGATGCTGCTGCTAAAGAAGGAAAAATTGGTACTATTGAACGCTTGCATCTATTTGCACTTGTACTACAAGGTCTACGTATAGCTGTACCTGCTGCTATTTTAATTGCTGTACCTGCTGCGGCAGTGAGAGCAGCTTTGACATCTATGCCAGAATGGTTAACTGGTGGCATGGCTATAGGTGGTGGTATGGTTGTCGCCGTTGGTTATGCATTAGTTATTAACATGATGGCAACTCGTGAAGTATGGCCATTCTTCGCTATTGGTTTTGCGTTAGCAGCTGTTAGTGAACTAACGTTGATCGCGTTAGGAGCAATTGGTGTTGCACTTGCTTTGATCTACATCAACTTGTCAAAAATGGGTGGTAACAGTAACGGTTCAAATAGCGGCGGTGGTAGTGATCCAGTCGGCGACATTTTGAACAAGTACTAGAAAGGGGCAAGATGATGGCTGAAAGAAAAATTGAATTAACTAAAAGAGATCGTATGTCAGTTGCATGGCGTTCACAATTCCTCCAAGGTTCTTGGAACTACGAACGTATGCAAAACGTTGGATGGGCTTATTCCATGATTCCTGCGATCAAAAAATTGTATAAGTCAAAAGAAGATCGTGCGCTAGCCTTGCAGCGCCATTTGGAATTCTTCAATACGCATCCTTATGTTGCTTCACCTATTCTTGGTGTGACATTAGCTTTGGAAGAAGAACGTGCCAATGGTGCGCCAATTGATGATACTGCTATTCAGGGTGTTAAGATTGGTATGATGGGTCCTTTGGCAGGTATTGGTGATCCGGTCTTTTGGTTCACAATTCGACCAATTCTGGGTGCACTGGGTGCATCATTGGCAATTAGTGGTAATATTCTGGGACCAATTTTATTCTTTGTTCTTTGGAACATTATTCGTATGGCATTCTTGTGGTATACACAAGAATTTGGTTATAAAGCTGGAAGTGCCATTACGCAAGATTTGTCTGGTGGGTTATTGAAGGACATTACAAAGGGTGCTTCAATACTTGGTATGTTCATCTTGGCTGTCTTGGTTGAGCGCTGGGTATCGATCAAATTTATTCTTGAACTGCCAGCAAAGAAGTTGGCAAAGGGTGCCTACATTAATTTCCCGAATGGGAATGTTACCGGCGCACAGTTGCAGAAGATCTTAGGTGAGCAAGCTTCCGGATTATCATTGACAAAGTTAGCCCCTAATACGTTACAGAGTAACTTAGACAGTTTGATTCCTGGGTTGATGGGACTCTTACTGACATTCTTGGCAATGTGGTTGTTGAAGAAAAAAGTATCACCAATCGTTATGATTATTGGTATCTTTATCTTTGGTATCGTAATGCATGCCTTAAACATAATGTAATAGCATTCATGTTAAAAGTGCTTGTCAATCTGGCAAGCACTTTTAATGGTACATAGAAAATAATAGGGGAACATATTCATGGTACAGTCTTTAAACGCAAAAGCAGAATATACAACGCAAGGCATTTCTTATCTAGGTATTGGGGCGAAGTATGGTAAGATTTTAGTAGGAGATCAGGCGTTCGAGTTCTTTAATGATAATAATGTTGAAGATTATATTCAAATTCCTTGGAAAAACATAAGCGCTGTCTACGTACACGTCACAGGGAATCGAGTTAGTCGCCGATTTAAAATTAAAACAGATAAAATTGATTTAGATTTTTCTGCTAAGTCGTCGGGCAGTTTACTTAAAGTGATGCGTGAGCATCTAGGAAACGACAAAATATTACGAACTGCATCCTTATGGGATACTATTCGGTCACGATTCAAACGCAAATAAATGAATGCCACAAACAATGAGGATATTAAATGAAAATACTTAAAAACTATCAAGCACTACGTTATATTGTTATTGTAATGGCACTCGAAATCGTAGCAATCAGCATTAACTTTTTTTATGCACCGGCAAAAGTTGCTGCTGGTGGCGCAACTGGATTGGCTATTTTAATTAACGAATTGGTGGGTTTTGATCGAGCAGCTACTGTGTTGATCGTCAATTTGATTATGATTGTTTTGGCAGCTGTTTTTTTGGATCGTGGTACCACAGCGCGAATTGCTTTTGGCAGTATTGTTTTGCCGGTGTTATTGAAAGTTACACCAAGTTTTCAAGTTTTACAAGATCGAACCTTTGCGGTGCTTGTTGGTGGTAGTATTTTTGCTGTTGGTGTAGCATTGCTTTATCGAATTGATGCTTCTAGTGGTGGAACTGCAGTGCCTCCGATGATTTTTAAGAAGTATTTTCGCATTTCACCAGCTTTATCTCTGCTGGCAATTGATACAGTTGTTTCGTTAGGGAACTTGGTAACGCAAGGGTTAGAAGCACTGATTTTGGCGCTTTTTTCATTAGTTATTACTGCGGTTGTGATGAACTATATCGAAACTGGTTTGGATCGTCGTAAAATGGTCTACATTACAACAAATGATCGCATTGATGATTTGAAAAAATATTTGCTCGATGGTGACAAGGGCTTCACAATTATGGATGTTCGTGGCGGTTATATGGGTGATGGACGTGAAATGTTGATGGTGGTCCTTGATAATCATGAGTATAATCATTTTTTGCGTGGCATTCATCAAGTTGATCCGGAGGCTTTTACGATCGCTTATGATATTTCTGAGGCGCATGGAGGGACTTTTCTTTGATGACGTGACAACTAGATCACGTCTTTTTTGTTGACATTTTTGATGATAGTGTTATACTTAAAATTGTAATTAGCACTCATGTTTAAAGAGTGCTAAAAAAGAAAATCTCGGAGGTATGAATCCATGTTGAAGCCATTGGGTGATCGTGTGATTATTGAAGTAACGGAAGCTGCAGAAGAAACTGTCGGTGGGATTGTTTTGGCAAGTAATGCCAAGGACAAGCCTGTTACTGGTAAAGTTGTAGCTGCGGGTACGGGTTATGTCTTAAATGATGGCACAGTCCGTGATTTGACAGTTAAAGTCGGTGATGAAGTCTTGTTTGATAAGTATGCAGGACAAGAAGTGTCATTTGAAGGGCAAGATTACTTAGCATTGCACGAAAAAGACATAGTTGCAGTTGTCGAATAATTATCAAATCAAAGGAGATATTTAAATCATGGCTAAAGAATTAAAGTTTTCAGAAGATGCACGTGCAAAGATGAAGGCCGGTGTTGACAAGTTAGCTGATACAGTTAAAACGACTATTGGACCAAAGGGTCGTAATGTTGTTTTGGAACAATCATATGGTGCACCAACCATTACCAATGATGGTGTAACAATTGCTAAAGCAATTGAACTAGAAGACCATTTTGAAAATATGGGCGCTAAGCTTGTCGCTGAAGTTGCTTCAAAGACAAATGATATCGCAGGTGATGGTACAACAACCGCTACTGTTTTGACTCAAGCAATTGTCGGTGAAGGTTTGAAGAACGTGACTGCTGGTGCCAACCCAGTTGGGATTCGAACAGGCATTGAAAAAGCAACTGCAGCAGCCGTTGCAAAGCTGCATGAAATGTCACACACAGTTAATACTAAAGATGAAATTGCTCAAATTGCATCAATTTCAGCCGCCAATGAAGAAGTTGGTGAATTGATTGCTGAAGCAATGGATAAAGTTGGTAATGACGGTGTGATCACCATTGAAGAATCAAAGGGTATCGAAACAACACTTGATGTTGTTGAGGGTATGCAATTCGATCGTGGTTACATGTCACAATACATGGTGACTGACAATGACAAAATGGAAGCTAACCTAGATAATCCATACATCTTGATTACTGATAAGAAGATTGGTAACATTCAAGATATTTTGCCAGTATTGCAAAGTGTTGTTGAACAAGGACGTGCTTTGTTGATCATTGCTGATGATATTACCGGTGAAGCCTTGCCAACATTAGTTTTGAACAAGATGCGTGGTACATTCAATGTTGTTGCGGTTAAGGCACCAGGATTTGGTGATCGTCGTAAGGCACAATTGGAAGATATCGCTATCTTAACTGGCGGTACAGTAATTACTGAAGATCTTGGTTTGAATTTGAAGGATGTTACAATTGATCAACTTGGTCAAGCTTCAAAGATTAACATCACAAAGGATAACACAACAATTGTTGAAGGTTCAGGTGATAAGGGTGCTGTCGCATCTCGTGTTGACACAATCAAGCAACAAATTGCTGAAACAACTTCTGATTTTGATCGTGAAAAGTTGCAAGAACGTCTTGCAAAGTTGGCTGGTGGTGTCGCTGTTATTAACGTTGGTGCAGCCACAGAAACTGAATTGAAAGAACGTAAGTACCGCATTGAAGATGCTTTGAATGCAACGCGTGCTGCTGTCGAAGAAGGTTTCGTTGCCGGTGGTGGTACAGCCTTGGTGAATGTTATTGCTGCTGTTTCAGCTTTGTCAGAAGAAGGCGACGTTCAAACTGGTATCAATACTGTTATTAAAGCATTGGAATCACCTGTTCGTCAAATCGCTGAAAATGCTGGCTTAGAAGGATCAGTGATTGTTAACAAGTTGAAGGAACAAAAAGAAGGATTTGGTTACAACGCTGCTACTGATGAGTGGGTAGACATGATTGCCGCTGGTATTGTGGACCCTACTAAGGTAACACGTTCAGCATTGCAAAATGCCGCCTCTGTTTCAGCATTGTTGTTGACAACAGAAGCTGTCGTTGCTGAAGAGCCAAAAGATGATGCACCAGCCGCTATGCCACAAGGTGGTATGCCAGGTATGATGTAATATTATTAGTAAAATTAAAAGACCGATCTTGTAATAGATTGGTCTTTTTGTATTCCTTATTTTTTAAAGAATTTGGTTATATATATTTGAAACGCTGGTAATTTTGTTTAATTGTGCAATTGACTAACGAAACTAATTTATTCGAATCTGGGTACGCTATTAATAAATGTGCTTGTAACTTGATCATGAAAAGTGAAACATTACTATAAGCATTGAAGTTATCAACTTTGAGGTCATTAAGCAAAGTAATCCAATTATTAAGCTCATCATCGGATATTATATTTTTATTAATCAAATGCAGAACTGGAACGACCATTCGACCAGGTTCATCAGCTGTGAATAGAAATGAATTGTGTAAAATATTTTTGATGGCGTTAATGACAAGGATGCTGTCATTGTGTGTAAAAGTAGTGAAATCAACAACTTCATCGAGCAAATCTGCAATATGGGCAATGCCATGAGCCCAACCATCATTTGTTAGACCACGAAAATCATGTTCGTTCTGAATATAATCAATACTTTGTTCAATAATCTGACGTTGTTGACTTTGAGATAAAAATGAATGATTATTATGACGGTATGATAGTGAGGCTAGAAAAAGTGCTGCAAAGCTACGAGTAAAGATACTTAGTTTATCGTTTTTATTATCGATATTTTGTAATAGATAACTGTTATCAAGCAAGAAACTCGACACCTTTTGTTCTTGATTTACTGATAACTTCCCAGTTGTAGTCCAGTCAGAAAAGAGACTGTAGATGAGTGTGTCTCGTAATTCAGAATCTAACGAGCCAATGTTTTCAACCATTTCAAAAAGTAGTTTGTTAGAAATAATCGAAGGGCTATTTTGTTTAATCTGAAGAAGCTGTTCTTTTAGAGTCATATTTAAATTGACGCCTCATCTTTTTCTAAGCTAATGCACCCATTGGATCCCATGGAGACAACAATGTTGGCTTTGAATTATCATAAATATTGACTAGTTCTGAGCTTAGATATTCCTTCTTGACAACAATTTGATAAGCATATTCGCTCATCCAATCGTCTGACATTGTGAAGTAGCCTTTCTTACCAACTTTCTCGCCCCAAGAATTCTCGACTTTCCACTTTGTTGGTTGGTCATTTTCATCTAAATCTACACCTGTCAAGACCATTGCGTGTGTCATTAGACTTTCGCCGTAGTCAAGACGCTGTGCTTTGGTCATCGTTGAGTCAACGTTAAATAAATCATCGGAAGCAAAAATACCGCTGGCCATGAGACCACTCTCTCGATCAACTTGAGGACCCATATCTACACCAAACCAGACACTTTGACCATCTTTGAGTTGTGAAATGGCGAATGCTTTCATTTTGTTGATATCCACATTAAGGTGTTTGACGTCACGCCCACCAACAACATTACCCAACATGTTAACATTATAAGTGGCATCAAATGGTTTGTCAGCAGTTGGTGCGTTAATGACAGAAATATACTCATCTAAGTCCCAACTAACAAATTTTTGGTAATAATCCTGTGGTGTTAATTGACGTTCAACGTGGAAGTTGTGCAGCTCATCTCGGTATTCAAAGTCGAATTGAACAGGTGGCTCACCCAAAGTTAGTGACAACAAGCGGTAGACGTTAGCTAACATTTCATTGCGTGCATTAGAGATCTTGTCTTTTGAGGCTTGCTGGGCCACTAGCCCACGCAGGACAGTTGCATCGTGTCTTAGAAGCGTATTGAGCGTGTTGTTGAGTTCTGTAGTGGCAGAAGAAGCTTTTGATTCAGGATAAATGCTTTGTGGCACCAGACCGTATTTTTCAATGATAGAGACAATCATGTCCCACTGTCCACCGTCTTGTTGAGGCGTAGTCAATAAGAAGGCAACGCGACGTGAGTCAAGAGGCTCAGTTGCCGTTTTGAGAACATTTTCATAAAAATAATTGGCTTTTTCAAACTTGTCCCAGAACAACGTGTAGCTTTGGGAAAGTTGAAATTCATCACTAATGTGAAACCTATCTTTAATATCATGGCGCATCGTGTTTAAGGCGGCAAACATCCAGCAACGCCCCGATTGCTTTTGGTTAGCAACTTTTCCAGTGTCTAGATCAATTGAGAATATTGGTGTGTTAATATTTGCAATCTCTTGGTCAAAACTCGCGCTGTGAATACCATTTTTGGTAACAGCTCGACGAATAATGTTGTTGTGTTTATCGTCTGTTGCTGTACGAAAATCTTTAATTTGTTGATTTGTAATTTCTGTTGACAAGATAGCAGCTCCTTTTATTTATATGAGTATAATATAAATAATATATCGCTTTTTGATAGTTGCTTCAAGCATTGTGAATTCGATTCAATGGCTTTTTAGAGATATGGTATGATAATTAACGAGGTATTTTGAGATGAATTTTTATTCCGTTGACTATTTAATAAAACAAACAAATATAAACGACACTATTGGTAAATATTTAATGGTTGTTGTTTTTGTTTTGATGGCAGTCGGTGCGGTGGCTTCAGTTAGAAATCGTTTGCAAACTCGCTATCGCGAATTAAGCATTATAGCGTTGTTGCTTTTTTTATTCCTAGCTGGTGCACGATATACAGATTATCAGCAAGCTAAATCGCAGGACGATCAGAAGACACAAATGGCTGCTTTTGTAACTAAGTTTGCCAAAACGCAAGGTGTTTCTAAAGATAAATTATATTTTAATTCGACAACAGTGAGTGATGGTATGTTAGTAAAAATGGACAAAAAGTTCTATCGGCTCACAATTAGTGCTGATCAACAGTCTTATAGCCTGACACGTGCATACCTAATTAACTCGAAAGTGAAGGTGGTCAAATGAGTATTTATCTACCCATATTAACTAAGCTAGCAATTGGGTTGGTAGCTTTAATAATTCAGATTAATGTTATGGGAAAGGGCAACTTAGCACCGACAAACGCGTTAGATCAGGTTCAAAATTATGTTTTGGGTGGTATTATTGGCGCAGTTATTTACTCAGACACCATCACAGTTTTTCAATTTACGATTGTATTGATTATTTGGACAATGTTAGTAATGACATTCAAGTTTTTAAAAGAACATAATCGTTACGTTAAACTATTAATTGATGGTCAGCCTAAGGTTGTCATTGAACGAGGAAAAGTGAACATCAAAAACGTCCTGTCTTCTGGCTTATCAGCGAATGATTTAATGTTTAAATTGCGATCACAAAGTGTCTATGATTTGTCTCAAGTTAAAAGAGCTGTGCTTGAAATAAATGGACAGCTGACAGTAATCTTAGCCGGTGAGGAGAATATGAAATATCCTATTATATTTGATGGGCAAATCAACATGGATGTATTGGACATCATTGATCGTGATGAGTCATGGTTAACTGATATTGTACAAAATCAAGGTTATGACAGTATTAATGACATATTCGTTGGCGAGTACATCGACGGAAAAGTTCGCTTAACACCGTATGAAAGTAAGTGATAGTACACACTAATTCAAAAGTTAACATTTATTGTAACGACACGATGCGGTGTCGTTTTTTGTTTTCTGATACAATAAATGTCAGAGGATTTATAAAATGATGACATATAAGCAGTTTTTAGACTTGGTGGAGATTCGGGTTGTTGTACCGAGTATTGCACCACTATTGGTTGGTTTAGCATATAGCCAGTGGCAGTATGCTCGTGTTAATTGGGTGAATACACTATTGTTAATTATTGCGACGGTTGCAGTACATTTAGCCGTTAATACTTTCAATCGTTATGAGGATAATAAACGCCAAAAAGAGAACTCTTTTTTGAGGGAGTCTGATGATGTTGAAGCAATTACTGATAAACAAGTATTGCATGTTGCAGAAGGCCTGGCATTGATAGCAGTGCTTGCAGGAGTTATTGTCGCTTTACGAACGGATTATATAACTTGGATTATTGGAATTGTTAGTTTTTTAATTGGTTATTTTTATTCTGCCGGACCAAAACCGATCACAAATACACCATTTGGTGAAATTGTATCTGGAATAACAATGGGCTATTTTATTTTCGTGGCTCAAGTATATGTAAACACACGCATGGTGCCGACAGGGAATGTACTGTTTCAATGGTTTATTGTCAGTTTACCATTGACTATTTTTATTGCAGAGATTATGTTTGCTAATAACATTGCTGATTATGATGAGGATCAAGCAAATGATCGACATACGTTAGTTCACTACATAGGCATTAAAAATGCGAAAAAAATATATGTCTTTTGGGCAATTTTAGCTTTTGTTGAAATTATACTCGTGACACTAGTTGGCTGGTTGCCAACAACTTCTTATACTTTATTAATTTTACTACCGATTATTATCAAAAATGCACGTGCATTCGTGAATCATCCTGTCAAAAAAGAGACATTCATTTTAGCTATTAAAAATTTAGTTGTCGTTTTTATGGGGATGCTGGTTACTTTATTAGTAGGCATATTGTTATAGTTAGTAGAAAGTGCTTTAATTAGTGATTAAAGTAAAGAAAATGGAATGGGTTACATTTGCTTAACGACTGTCATTTGTAAGGGGTGAAATTTTTTCTGAAATCTATGCATTATATGGGCTTAATCGCGTGCGTTAGCTCGTGAAATAGGGTACAATTATAGATGAAATAAAATTTTGGAGGATCTTATGAAGATTTTTGCTTACGGCATTCGTGATGATGAAAAGCCATCACTTGAAGAATGGAAAGCGGCTAACCCAGAGATTGAAGTGGACTACACACAAGAATTATTGACACCTGAAACAGCTAAGTTGGCTGAGGGATCAGATTCAGCTGTTGTTTATCAACAATTGGACTATACACGTGAAACATTGACAGCTTTAGCTAACGTTGGTGTTACTAACTTGTCATTGCGTAACGTTGGTACAGATAACATTGATTTTGATGCAGCACGTGAATTTAACTTTAACATTTCAAATGTTCCTGTTTATTCACCAAATGCTATTGCAGAACACTCAATGATTCAATTATCTCGTTTGCTACGTCGCACGAAAGCATTGGATGCCAAAATTGCTAAGCACGACTTGCGTTGGGCACCAACAATTGGACGTGAAATGCGTATGCAAACAGTTGGTGTTATTGGTACAGGTCATATTGGCCGTGTTGCTATTAACATTTTGAAAGGCTTTGGGGCCAAGGTTATTGCTTATGACAAGTACCCAAATGCTGAATTACAAGCAGAAGGTTTGTACGTTGACACATTAGACGAATTATATGCACAAGCTGATGCAATTTCATTGTATGTTCCTGGTGTACCTGAAAACCATCATCTAATCAATGCAGATGCTATTGCTAAGATGAAGGATGGTGTGGTTATCATGAACGCTGCGCGTGGTAATTTGATGGACATTGACGCTATTATTGATGGTTTGAATTCTGGTAAGATTTCAGACTTCGGTATGGACGTTTATGAAAATGAAGTTGGCTTGTTCAATGAAGATTGGTCTGGTAAAGAATTCCCAGATGCTAAGATTGCTGACTTGATTGCACGTGAAAATGTATTGGTTACGCCACACACGGCTTTCTATACAACTAAAGCTGTTCTAGAAATGGTTCACCAATCATTTGATGCAGCAGTTGCTTTCGCCAAGGGTGAGAAGCCAGCTATTGCTGTTGAATATTAATATGATGGAATTCCCAGATTCAGTGTTTGGGAATTTTTTATCCGAGGGGTTTGTGAAAGAATAATCAAACAATTTTGATTATAGTATCGTAGTTTTGGGAGAGAGTGTGGCGCAGTGAGGGATGTGTCACAAATATGAATTGAAAAGAGGAAATGATAGTATGTCTATCAAAGCAGAAGGCGAGAAGTGGTCTGCCAAAGAATCGCAGGATTTGCGTAATGAAGAATATGCACGTAAAGCGAAAGAAAATGCCCCCGTTGAGTTTAGTGGTCAAACTGATTTACGTTTGAAAGATTTCTTTTTTAAGGTTTTGTCAGGTTCAGCGCAAGGTATTTTAATTGGTGTTTTGCCATCAGCTGTTATGAAGTACATCATTCAGTATTCAGGTCTGGGTACTACGGCATTTGGCGCTAATTTGAGTGCTATTTTAACGTTATTCACATCATTGATTCCATTTTTGATTGGTATGGCGGTTGCTTTACAGTTCAAAATGAAGAGCTTAGATGTTGGTGTTGTTGCGATAGCGACAGCCGTAGCTTCTGGATCAATCAAGTGGGCCGTCGCACCCAAGGGGTGGCTTAATCCAGTGACTGGCCTCAACTCTGTAGCACCTGCTAACGTTTATATAGCATCTGGTGCTGGTGATGTGATCAATGCAATGATCGTTTCCGCTATTGCGGTTTTCGTTACTTGGCTTGTTGCCCGCTACCTAAAAGGATTTGGATCAGTTGCTATTATTTTAAGTCCTATCCTTGTTGGTGGTGGCGTTGGTTTGGTCGGTAAAATGATTGCGCCTTATGTCGGGGATGTTACTACTTGGATTGGTCAATTAGTTGAAACATTTACTAAATTAGCACCTATACCTATGGCAATGTTAATTGCAATGGCTTTTGCCATTATCATTATTACACCAGTTTCAACTGTTGGAATTGCTTTGGCAATTAGTCTATCAGGAATTGGATCTGGTGCGGCTGCCATGGGTGTTGTTGCTACAACCATTGTGCTTTTGATTAATTCATGGAAAGTCAATAAGCCAGGTGTAACAGTTGCTATTGCATTAGGTGCCATGAAAGGTATGATGCCATCAGTCTTTGCAAAGCCGGTGACAATGCTATCATTCTTGTTAGCAGCCGCGATTTCTGGTATTCCAGTTGCGTTGTTTAATATCCAAGGAACACCAACAACAGCTGGATTTGGTTATATTGGATTGGTATCACCAATTCAATCAATGGTCAAAGATCCTACTGTACCTTCAACAGTTATGAATCACTTCATTAATCCAGCGATTGCAGTTCTGGCATGGTTGGTTATTCCCATCATTGCAGGATTCATTGCACAATTTGTGTTTAGTAAACTATTGAAACTTTATACACCAATGGATTTCCAACAAGAGTTATAATAATTAGTTAATAAAGGATACATCTAAGAGTTTAGCTTTTAGGTGTGTCTTTTTTAGTGTCTTCAAAAAAAGGACTTGGTGTTTGAGTAATTGTTAAAAACTTATCAAAATTTTTTAAAGTAATATTTTGATGTAGGTACGTAGCAATACTATAGGCGTGCCTAATTTTGTTATTATTATTCTCAAACACCCCAGTCCAAAATAGTAGCCACGTTTGAAACTTAAAGTCATCGGTGTGAAATTTATATTTTTTAATTTTATCTAATAGGTATCTAGTAAAGTCATCTTTTTTTTGTATAATACTTGTTTCCAAAGCGTTAATCAATATTTTGCTCACAGTTTCAACGGATGCCGTTGGAATATTATTCGTAGCGTACTGTTTAAGTATGTCAGATATGTAAGGTGTAATTCTTTCAACATGTATCATGTTAACTACATTCGCCAGTAAACATAAGTCATAGAACTGCCAATAACTAATATTAAAAAAGTAATCAATCAATTCATTCTGATCGTCGATTGATGCGACTAGGAAATCTAAGTGATACAAAGTAGACAGCGACATTAAATAATAATGACGCATGAATGGGTCGCTAGGATTCTTGATTGTATCACTTTGTAATAATTGCGTTAATTGATCCAATTTTTGACGATCATTGTCTTGATAATATTGACTTAAAACAGTTGTCAGGGTTTTTAAGTTGTTTTTTTTTTTCCAAAAACGGCCGAAAAATATTCTTCGAATGAAATGTTTAGGGCGTCACACAGTAAAAGTATGGTGTGATCAGTTGGTTCTGTCTTATTGTTCTCTATTCTAGACACCATTGATTGTGATCCAATTAAAACACCCAACCGTTGTTGAGATATTCCTCGTATTTTCCTAATTTCTTTGATAACAGATCCTTTTTTATTATTCATATCCTCAGTAACCTATAATTATTTAATTTTTTATATTTTATTTAAAAGCAGTGACTTATTATATATTAAAATAACCTTAATATTTTCTAATTATTCAATTCTGCATAATTTATTTTAAATATTTGTTTCATTATATATTAAAATAGTTAGTTTTAATGATTAACGTTTGTAAAAAACATTTGTTGACAAAACATTCTTAGTCATAAATGTTTAGGATCTCACAAGCACAAATAACCGTTTTGATTAGAGAATATAGTAGTTATTTGTGCCAAAAAGGGAAAGAATGAAGGGAAGAAGTAAATGAGAAATAGAAATGCAACAAGCGTTTTCCGGAAAAAGATGTATAAATCTGGGAAAATGTTAGTCATTGCAGGGAGTGTTTCAATAATTGGTGTTACCAGTTTTATTCAACAAGCACAAGCTGATGTTTCACAAAACAATGGGGTAGTAGTGGCCACGGCAGTCGATCAATCGAATTTGGATGCGACTACGTCTGACAAATCAATCACAACAGATGATAAGGCTGCAACAACAGCAGATACATCAACAGATGATAAAGCTGCAACAACAGCAGCTACATCGACAGATGATAAAGCTGCAACAACAGCAGATACATCAACAGATGATAAAGCTGCAACAACAGCAGATACATCAACAGATGATAAAGCTGCAACAACAGCAGACACATCAACAGATGATAAAGCTGCAACAACAGCAGCTACATCAACAGATGATAAGGCTACAACAACAGCGGCTACATCAACGGATGATAAGGCTACAACAACAGCGGCTACATCAACGGATGATAAAACAGCAACTACAGCGAGCGATAAAGATGTAAGTTCATCGGCACAAAAAAGTCAAACGATTGATAACAATTCGAAGACGGCCGATACTACTGCAGCATTAGAAGCTAGTTCAAAGAATCTGAAAACGATTGATGGCAAAACATATTATTACGACGATGATGATCAAGTAAAAAAGAATTTTGCTACCGTAATTGATGGTAAGGTACTTTATTTTGATAAAGAGACTGGCGCATTAGCTGATACAAATGACTATCAATTTTTAGAAGGATTGACTAGTGAAAATAATACTTATACGGAGCATAATGCCTCAGTTGGTACATCTTCTGATAGTTATACAAACGTTGACGGGTACCTAACAGCCGACAGTTGGTACAGGCCTAAGGACATATTAGTCAACGGTCAAAACTGGGAATCATCAAAGGATGACGATTTACGACCATTGTTAATGACTTGGTGGCCAGATAAGGCAACACAAGTAAACTATTTGAATGCGATGAAGTATTTAGATGCCACTGAAACGGAAACTGTTTATACTTCAGATGACAGTCAAGATGCTTTGAACAAAGCAGCACAGAACATTCAAGTGAAAATTGAAGAAAAAATTAGTCAAGAAGGCCAAACACAATGGCTAAAGGATGACATTTCAAAATTTGTTGATAGCCAATCAAATTGGAATATTGCTAGTGAATCAAAAGGAACTGATCATTTGCAAGGTGGTGCATTGTTGTATGTCAATAGTGATAAAACACCAGATGCCAATTCTGATTATCGATTACTTAATCGCACAGCAACAAATCAAACAGGCACGCCTTTGTATACGACAGATCCAACTCAAGGTGGTTATGACTTCCTCTTGGCCAATGATGTGGATAATTCAAACCCAGTTGTTCAAGCAGAACAACTAAATTGGATGTATTACTTGTTAAACTTTGGATCAATTACTAATAACGATGCAGATGCTAACTTTGATAGTATTCGAGTAGATGCTGTTGATAATGTTGATGCCGACTTATTGCAAATTGCAGCTGATTATTTCAAGGCAGCATATGGCGTCGATAAGAGTGATGCAATTTCGAATCAACATGTTTCCATTCTTGAAGACTGGAGTGACAATGATGCTTAATATGTGAAAGACAATGGCGACAATCAATTGTCAATGGATAATAAATTGCGTTTGTCATTAAAATACTCACTCACTATGCCAGCAGTCGATCAATATGGTAATAAAAGAAGTGGATTAGAACCATTTTTGACAAATAGTTTAGTTGATCGTACAAATGATTCGACAGATAATACCGCACAACCAAATTATTCTTTTGTTCGTGCACATGATAGTGAAGTACAAACAGTTATTGCTGAAATTATTAAACAAAGAATTGATCCGGATTCTGATGGCTTATCACCAACGATGGACCAATTAACAGAAGCATTTAAAATTTATAATGCTGATCAATTGAAAACAGATAAAGAATTCACACAATATAACATTCCAAGTACTTACGCCACAATACTAACGAACAAAGATACAGTGCCACGTGTGTACTATGGTGATATGTATACAGATGATGGTCAATACATGGCAACAAAGTCACTTTATTACGATGCAATTGATACTTTGCTGAAGTCTCGTATCAAGTATGTTTCTGGCGGGCAAACAATGTCTATGAAATATATGCAAGGTGATAGTAGTATGGCTGCTGACAGTTATAGAGGCATTTTGACATCAGTTCGTTATGGTAATGGTGCCATGACTGCTACCGATGCAGGGACAAATGAAACGCGTACGCAAGGTATTGCGGTAATTGAAAGTAATAACCCAGATTTGAAGTTGAGCAGTACAGATCAAGTAGTTGTAGATATGGGCATAGCGCACAAAAACCAGGCTTATCGTCCTGCTTTGTTAACAACTAAAGATGGCATAGATACTTATGTATCTGATAGTGATGTCTCACAAAGCTTAATAAGATATACAAATAGTAATGGGCAACTTATTTTCAATAGTTCAGATATTGTTGGCACAGCAAATCCACAAGTTTCTGGATACTTGGCGGTCTGGGTACCCGTTGGTGCTTCAGATACTCAAGATGCGCGAACTGAAAGTAGTACAGCAACAACTACTGATGGACAAACATTGCATTCAAATGCCGCACTTGATTCTCAAGTTATTTATGAAAGTTTCTCTAACTTCCAATCTACACCAACCACAGAAGCTGAATATGCTAATGTACAAATTGCAAACAATACTGATTTATACAAGAGTTGGGGAATTACGAACTTCGAGTTCCCACCACAATATCGCTCAAGTACAGATAATAGTTTCTTAGATTCAATTATTCAAAATGGTTATGCATTTACTGATCGTTATGATCTTGGATTCAATACACCAACGAAGTATGGTACTGTAGATCAACTCCGTACAGCTATTAAAGCTTTGCATGAGACAGGTATCAAGGCAATGGCAGATTGGGTACCAGACCAGATTTATAATTTGACAGGTAAAGAAGTGGTTGCGGTACAGCGTGTCAACAACTCAGGAATCTATAATCAAGATTCTGTAATTAATAAAACATTGTATGCTTCACAAACCATTGGTGGCGGAGAATATCAGGCACTATATGGTGGAGAGTTCCTTGATGAAATCAAGAAATTGTACCCTGCTCTATTCGAAAAAAATCAAATTTCAACCGGCGTACCAATGGATGCTAGTGAAAAGATAAAAGAATGGTCCGCTAAGTACTTTAACGGTACTAACATTCAAGGTCGTGGTGCTTACTATGTCCTTAAGGACTGGGCTACAAATGAGTACTTCAAGGTAAGCACTTCAAGCAACAACAGTGTATTTTTGCCAAAGCAGTTGACGAATGAAGAATCAAACACTGGATTTATTTCAACTGATGGTGGGATGACATATTATTCTACAAGTGGATACCAGGCAAAAGATACATTCATCCAAGATGATAAATCTAATTGGTATTACTTTGACAAGAATGGTTATATGACATATGGTTTCCAGACAGTCAATGATAATAATTATTACTTCTTGCCTAATGGTATTGAATTACAAGATGCTATCTTAGAAGATAGTAAAGGCAATGTTTATTATTTCAATCAATATGGCAAACAAGCTGTTGATGGATACTACATGTTGGCTAATAAAACTTGGCGTTACTTTGACAAAAATGGTGTTATGGCTAATGCTGGCTTAACAACCGTGACTGTTGATGGGCAGGAGCATATCCAATACTTTGATAAGAATGGTATTCAGGTCAAAGGGACTTCCGTGAAAGATGCAGACGGAAAGCTACGCTACTTTGACACTGATTCTGGTGATATGGTGACGAACCGCTTTGGTGAAAACACAGATGGTACATGGTCATACTTTGGTGCTGACGGTATCGCTGTAACTGGTGCACAGACAATTAGTGGGCAAAAATTGTTCTTTGACGCTGACGGACAACAGATTAAAGGTAAGGAAGCGACTGATAAAAAGGGCAAAGTGCATTATTATGATGCTAATTCTGGTGAAATGATCACTAATCGTTTTGAAAAGTTATCAGATGGATCATGGGCGTACTTTAATAAAAAAGGTAACATAGTAACCGGCGCACAAGTCATTAATGGTCAACATTTGTTCTTTGAAAGCAATGGTAACCAAGTTAAGGGTCGTGAATATACGACTACTGATGGTAAGATGCGCTACTACGATGCGGATTCTGGCGAAATGATTACGAACCGCTTTGAACGAATATCAGACGGATCATGGGCATATTTTGGTGCTAATGGTGTTGCTGTAACTGGGGAACAAAATATAAATGGACAACAACTGTATTTTGATGCCAATGGTCATCAAGTTAAGGGAGCCGCAGTAACACAAGCTGACGGTAGCCAAAAATATTATGACGCAAATTCTGGAGAGCTGATTAAAAGCTAACCGAATTTAGCTAATAACACAAAAAAGTGTCATCAATTAATTGGTGGCACTTTTTTTATGCTAATATTTTTTCAACAAGATGCGTTATTTGACCAAGACCAAACGCTTCAATAAAGTGAAACCGCCGTTCCCAACGTTCTTGTTTTAAGGGGATTTCTGAGAAATAAAAATCTACTAAAATTTGGATAGCATGTAAATTAGCCTCCGTTTCATCTGATAATTTTGAAAGAGGAGAAAACGCGTAAGTATCGTTGCTTCTTGTATAAATTAAATGAGATATTTCATGCGCAATTCGAAAATAGCGACTGAAATTTGTTTTGTAATTATTGTTGATGATGATAGCTCTTTTACGACCATTGGCCAGATCTGGGTCAAGTTCTGTGCCATCAATATGTATTAATGTCAAACCATTTTTTTGCACGATTTGTTCAAGATAGTTTGAAATTCTGTCATCTATGTACACTGAAAATTAATCCTCTTTTGTTTTTTCATCGACATCTGGCAAGGTGCGGAGTATGGACAAAATTGCTTCGCGATATTCTGGGGATAAAGGTTTTCCTTCAAAAGACAAGAGCAAATCATCATCGGCAAATTGTTTGCCAAGATCTACACTATTGGGGTGTTTAGGTGAAGTATGGGAAGTAATTCCGGCAATATGTAATATTTCATCTTTTGATATTCTCAGTCCTTTAGCAATGCGATAAAGTGTTTCGACTTTAGGAATATTTTTATTGCCATTTTCAATCTGAGATAAATAGGCGGATGAAAAATTACCTTGTAGGGCAGCTTGACGAACAGTATAATGCTTTTTTTCTCTAATATGTTTAATTTTTTGGCCGAACTGTTCTTTTGTTACCATATATGCAAACCCTCCTGTTAGTTGTTTACTTTTATTATATACAAATGAAAAACAAACATAAACACAATAAGTTGCAAAACAGAATATAAAACGTTTGACAATGTGATACAACGCCTATATAATGACACTATGATAAAGAATGGGGAAGATAAATGTCACTAACACTACAATTTCGAGATGCTACTTCAGTCAGAAAGGAAATCGCAATACGTGGGGAAAGTATTGCGATTTTTTCCAAAAGAATAGGGGTCAATTATTCATTGATGACAGAATATTTAAATAATAAGAAGCATCCATCACCACCAACGGCTAAAAAAATTGCTAAAGGACTTGATAAAGAAATCAAGGATATTTTTTTCATTTAAATGTTTGCTAAAGTTATACAATTATTGTTTAACGTTTATCAAAATGATATAATGAACACTTACAATAATTACTCGGGGGAGCATATGGAAAATAGAAAAGATCAATATAAATTATATAAGTCAGGGAAATTATGGATAACTGCAACGGTTGCTGTGGTGTTGTTTAACGCATCTGTAACAGTTGTCAGTGCTGATGATGGAAAGACTACAGAGCAAAGCAGTTTAGTTCAAAATGATAAAGATGTCGTTCTCGTATCAGAGAATCCATCGGACCATCAGACATCTATGGCGGTAGATGATACGGAAATTGTTAGTGCTGTTGAATCGGCTGAAAGTGTGGGGGTTGTTGTTAAACAGGAACCCACCCGAAGTAATATAGTGAGTGATTCTGAGCATACGGAGGATATTGCTAAGGTTAAAAACGATATTGCAAGTGACTATGCACAACAAATTTCTGAACTACAGAATGCCGAAAAGACGCAACAGCAAAATAATCAACGATTTAATCAACATACTGAAGAATACGAATCAGCTTTACATAAGGGGAAACAGCAAAATAAGGATGGCAAAACACAGATTGCAACATCAGCTGCTAAACAAGCATTGGATTTTGATACTTCAAAACCGGCGGATGAGAGTAGTCCAACGTCGAATATAGAACCCAGTAAAATCTGCACGGGTATTGGTTCACATTCAAATCTCAGCGATAGTACGAAAGTATGGGAATATGTAGGGCCACAGGTATTGAATGCTACAATCGAAAAAACGTGGTCACGTTCAGGAAGTATCGAGGATGCTGATGGTAATAAGCGAAGTGTCGATTTTCACGAAATTTTCCATGATTTTCAATTACAAAATGGCAATTGGAATGACACTAACAACTATAAGGAGTCTGGCATTCCGCATTTAGCTATCAGTAGTAATGCCGTTGATAACATATGGGCAACGAATCTAAATTGGCAAACAACTTTCTGGTTTACCTATAGTGATAGTCATGAAGTTGTACCGATTTCTAAGGTTCCTGGTTCAAATGAGGAACCTAAAGTATATTTCTTGTCTGGGTCCTTAAGTTCGACAAATTTTGCTGGTCCAGAGTGGGATAACTGGAATGGTAATCGCAAAGAGTATGTTCAAACGAATGACGCCAAAACAGCTATTATTAATGAGCAATCAACAATTGGCTTAGATTATATCAGCGCTGATGGCATTGTAGACAATGCCCCTGATGGACTTGCCTATGTAAACACAAGTGCTGATTTCCAATCCCCAAATTGGGATGAGGATACCAACCCACAACATTATGCTATTGAAGAAGGTGTATCTTTTACAGATTTTACAACGGATAAACCAACATTGTATATTGGTGCAGTTCCGATGAATAAAAATGCGCGTTGGTGGCATGAAAATCATAATATGAATTCTGATGAACTAGCATTTTTGAAAAAGCCGGAAAAGATTGATCCAGTTACGGTTACTTATCATTTAAATACTATAACGTACGAAAAAAACAATAATATTCAACCATTAGTAGCAGAAATTACTGATTCAGATCCCGAAGTTCATCAGGAAAATGAAGTATCAAATGATACAAGAACACCTGAAAATAATCAGAAGGGTTATGGTGCAGCAACTAGCCCAGCTTTGACAGAATCAAGCGTGAAAAATCAATCTGAAGTCACAGTTCACTATGTTCTTAAGAGGATACATGGCAAAGAATTACAGTCGACGCAAACTATTAAAGGAACTAGTGGTCAATCTTATTACGATGAAGTAGGTAATTTCATTAGCAATAATTCAGACGAAGATGTAACCACATATGAGATTCCAGAAACATTTAATCAAGAAGTGGCAGGCATTACCAATTCTAATGATGGATTACTACATTATACTTATACAGCAGATGGTAATGGCGGTGTATTTACTGAGCAAAAAAATATTTCTAATCCAAAACAGAATGTTTGGGTGATTTATACTTATTCTGTTGATGGCAAGAACGGCCAAGACGGAAAAGATGGCGTAAACGGTATTGATGGTCAAAATGGTGTCGATGGTAAAGATGGCGTAAACGGCAAAGATGGTCAAAATGGTGTCGATGGCAAAGATGGCGTAAACGGCATCGATGGTCAGAACGGTGTTGATGGCAAGAACGGCGTAAACGGTATAGACGGTCAGAACGGTGTTGATGGAAAAGACGGCGTAAACGGTATTGATGGTCAAAATGGTATCGATGGCAAAAATGGCGTAAACGGCAAAGATGGTCAGAACGGTGTTGATGGCAAGAACGGCGTAAACGGTATAGACGGTCAGAACGGTGTTGATGGCAAAGACGGCGTAAACGGTATAGACGGTCAGAACGGTATCGATGGTAAAAATGGCGTAAACGGCATCGATGGTCAGAATGGTGTCGATGGTAAAAATGGCGTAAACGGCATCGATGGTCAGAATGGTGTCGATGGCAAAAATGGCGTAAACGGTATTGATGGTCAGAACGGTGTCGATGGCAAAAATGGCGTAAACGGCAAAGATGGTCAGAACGGTGTCGACGGCAAAGATGGCGTAAACGGCAAAGATGGTCAAAATGGTGTCGATGGCAAAAATGGTGTAAACGGCAAAAATGGTGTAAACGGCATTGATGGTCAGAACGGTGTCGACGGCAAAGATGGCGTAAACGGCAAAGATGGTCAAAATGGTGTCGACGGCAAAGATGGCGTAAACGGCAAAGATGGTCAGAATGGTGTCGACGGCAAAGATGGCGTAAACGGTATTGATGGTCAAAATGGTGTCGATGGTAAAGATGGCGTAAACGGTATAGACGGTCAGAACGGTGTTGACGGCAAAGATGGCGTAAACGGCAAAGATGGTCAAAATGGTGTCGACGGCAAAGATGGCGTAAACGGTATAGACGGTCAGAACGGTGTTGACGGCAAAGATGGCGTAAACGGCAAAGATGGTCAAAATGGTGTCGACGGCAAAGATGGCGTAAACGGCAAAGATGGTCAAAATGGTATCGATGGCAAGAACAGTTTAAATAATCAAGAGGCCTCAAATAGTATTGAGGACAAAGATGTTGCAGACAGCATTGATACTAAAAAAGGGCGAGACAATACGGAGAACTTTAAAAGTAATACCTTAAGTACATCCAAAACAAGCGGTGATGCCATAGAGGAAATGATAGTCAAAGAAGAGTGCTCACCTACTGAAAACAACAATCAAGTTCAAGAAAAGCAAGTTTCAGCTAACGATGCAGATAACGTACCTAATCAAGGGTTAGAGAGTTATTATCAAGCCGATCACAATTCTGATCAAAGCACTTTTTCAGCCGATCAATTAAAGAAAAATGATTTAGCTGCTATCATTGGGGAGACAAGTAGTTACCACAAAAGTGAGCAAAACCAGAATGAAGGAAAGACATTGCATACGGATAATTTAGAATCAAAAGATAACGCCAATGATGTAGTTTCTCAAAAAGATATTGAAAAACAGAAAATAAATCAATCCAAAAATAATGGGTTACAGCTCCCTAAAACAAATGGACACCGATATTTTGCATCGGCATTGGAAGCCGTTATACTAGCGATGTTGCTTATAATTTCTAAAGTATACAAAAAGATTAGAATATGATGTAATAAATAACAATGATATTTATTTTTAATTACTTTATATTTATTATTACCAACACGATTTATTTATAAAAATACTAATTTCATTATTTCGTATATTTATTACGAGACATACTAGTCTTGTTAAATACCTCTTTTATATATTATGTGATTTTATTTTATTTTTTTATTATTTTATAATCAATAAAATTAATGACTAATTAATAATAATTAACATTGTTAACTTATCACTAGATAAGTTAACAATGTTTTTTTTATAAAAAAATTAATGTTTATAATATTAATATAATTCTCTGATTGACTGTTTTTACAATGTTTTTTAAAAATATGTCGATTGTGTATTGAAATTTTTACTGTTTTTACAAATAAATTAAGTTATAATTTTTCAATGTAATAGAAGAGAATATTATAAGGAGAAAATTTATGCCATTTACAGAAAAAGTAATGCGGAAAAAGCTTTATAAAGTTGGGAAAAGTTGGGTAGTTGGTGGGGTTTGTGCTTTTGCATTAACCGCCTCATTTGCTTTAGCAACACCAAGTGTTTTGGGAGACAGTAGTGTACCTGATGTGAGTGCGAATAACGTTCAATCTGTTTCAGATAATACAACGGATACGCAGCAGAACACTACGGTTACCGAAGAAAATGATAAAGTACAGTCTGCAGCTACTAATGATAATGTAACAACAGCTGCAAGCGACACAACGCAATCTGCTGATAATAATGTGACAGAAAAACAGTCAGATGATCATGCACTTGATAATGAAAAAGTCGATAACAAACAAGATGAAGTCGCTCAAACCAATGTTACTAGCAAAGATGAGGAATCAGCAGTTGCTTCAACTGACACTGATCCTGCTGAAACGACAACTGACGAAACACAACAAGTTAGCGGCAAGTACGTTGAAAAAGACGGTAGTTGGTATTATTATTTTGATGATGGCAAAAATGCTAAAGGTTTATCAACGATAGACAACAATATTCAATATTTTGACGAGAGTGGTAAACAAGTCAAAGGACAGTATGTCACAATTGATAATCAAACATATTATTTTGATAAGGACTCAGGTGATGAGTTAACTGGTCTGCAAAGCATTGATGGGAACATAGTTGCTTTTAACGATGAAGGGCAACAAATTTTTAATCAATATTACCAATCTGAAAATGGTACAACATACTACTTTGATGATAAAGGACACGCTGCTACCGGTATTAAGAACATCGAGGGCAAAAATTATTATTTTGATAATCTTGGGCAACTAAAAAAAGGCTTCTCTGGTGTGATTGATGGTCAAATAATGACATTTGATCAGGAAACAGGGCAAGAAGTTTCTAACACAACTTCTGAAATAAAAGAAGGTTTGACGACACAAAACACGGATTATAGCGAACATAATGCAGCCCACGGAACGGATGCTGAGGACTTTGAAAATATTGACGGCTATTTAACAGCTAGTTCATGGTATCGTCCAACAGATATTTTACGTAACGGAACAGACTGGGAACCTTCTACAGATACAGATTTCAGACCAATATTGTCAGTGTGGTGGCCAGATAAGAACACCCAGGTCAATTATTTAAATTACATGGCTGATTTAGGGTTTATCAGTAATGCGGACAGTTTTGAAACTGGGGATAGCCAAAGCTTATTAAATGAAGCAAGTAACTATGTTCAAAAATCAATTGAAATGAAAATTAGTGCGCAACAAAGTACAGAGTGGTTAAAGGATGCAATGGCGGCCTTCATTGTCACGCAACCACAGTGGAATGAAACTAGTGAAGATATGAGCAATGACCATTTACAAAATGGCGCATTAACTTATGTCAACAGTCCACTGACACCTGATGCTAATTCAAACTTTAGACTACTTAATCGGACACCAACAAACCAGACTGGTGAACAAGCGTATAATTTAGATAATTCAAAAGGTGGTTTTGAATTGTTGTTAGCCAATGACGTTGATAATTCAAACCCTGTAGTACAAGCAGAACAATTGAATTGGTTATATTATTTAATGAATTTTGGTACGATTACGGCCAACGACGCGGATGCTAATTTTGATGGTATTCGTGTAGATGCAGTCGACAATGTGGATGCTGATTTGTTACAAATTGCTGCCGATTATTTCAAACTAGCTTACGGTGTTGATCAAAATGATGCTACTGCTAATCAGCATCTTTCAATTTTGGAAGATTGGAGTCACAATGATCCTTTGTATGTAACAGATCAAGGAAGCAATCAATTAACCATGGATGATTATGTGCACACACAATTAATCTGGTCTCTAACAAAATCATCTGACATACGAGGTACAATGCAGCGCTTCGTGGATTATTATATGGTTGATCGATCTAATGATAGTACAGAAAACGAAGCCATTCCTAATTACAGCTTTGTACGTGCACACGACAGCGAAGTGCAAACGGTTATTGCCCAAATTGTTTCCGATTTGTATCCTGATGTTGAAAATAGTTTAGCACCAACAACAGAACAATTGGCAGCTGCTTTCAAAGTATACAATGAAGATGAAAAATTAGCAGACAAAAAGTACACACAATATAATATGGCTAGTGCTTATGCGATGTTGCTAACCAATAAGGATACTGTTCCTCGTGTCTATTATGGCGATTTATATACAGATGATGGTCAATATATGGCAACAAAGTCACCATACTATGATGCGATTAACACTTTGCTAAAGGCTAGAGTTCAATATGTTGCTGGTGGCCAATCGATGTCCGTTGATAGTAATGACGTGTTAACCAGTGTTCGCTATGGTAAAAATGCCATGACGGCTTCTGACACTGGAACATCTGAGACGCGTACTGAAGGTGTTGGGGTCATCGTCAGCAACAACGCGGAGCTACAATTAGAGGATGGGCATACAGTCACATTGCACATGGGGGCAGCTCATAAGAACCAAGCTTATCGTGCTTTGTTATCAACAACTGCAGATGGATTAGCTTATTATGATACTGATGAAAATGCACCTGTGGCGTACACAGATGCTAACGGCGATTTGATTTTTACGAATGAATCAATTTATGGTGTACAAAATCCACAAGTTTCTGGTTACTTGGCAGTTTGGGTTCCGGTAGGTGCGCAACAAGATCAAGATGCACGAACGGCCTCTGATACAACAACAAACACGAGTGATAAAGTGTTCCATTCAAACGCTGCTCTTGATTCTCAAGTCATCTACGAAGGTTTCTCAAACTTCCAAGCATTTGCTACAGACAGCAGTGAATATACAAACGTAGTCATCGCTCAGAATGCGGACCAATTTAAGCAATGGGGTGTGACAAGCTTCCAATTGGCACCACAATATCGTTCAAGTACAGATACAAGTTTCTTGGATTCAATTATTCAAAACGGGTATGCATTCACGGATCGTTATGACTTAGGTTATGGCACACCGACAAAATATGGAACTGCTGATCAGTTGCGCGATGCTATTAAAGCCTTACATGCTAGCGGTATTCAAGCCATTGCCGATTGGGTGCCGGACCAAATTTATAATTTGCCAGAGCAAGAATTAGCTACTGTCACAAGAACAAATTCATTTGGAGATGACGATACAGATTCTGATATTGACAATGCCTTATATGTTGTACAAAGTCGTGGGGGTGGTCAATATCAAGAGATGTATGGTGGTGCCTTCTTAGAAGAGTTACAGGCACTCTATCCATCCCTATTTAAAGTGAATCAAATCTCAACTGGCGTTCCAATTGATGGCAGTGTAAAGATTACTGAGTGGGCGGCTAAGTACTTCAATGGCTCTAACATCCAAGGTAAAGGTGCTGGATACGTATTGAAAGATATGGGTTCTAATAAGTACTTTAAGGTCGTTTCGAACACTGAGGATGGTGACTACTTACCAAAACAGTTAACTAATGATCTGTCAGAAACTGGCTTTACACACGATGATAAAGGAATCATCTATTATACATTAAGTGGTTATCGTGCCCAAAATGCATTTATTCAAGATGATGATAATAACTATTATTATTTTGATAAAACAGGTCATTTAGTAACAGGTTTGCAAAAGATTAATAACCATACTTACTTCTTCTTACCTAATGGTATCGAACTGGTCAAGAGCTTCTTACAAAACGAAGATGGTACAATTGTTTATTTCGATAAGAAAGGTCATCAAGTTTTTGACCAATATATAACTGATCAAAATGGAAATGCGTATTACTTTGATGATGCTGGTGTAATGCTTAAATCAGGGCTTGCAACGATTGATGGACATCAACAGTATTTTGATCAAAATGGTGTGCAGGTTAAGGATAAGTTTGTGATTGGCACTGATGGTTATAAGTATTACTTTGAACCAGGTAGTGGTAACTTAGCTATCCTACGTTATGTGCAAAACAGTAAGAATCAATGGTTCTATTTTGATGGTAATGGCCATGCTGTCACTGGTTTCCAAACAATTAATGGTAAAAAACAATATTTCTATAATGATGGTCATCAAAGTAAAGGTGAATTCATTAATGCAGACGGTGATACTTTCTATACGAGTGCCACTGATGGTCGCCTAGTAACTGGTGTTCAGAAGATTAATGGTATTACCTATGCGTTTGATAACACAGGAAATTTGATCACAAATCAGTATTATCAATTAGCAGATGGTAAATATATGTTGTTAGATGATAGTGGTCGTGCGAAAACAGGGTTTGTATTGCAAGATGGTGTACTAAGATACTTCGATCAAAACGGTGAGCAAGTGAAAGATGCTATCATTGTGGATCCAGATACTAACTTGAGTTATTATTTCAATGCAACACAAGGTGTCGCTGTAAAAAATGATTATTTCGAGTATCAAGGTAATTGGTATTTAACAGATGCTAATTATCAACTTATCAAAGGTTTTAAAGCAGTTGACGACAGCTTACAACATTTTGATGAAGTCACTGGTGTACAAACAAAAGATAGTGCTTTAATAAGTGCTCAGGGTAAGGTTTACCAATTTGATAATAATGGAAATGCTGTGTCAGCATAAGTTTTCTGTATATATAGTGAAAAGCCAAAGGTCCTTTTGACCTTTGGCTTTTTGATTTAATTGTCTATTTGAATTTCCTTGATGATATCGGCTAATTTAATTTTATTCATTTCTTTTTCGGCAGCTTCTTGTACTTGATTATAGTATTTATCCAAAGTTGTCTGAATGTGACTACCAACATTACAATTTTGATTTGTTTTGGTGTCAATTTTGAGAAATGAGGTGTCTTCCTCCACAGCGCGATAAATATCTAATAAACTAATTGTGTCGGCTGGACGAGCTAATTTTGGATCTGCACGTCCATTACTAGATAATAAACAACCATCATTTTTGAGCTGTGACATAATCCGTCGAATAACCACGGGGTTAGAGTTGACACTCTTAGCAATTTGTGTGCTTGACAGGTCAGTGCCTTGATTAATGACGATATAAGTTAGAATATGTATAGCATCACTTAACTTAGTAGAGTATTTCATGGTTATGTTCACTTTCTAGTATCATTTCGATACTTTTTTCTTGACAAATTTTCATTATCCGTAGTATGATTTACCTGTAACAAGTATTGTTACAGTCTATAATTAAAAGTATACTACAAAATGAAAGAGGTGTCACACATGGTTAATCAAGATTATATTGAAACAATTAAGAAAAGGCGATCGATTTATGCATTAGGCAAGAATGTAGCTGATAACAATGAGGACATTGCCCAATTAATTCAGTCAGCAATTAAAGAATCACCAAGCTCTTTTAACAACCAAACGGTCAGAGCTGCGATTTTATTTGGTGAATCATCTGATAAATTATGGGAAATAGTTGCCGAAAGATTAAAGTCAGAAGTTCCTGATGAAGAAAGTTACAAAGCAACTCGTCAAAAAGTTGATAGTTTCAAGGCGGGCGTTGGAACAATCCTGTTCTTCACGGATGATGATATTGTTCAGCAATATCAAGAACAGCTTTCTTTATATGCGGAAAACTTTCCAATTTGGGCTGATCAAGCAAATGGTATGGCCCAGATTAATGTTTGGCAAGCCTTGGCAGCAAATGACATTGGTGCCAGCCTGCAACACTATAATCCTTTGATAGATGACGACGTACATACAGCATTTGATATACCTGAATCATGGAACTTACGTGGTCAGATGCCATTTGGATCAATTGAAGCACCAGCAGGTACTAAAGAATACATGACGGATGATGCACGCTTTAAGATCTTTAAGTAATTAGTATTAAGAAAGAAGGCAAACATGGCAATTAAAATTGGTGTTATTGGCGCAACAGGTATGGCTGGCTCTGCAGTATATCAAGAAGCTTTCGATCAGGGATTTGATGTTACCGCGATTGTAAGATCTACTGTCAAAGCGCATAAAACACTTGGTCAGGACGCAAAAGTCTTGGAAAAAGATGCGTTTGCATTGACTAAAGAAGAATTGTTGCAGTTTGATGTAATTATTAATGCATTTGCTACAGCTCCTGCGCTGGCATATCGACATATTGATTTAGCAGCCTATCTTATTGGACTGTTCCGAGAAACAACTGTTCCACGGTTAATCTTTATTTTAGGTGCAGGCAGCTTGATGACTGGGGAAGACAACCATTTACTATTAGAGGATTTAAAAAAATTGCCAGATGCTGCTTCTTGGGTATCAATACCAGATAATCAGAAAAAGGAACTAGACTTTTTACGAAATATTGATAATGTCAATTGGACTGGTGTATCACCTGGTATTACTTTCCAAGCAGGCGAAGCAACCCCATATAAGTTAGGAACAGACTATCTGCTTTTTGGTGAAGATAACGAATCCGTTACAAATAGTGGTACGATGGCCAAAGCAATTGTGTCAGAAATTATTAAACCAAGTTCGGAAAAAAAGCGTTTCACAGTGGTTAATGCTTAATAGTTTGAACAAAAGAGCGACCTTCTTATGAGTGTTGCTCTTTTGTAATATAAAAATAACGTGTAGTATAAAAAGTGAAATATTTTAGTTGGTAAGGGAGAAATTTATGTTGAAATTTTTGTTGGCTGTCGTTGTAATTGGAACGATTGCAGGGGTTATTTCTGGAATGGTTAAAATCGGCTGGGAAGCGATTTTACCACCAAGAACACAAGAACGTGATGAAACTAATCCGCCACAGCGGTTGCTGCAACAAATGGGTATACCACGAAAATGGACGCACGCCTATTTTTATTATGCTACTGATCAAAAAGTGCACTATGTAGCGCTAATCATGCACTTTTCTTTTTCGATTGCCTTCGGTGTATTGTTAGTTTTGCTTGATCAATATTTCCCTATTGTTACGTTTGGACAAGGTAGCGTGTATGGTATTGTGATTTGGATCATTTTCCATATTATTATTTTACCAGCTACGAAAACCATTCCATCCGCTTTAAAACAACCGTTTTCAGAACATTTCTCTGAATTTTTGGGTCACATTGTATGGGGTTGGTCAATGTATTTAATAATGATTGCACTGATTGTGGTAACTAATTGGTTACCACATTACTAAATATTACACATTTAGTTAAACGCTTATCAAAGTTTTGTATATTAAGTATTTTTAGACCACGTTTTTATCACCATTTGTAATATTTACGTAATATTTTGGCGGCACAATGGATTACATGATGAAGAGAATAATAATAATAAGTGCCCTATTAACTGGTTTATCTTTAGTTGTTTTGGGAACGCAACTTGAAACAGAAAACCAGCCTGCTGAAGCCGCCAGTATGAATCAAACCGTGAATGTCAAAGCAGTTAGTTCTGCCATTTCATCATTTACGGATGTTAAGCTTACTAAAGTTGAAGCAATACCTAAAAAAGTAGTAACTTCTAGTGAGAAAAATGAAGTTAAAGCGAATTTAAAACCAAGTGAAGCACAAGAAAAAGCTGCAGATATAGCGCAAGTAACCAGTGTATCTTCTGCAACAACGACTGCCGAAGTGTCAAAAACAGCTGCTACAGTGAATGAGACGCAACCAACACAGGTCGTTGCAGAAAGTAATCAGTCAACACAGAATACAACCATAACAGAAACACCGGTTGCATCATCAGACATACAATGGTTAATCCAACATGAAAGTGGCGGAAACGTCAATGCTCAAAACGGTGCATACTATGGTATTGGTCAGCTGTCTGAAAATTACTACGCGCAATATGTTCCGGGAAAAGATTATCATGGTAATTATGCAGTCCAGTTAGAAGCAATGCAGAAGTATATCTCTGCTCGCTATGGAACTGTTGCTAATGCTATTGCTCATTGGCAAGTTAATAATTGGTATTAGTCAAACACGTAACACGACATACGTGTTTTTTTGTTATAATGGGAAAAGAATAAAATAAACGGACGATGGGACATAATGCGCTTAGAACACTTTACACCAACATATATGGTTGAACGAATTTACGATTTAACTGTTGAAGATTTGAAAGCGCGTGGTATTAAAACTGTACTCGCGGATTTAGATAATACATTGTTAGCGTGGAACAACCCAGATGGAACACCTGAATTAAAGCAGTGGTTACAAGATTTACGGGATGGTGGTATTGAATTAATTGTGGTTTCTAATAATACTACGAAACGCGTCGAAAAAGCAGTTAAACCACTTGATGTCAAATTTGTTTCATGGTCGTTAAAACCATTGCCGCGAGGTATCTTGCATGTATTGCGCACGCACCATTTAAAGCGACAAGAAGTCATTATGGTGGGAGACCAACTGTTGACTGATGTCTGGGCAGCGCATAGTGCTGGCGTACGTAGTGTACTTGTACAACGCTTAATTGAGTCAGACATGTGGCAAACATGGTTAAATCGTCGGATTGAGAAATATGTCAAAAAAATTGTGTTTCAAGCACATCCACACTTAAAATGGGAGAAAACGTTACGTGACAACTGAAATTACTGATGAATATGTTCAAGAACAATTAAATGAAGGATTGCGCTGCATTGGCTGTGGCGCTTTGATGCAAGTCGAAGATAAAGACAAAATAGGTTACTTGCCAATGAGCGCCCTCAAAAAATCCATTAGCAGTGAAGAATTATTTTGTCAACGTTGTTTTCGTTTACGTCACTATAACGAAATTCAGCCAGTAGAACTTACTGATGATGATTTTGCCAACTTGCTTCATCAAATTTCAGATACCAAGGCATTGATTGTTTATGTTATTGATGTGTTTGATGTAACTGGTTCTGCAATTTCTGGATTACCTCGCTTTGTTGGAAAAGATAATCCAATTTTAGTAGTAGCTAACAAGGTTGATTTATTACCTAAGCTATTAAATAAGAATCGTTTGAAAAATTGGCTGCGCACTGAATTGAAGGCACAAGGTATTCAACCCGTCGACGTCTTCTTGACGTCTGCAACCCGTCCCAAAAATTTAGACGACTTATTGGATACCATCGATAATTTCCGTGACGGACGTGATGTCTTCGTCGTTGGGGTTACCAACGTTGGTAAATCAACATTAATCAATCAAATTATCAAGTCTCGCACAGGCATTCAAAATTTGATTACTACATCGAGATTTCCAGGGACCACACTTGATCGCATTGAAATTCCATTGGAAGATGGTCAGCAACTAATTGACACACCAGGAATTATTAAGCGCGATCAGATGGCTCATGTGCTAACCGATAAGGACTTAAAGTTTGCACTACCAAAAAATGAAATTAAGCCACGGACGTATCAATTAAATCCAGAACAAACAATTTTTATTGGCGGCCTGGCACGTTTTGATTTTATCAGTGGTGCGCGTAGTGCCATAACGGCTTATTTTGAAAATAACTTGAATTTGCACCGTACGAAGCTTATCGGTGCGGATGATTTTTATGAACAGCATGCAGGTGGGCTGCTAGTACCAGCACCAAGTCAGCTACAAAATCTAATCAAACACGAATTCAGCATTACTGAAGACAGTGACATTGTCTTTTCAGGTTTAGGTTGGATTAGCGTACCGGCTGGTATAAAAGTAGCTGGTTGGGCACCAAAGGGCGTCAGCGTCCTCATTCGAAAGGCAATGATTTAATGCAATTAACAGGAAAACAAAAACGTTATTTACGTTCACAAGCAAACACGTTATCGCCAATTTTTTCAGTTGGAAAGAATGGATTGACTCAGAATTGGGTTGATGAAATTGTTCTGGCACTGGCTAAAAGAGAGCTAGTCAAAATTAGTTTGCAGCAAAGTGCTGACGAAACAGCAAAAGAAGTTGCTGATTTTATTGAAGCACATTCAGATATTACGGTTGCACAGACAATTGGTCGTACGGTTGTTTTGTATTTACCAGCAAAAGAAGACAAATATAAGAAGATTTCATTAGATCTAGCAAAAATCTGAGGAGATGGCTATGATTGGAACATCAACAACTGCACTAAAACATCAATTAGAACTAGAACCAAGTGAGGCCAAACATCGTATTGGAATTTTTGGTGGTACCTTTAATCCACCGCACGTTGGGCAGTTGGTTTTAGCAGAATGTGTTGGGAAACAGCTTGGACTCGAAAAAGTTTATTGGATGCCTAATGCACAGCCGGTTGATGCTACTCATGCTAGCGCAATTGAACCGTCTTATCGAATGCAATTGGTTCACATGGCAATTTTGGATAATCCTTTTTTTGAACTTGAATTATTGGAAATCCGTAATGGCGGTGAATCTCATACTTACCAATCAATGAAAGAACTTGTGGATACGCATCCAGAAAATGAATATTATTTTATCATGGGTGCAAATACAGTTAGAAAGTTACCCACTTGGGATCATATTGATGAGTTAAGTCAAATTGTTACGTTTGCTGCAGGTGTCCATTCTGGACAAGAGACAACGTCCGATTATCCCGTGCTATGGTTTGATGTTCCAAATATTAGCGTCAGCGCTTCAGAAGTACGGACACGAATTCGTATGAATCAGAGTATTAATTATTTGGTGCCAGAACGTGAAGCGCTATTTATTCGAGAGTACGATTTGTATAGAGGCTTATATGACTAAGTATTTTAATGGTACGATTACTGATTTAGAAGCAAAAATTTCCGAAAAATTATCTGATTATCGTTACCAGCATGTTTTGCGTGTACGAGACTATGCAGTGAAATTGGCCAAGGCCAATGATGTTGATGTTGACAAGGCAGAAGTTGCTGCTTTAGTCCATGATTATGCCAAAGAGCGATCAGATAATGATTTTTTAAAGGTTATTGAAACCCAGCATATGGATCCAGATTTGATTAACTGGGGAAATTATGTCTGGCATGGTATTGTTGGGGCGGAAATGATCCGTAACGAGCTAGGAATTGTTGATGAAGATATATTAACTGCTGTCCGTCAGCACACAACAGGTGCGGGCGCTAGTATGAATAAGTTGTCACAAGTTATATTTATGGCAGATTATTTAGAATTAGGTCGTGATTTCAAAGGGGTAGAGGAAGCCCGTACGATTACTGACCAAAGTTTAGCGCAAGGCATTAAATATCAAATCGTTCATACCTTAGCACGTTTGATTCACAAAGAAACACCAATTTATCCTAAATCACTTGAAACGTATAATTATTGGGTTAAGAAAGAAAAATAAAATATGACAACAACAGCATTAAATGTACAAGATACTTTAAATACTGCCGTGGAGGCAGTTGATAATAAGAAAGCAAATAATATTGTTGCACTTGATATGCGCAAAGTGAGCTTAATGGCAGATTACTTCGTCATTGCAGACGCTGCGTCTACACGACAGGTGCAAGCTATTGCTACGGAAGTTAAAGATAAAATACAAGAAGCGGGCGGATCGGTTCGCTTTATGGAAGGATTCCAAGCAGGGGAATGGGTTCTTATGGACTTAGGGGATGTTATCGTCCACATATTCTCGACAGAAGGTCGCGATTTTTACAACCTAGAACGTTTGTGGAATGATGCCCCCTATGTTAATCTTGATAATCTATTAACAGAAAATTAAGCAAAATCGAGGCCAATGTCTCGATTTTTTAGTTTGTAAGAACAATAATATAACCGTTCAGACCGACACCATGTTAAAATTAAAATTATGAATAATGAAATAAATAACAATTACTCTACATTTGCGGAAAAATATGACCAACTGTTTGATTCAGAATTATATCAAGAGTGGGTTGATTTCGTGACAAAAAATAGTAAAGCTACATCTATTATGGATTTAGGTGGGGGTGCTGGACGATTAGCAGTTTTATTAGCACAGCTTGGCTACACTGTTGATGTGCTAGACTTGTCACCTGAAATGCTGTCATTGGCACAAAAGCATGCTAATGATGCAAACGTTGACTTATCTTTGTTGCAAGCTGACATGCGTGACTTTTCTGATTGGAAAAAGGAATACCCTATCATTGTTAGTTTTGCAGATGCTTTAAATTATTTACCAAATTTATCTGATTTTAAATTAGCTATTCAACAAGTGTATGACCATTTAGCGGTTGGCGGACAATTTTTATTTGATGTGATAACACCTTACCAGGTTAACGTGCTGTACGATAATTATTACTACAATAATGATGACGACGATGAAAACATTTTTATGTGGACTAGTTATCCTGGTGAGCAAGAGAATAGTGTTGACCATGACTTAAAGTTTTTTGTGTATGATGAGGCAATTGACGCTTTTAAGATTATGCGCGAAATTCATCATGAGCAAACCTATGATTTAAAGACATATCAAGAAACCTTAAGAAGTGCTGGTTTTCATAATATTGAAGTTTTTGCGAACTTTGGACAAAATAATATTGATGAAAACACAGAACGTTGGTTTTTTAGGGCGGTGAAATAATGCAAGCAGTCGGAATAATAACGGAATATAATCCATTTCATAATGGGCATATTTATCATATTCAACAGGCCAAGAAATTAACTGGTGCGGATGTAGTGGTGGCCGTTATGTCTGGTAACTTTGTGCAACGTGGTGAACCAGCCTTATTTGACAAATGGCAAAGAACACAAATGGCTTTGGAAAATGGTGTGGATTTAGTCATTGAGTTACCCACTTTTTTTGCAGTGCAACCAAGTCATATTTTTGCTGATGGAGCGATTCAATTATTATCCGCTCTTGGTGTCGATAATATTGTATTTGGCAGTGAGCATCCAGAGGTTGATTTTCTATCCATAGCTAAACAAGCACCAACTATTGCAGAAGGACAAGAATTTAAGAATCATACGCAAACCTTTGCTAGTGCGTATGCTAAACAATTAGAGGCTGAAACTAGCTTTAAACTGGAAGAGCCTAATGATATTCTAGCGCTTGGTTATGCTAGTGCTATTCTAAACCAACAGGCTAACATTGGCATTATACCTATTCAACGCGCTGAAGCAAATTATCATGATGCCAACTTTACAGACGAACAATCGATTGCCTCAGCGTCATCTATTCGTTTAGCTTTACACAAGGGAAAAACTGAAAAAATCAAAAATGTGGTGCCTGAAGCGACCAAAGTAGCATTGGCTACCGCTGCCAATACTATTGATTTCGAAAGTAATTTCTGGTCAATGCTGAAGTACCGGTTAACAACAGATACAGTTGGTCAACTAGGTCAAATTTATCAAATGGCTGAGGGGTTGGAGCATCGTTTTGCTAAAACAGCTCTAAATGATTCTGGTCCACAAAGCTATCAAAGCTTTATTAAATCGACCAAATCTAAACGTTATACGTTTACTCGAATACAGCGTACATTATTATATACTTTGCTTAATATTAAGGTAGACCAGATGCAAGCAGCTATGCAGGACCCATATTTGCGTATTCTAGGATTTACTTCAACGGGGCAGCAATACTTAAATGAAATTAAAAAACAAGTAACATTGCCCCTTATCAGTAAAGTTGATTCAAGTTTGGCTAAAAGTAATCTGCGCTTAGATTATAAAGCTGGTAAAGTGTGGCAATTACTGGCAAATGAAGGTGCGCCGACACAAGATGTGACACGAATGCCATTATATTGGGAGAAATAGTATGAAATATGCAAAAAATCAATTATTAAAATACCGTCAAAGTCCGTTAATTATCGAAGAAACTTTGAATTTGGAGGAACAAGCTAAAAGTCGTTTTTCAGAAACTGTCTTAGCGTTATCACCCCTTGAAGTTACGGGGAGCATTAACTATTTAGATAATGATGATATCACTTTAGACGTGAATGTTCTAGGGAATATCACAGTGCCATCTTCACGGTCATTAGACCCCGTGGTTGTGCCAATTAATTTAGCATTTTCTGAATTATACATTGAAAATGAGAGTCGTCTCAAGGATTTTGAAGAAACCGAGGCTGTTTTTGTACTTGAGAATGATTCCTTAAATGTGGACGATGCTATTTTGGATAATATTATAGCAACTTTGCCTTTACAGATTTTAACGCCTGAGGAAGAGACCGGCGATAATTTGCCCTCCGGAAAAGATTGGCATGTTATCAGTCAAGAAGCTTATGAAAATGAGAAAATGATAGAGGAAGAACCCAAAATTGACCCTCGGTTGTCAAAATTAGACGATTTTTTCAAAGAATGAGAAAACACTTGCAAGAGTTAAACAAATGCTCTAAAATAAAGGGAAGTAATACAAATAGACTCGGCTTCTGCCGATTTAAAACATTGAGGACAAAAAATGAGTAAAGTATTGATTGTTGAAGATGAAGAAAACTTGGCAAAGTTTGTTGGTCTTGAGCTTAAACATGAAGGATATGAAGCTGAAACGGTGAATGATGGTCGTTCTGGGCTAGATTTAGCATTAGAAAATGATTACGATGTTATTTTGCTCGATTTGATGTTGCCTGAACTAAACGGTTTAGAAGTTGCACGTCGATTGCGTGAAGTTAAAAAAACACCAATCATTATGATGACTGCTCGTGATTCAGTGATTGATCGTGTTTCTGGATTGGATTATGGTGCTGATGATTATTTGGTAAAGCCATTTGCAATTGAAGAATTATTGGCTCGTATTCGTTCGCTTTTGCGCCGTATTGCAATTGAGACTGAAACAAACGATAAGCATCGTTCAATTATTAACTTCAAAGACCTCCGTATTGAAAAGGAAAATCGTATTGCACGTCGCGATGATCAAATTATTAATTTGACAAAGCGTGAATACGACTTGCTATTAACATTAGTAGAAAATATTAATGTGGTTCAATCTCGTGAGCAATTATTGAAAGAAGTTTGGGGTTTTGATTCTGAAGTAGAAACGAATGTTGTTGATGTGTATATTCGTTACTTGCGTAATAAGATTGATGATCCTGAAAGTAAGGCATCATATATCCAAACAGTACGTGGTACTGGCTACGTGATGCGCAGCTAATTCTAATTAATTATGGACAATAATGAAAAAGAAACAACTAAAAAAGCTGTACGCCGATTCTCACTGCGCTGGCAGTTAGCACTTGGAATGGCGTCCGGCTTTTTTGTTATATTTATAGTATTTGCTTTATTGCTTTCTGGGTTGATAAAGCATCACTATGGTGCACTGCCGAATGAAGTTATTTTTTGGTTGTGGGTTATTATTGCTTTCGGTGGTTTGGCAATATTCATATTTGCACTTATCTTAACTAAAGTAATTTTACGACCAGTCCGATTAATTGAAACCACCATTGAAGCTTTTGAAGATGATCCGATGACAGAAGTACGTGCCAGTGAAGTTGGTGCAAATGATGAGTTTTCTGATTTAACACGTATTTTAAATCGCACAATTGACCGTCTACAAGCATTAATCAGTGCGCAACAGCAATTTGTTTCAGATGTTTCCCATGAACTCCGTACGCCGGTAACAATCGTGAAAGGCCACATGGAACTTCTGAATCGCTGGGGTAAAGATGATCCAGAGGTCTTGGAAGATTCAATCAAATCCTCTCTGGCAGAAGTACAACGAATGGAGACACTGATTAACGAAATGCTCAATTTAACACGTGCTGAGCAAATTCCAGTTGACAACGTGAAAGAAATTACTGATGTTGGCGGTACAATGCATCGTGTTTATGACAACTTTAAAATGATACATCCTGACTTTTCTTTTACCCTAGATGATGATTTATCAACGAAGGCAAGGGTTAAGATTCGTCAAGATCATATGGAACAAATTCTAATTATTCTAGCTGACAATGCTGTAAAGTATTCTCTAGATCGTCATGAAATTCATTTTGCCTTGTCACAGACAGCAAATCGTGTTGAAATTGGCGTACAAGACTTCGGTGAAGGGTTGAAACCGGAAGATGCAAAACGTGTCTTTGATCGCTTTTATCGCGTTGATAAGGCGAGATCACGAGCCAAAGGGGGAACTGGGCTGGGACTAAGTATTGCTCAACGTTTGGTAGAGGCTTATGGTGGTACAATTGCATTAGAAAGTGCAGAAGGCTCAGGGTCAATTTTCACAGTATATTTACCTTTGTACGTTGAGGAAAAAAATGAAAGCAATTGAAGTTGATGTTTTTGGTTTAGTACAAGGTGTTGGTTTTCGGTGGTTTGCACAACGAACTGCACAGCAACACAATATTGTTGGTTGGGTAAGTAACCAAACAGACGGTTCTGTTAAAATACAAGCTCAGGGTTCACAAAGTGATTTAATAGATTTTTTGTCAGTGCTCGAGAAGGGGCCAGGCTTTTATAGTCGCGTTGACAAAGTTATCACAACAAATATTCCATTGTTTGAAACAAATGACTTTGCTATTCGTGGGTAATTCTTGCTATAATAGTATCTTGTAATTGTGCGCAACTTTTTTAACATGATTTTCAAGGAGAAACCCTGATTATGAAACAATTAAAACGCGTTCTGACGTTTGCGTTTGTTATTTTTGATATTATTTTGCTTACTGGTGGTTATAATCAACACAGTAGAATGTATCGTTGGATTGGTCAGCCATTGGCTGAATTAATGACTAATATCGCTCATTTTATCGGTGGTGTAAACGGTATTGGGTGGGCAATTATCGTTATAACTGCAATTTTCCGCTTGATTTTATTACCATTTTTCTTGAATCAACAAGTTAATACAACTGTCAATCAAATTAAAATGCAGAAGTTGAAGCCGGAAATTGATAAATTACAAACTTTATCTCGTAAGGCAGCTACGACAGAAGAACAACAAAAAGCTAGTATGGCGATGATGTCATTATATCGAGAAAATGATGTCAGTGTTATTGGTGGCATTTCATTTTTGACAATGGCAATGCAATTGCCTATTTTCTCAGGATTATATTCTGCTATTTTGCATGCACCAGCTTTGCAGGGTGCATCCTTCTTAGGATTTGACCTGGGGAAACCACAATTAGTTTTTGCCATCGTTGCCGGTATTATTTATCTAATTCAGGCTTGGTTAATGATGCAACATATGCCTGAGGAACAACGTAAGACATCAGCTGCAATGATGTTTGTTAGTCCTGTAATGATTTTTGTTTTTGCTATGATTGCAAGTGGTGCTATTGGCCTATACTTCGTTATCGGCGGTATATTTGCTTTAATCCAGACATTAATTCAACACTATCAACGTCCTGGTTTAGAAAAACGCGTTACAGCTGAATTTAAAATTCAAAAGACTGCTGATGATTTAATGGCAGAGGATATTAAAGTACCAAATGCCAATGCAGGAAACACAAAAGTTACTGATGCGCCAAACGTTGTAAAAAATCAAAACAAAAAGAATCGCAATGCTGGGAAGCAACAGCGGTCGAAGTAAGTACGTCAATTTTTTGACGTACTTTTGTCAGTTCTTAGAAAGAACAGAAAGAAATACACATGGAAAGAATTATTTCAAATCAAAATGCACGTGTGAAAGCATGGGCAAAACTTGCAACAAAGAAAGGTCGTCAAGAGAATCATACTTATTTGCTCGATGGCTTGCATTTAGTTGAAGAGGCGGTTAAGGCTGGTGCAAAATTCCATGCAATAATGGCTACAGAAAAACAAATGGCTGACTATCTCCCAAATGTGCCTCATGGTGTTCCGGCTTTTGAAATCAGTGAAGAAGTTGCCAAACATATTGCTGGTACGAATACTCCACAAGGTATTTTTGCAGAGATTAGTTTACCTGAAAAGACATTTGATCCCAGCTATGTTCACGATGGTGCATGGTTGTTGTTAGATAAGATTCAAGACCCTGGAAATGTTGGCACATTAGTGCGAACAGCAGACGCAGCAGGTTTTAAAGGTGTTGTTTTAGGTGCTGGCACAGCTGATGCATTTGCTCCCAAAGTTGTACGTGCTATGCAAGGATCTCAATTCCATTTAGAAGTCTTGAATGGAGACTTAAGCGAGTGGGTTGCTGCCTTGGCAGCTAATAATCTTCCAGTTTATGGTTCACAATTAAATGAAAAAGCAAAATCATATCGCGATGTTGAACCAAGCACACAATTTGGTTTAATTGTTGGTAATGAGGGACAAGGCATGTCAGCTGAATTGGCAGAAAAAACAACAGCCAACTTATACATTCCTATTCAAGGACAGGCTGAAAGTTTGAATGTAGCTATTGCTGGTGGTATTCTAATGTTTAGTTTGGCATTGGGAAACTAATAACATTTTGCCAAAATTGGCGATTTAGCGTAAAATTTGCTATAATAAATGTTAACGATTTAATAGAGGATATAACTGTGGAAAAACTACTTACTATTGCTCTAATTGTTGTAGGCTTTTTGCTTATTATGACAGTTATGATGCAACCAAGTAAACAACAAGATGCATTATCAGCATTATCAGGTGGCGCAGGAGATTTGTTCGCAGAACGTAAGTCGCGTGGATTTGAAGCTGTTATGCGTCGTACAACAGCAGTGCTTGGGGCATTATGGTTTGTCATTGGATTTGCCTTAATGTACATTTCAGCACATTAAAAAAATCAGTTTACGCTTTTTTCGTAAACTGATTTTTTTTATCTCAATTTATAGTAAATAACATACATACTACATGGTAGTAAATTAAACTAACAAGGAAAACATATGGAACTAGAACAATTAAAATCACAGCTTACTGGCTTCTTGAAAGCTAACCGTGAGCAAATATTTACCGCACAAAACTTAGCTGACGGCTTAAGAATGACGGATAGCCAAGGATACAAGCAGGTTGTCAATGCTTTAAACGCTAGTGTACGTGACGGGGATGTTATCGACATCAAAAATGGTTATCAATATAACAAAAATGCTGGCTATACAATTGGCGAGTATCGTGCTAATGATAAGGGCTTTGGGTTTGTTAAATACGATGACGAATTACCTGACTTTTTTATTAACCCAGAAAATACACTACAAGCAATGCAGGGCGATACGGTACGTGTTTCAACATTAAAACCATCACCAACACCAGATCGTGGACCAGAAGGTAAAGTAGAAGAGATTATTGAACATGCTTACGAGCGTATAGTAGGTACTTTTTCATTAGGTTCAGAAGCTCGCAACATGATTGGTGAATTACACCTCAGCGACAAGAAAACAATGAATTTTAAAGTGTTAGTTAGCGGTGATGGATTAACACCTAATGATGGTCAGGTAGTCGTAGCGGAAGTTACTCGTTTTCCTGATAAAATCCATCCACGAGAAATAATTGCTACGGTAACCGAAACACTTGGATATAAAGATGAACCAGGAATGGACATCTTACAAATCGTCTACAGTAAGAAAGTTCCAAATGAATTCCCGCAAGAGGTGTTAGATGATGCACTCGAAATTCCAAGTGAAGTTTCCGAATCTGAATGGGCTGGCCGAGAGGACATCACAGAGCAAACATTAGTTACAATTGATGGTGCTGACACGAAAGATATTGACGATGCTGTAGTTGCTTGGAAGTTAGACAATGGCAACTACCATCTGGGTGTGCACATTGCAGATGTTTCACACTATGTGACGGAAGGTTCTAGTATTGATGCTGAGGCTTATAATCGCGGTACATCTGTCTATCTGACTGATCGTGTTATTCCAATGCTGCCTAGAAATATATCTAACGGTATTGCTTCATTAAATCCAAACGTTGTGCGTTTGGCAATGTCTGCAGAGATGGAAATTGATCCACAAGGAAATGTAGTGAATCATAGACTTCATACCTCAGTTATGAAATCTCATGCTCGTATGACTTACGATGCAGTCAATAAAATTTTAGAGGGTGATGTTTTCGTCCAAGATGAGTACGCAAAATTAGTACCCATGTTTAAAGTGATGGGTGAGCTACATGAAATTCTGTATAATATGCGTAAAAAGCGTGGCGCAATAGAATTTGATGCACCTGAGGCACAAATTATTGTTGATGAAGATGGTAAAGCCACTGATATTAAGTTGCGAGAACGCGGTACCGCTGAACGAATGATTGAATCCTTCATGCTAGCGGCCAATGAAACCGTTGCCGAGCATTTTGATAAACTTAAAGTACCATTCTTGTACCGTATTCACGAGACGCCTGATGCTGATCGTGCTAAGTCGTTTTTTGAATTTTCAAAGGCTTTAGGGCACCCAGTTGTTGGTGATCCAAGTAAAGTAACACCGATCATGTTACAAAAGTTAATGGAAGATGTTGCTGGTGATCCTGCTGAACAAATGATTTCTACGATGATGTTGCGCGCGATGAAGCAAGCGAAATATTCACCGGATCCAGTTGGACACTTTGGTTTGGGTGCGGAGTATTATACTCACTTTACTTCACCAATTCGACGTTACCCCGATTTGACAGTTCATCGGTTGATTAAATGGTATGAGAGACATGGTCATAGTGTTCAAGCACAAGAAAAGTATGCTAGTCATCTTGGTAAAATTGGTGAAGATACAAGCTCACGTGAGCGTCGAGCCATTGATACTGAACGTGACGTTGATGCTTTGAAGAAGGCTGAATACATGATGGATAAAGTTAACCTTGAGTTTGATGGAGTAGTCAATTCAGCGTTGAAGTTTGGCTTGTTCATTAGTCTTGAGAATACAGTTGAAGGACTGGTTCATATTTCGAACTTAACTGATGATCATTATGAGTATGATGAGTCTCATGCTGCATTAATTGGCCGTTCGAAGCATCGTATTTTCCAAATTGGGCAAAAAGTACGAGTCAAGGTTTTGCGTGTTAATAAAGATGAGCGCGTAGTTGATTTTGTATTGGTTAATCCAGAAGATGCGCCAACGACAGATATTCGTGTAGCTTCAAAGGCACATGGTAAGTTCGGTAAAGGTCGCAATCGTGATGAGAGGCGTAAAAACGAGCGCCGTGGTAAATCAGAAGGACCACGTCCAAAGAGAGCACCCTTAGATAGTAAACAGGGGCATAAACGGGATAGCAAACGTAACTTTTAAGGTGGTTTGTCATGGCAAAAAAGAAACAAAATACTGAAAATTATCTTGCTCAAAATCGTAAAGCGCGATTTAACTATGCCATTGCGGAAACTTTTGAAGCCGGTATCTCATTAACGGGAACGGAAATTAAGTCAGTTCGGGCGGGTCAAATTACCATAGGGGATGGATTTGTAACGGTACACAATGGTAATGCTTTACTAACCAATGTGCATATTTCCTCTTATGTGCAAGGGAATCAATTTAATGTTGATCCATTACGGACTAGACAATTATTGTTGCACAAACGAGAAATTCGAGTTCTTGAGAAAGCAACGCAGGAACAAGGTGTAACCATTGTCCCTTTGAAGGTTTATTTAAAACATGGCTTTGCTAAAGTTTTAATCGGTATAGGTCGTGGAAAGAAAAAATATGATAAACGAGAAGATATTAAAAAACGTGATCAAGAGCGAGAATTAAGCCGTCGATTTAAAAATTAGGAGCTAAAACGCTCTTTTTTATTTTTGTAAAACAACTCATCGGTCTCTGGAATACTCTATTGACCCGTCATGAATTAACATATATACTTAATATATGTGAAATCTAATATTCACAAGCTGAAAGGATATACTAACATGGTAGTTACAATCATTTCAGTGTTTTTCGCAATTGTGATTGGTCTTGGTATTGGATACTATGTGCGCAAGTCACAAGACGCGCATAAAGTTATTTCTGCCGAGCAAATGGCAACTAACATTCTTGAACAAGCAAATAATGAAGCTAAAAGTTTGAAACGTGCAGCAGAAGTTGATGCTAAAGATTTGGCACAAACTTATCGAAATCAAATTAATGATTCGTATAATGATCGTCAAAAGCATCTGCAGCAACAAGAACAAAGGCTAGAAGATCGCATCAATAACCTCGATAAAAAAGATGCGGCCTTGAATCAACGTGATGCATCATTGATTCAAAAAGAAAATCAAGTACAGACACGCCTTGATGACGCAGATAAAAAAGAAGTATTAGCACAGAAGTTGTTGACTACACAACAAGACAAGTTGGAAGAAATTGCTCAACTGTCTCCTGATGAAGCTAAGAAACAAATTTTAAGTGAAACTAAAGCAAGTTTGACTCGTCAACGAGCAGCCTTGATTAAAGAAGCGGAAGAAGAAGCGACTAGCGAAGCTGAGAAGCGTGCTCGTAATATTATTGTGCAAGCTATTCAACGTTCCTCAGCTGATTCTGTTGCTGACGTGACTGTCTCTGTTGTCAATTTGCCAAGTGAAGATATGAAGGGAAGAATTATTGGTCGTGAAGGCCGTAATATTCGTACTTTAGAATCCCTAACTGGCATTGATTTAATTATTGATGATACACCAGAATCAGTCGTTTTGAGTGGATTTGATCCTGTTCGACGTGAAATCGCAAAAATGGCATTAGATGCCTTAGTTGCGGATGGTCGAATTAATCCGTCTCGTATTGAAGAAATGGTTGAAAAATCACGACGTCAAATGGATGAAACGATTCGTGAAAAGGGTGAACAAGCTGTCTTTGAACTAGGATTACGAGGCATGCACCCAGACTTAATTAAGATGATAGGGCGTATGAACTATCGAACTTCATACGGTCAAAATGTGCTCCAGCATTCAATCGAGGTCGCAAAACTTGCGGGAATGATGGCAGCAGAGCTTAAAATGGATGTCGCGCTTGCGAAACGCGCTGGATTAATACACGATATTGGAAAAGCAGTTGATGCTGAGGTCGAAGGTTCCCATGTGGAATTAGGCGTTAGATTAGCTGAGAAGTTTAATGAGAAGCCAATTGTAATCAATGCAATTGCTTCTCATCATGGTGATGTTGCAGCAATCTCGCCGATTGCTGAGTTAGTAGCTGCGGCTGATGCTATTAGCGCTGCTCGTCCGGGGGCTCGTAGCGAGTCACTAGAAAATTATGTGCAACGTTTAAAGGATCTTGAAGCGATTGCAAATAATTATCAGGAGGTTCACACAGCATATGCTATTCAAGCAGGTCGAGAAGTACGCGTGATTGTTGAACCTACAAAGGTTACAGACTTGCAAGCTAAAGTATTGGCACACGACATTAAGTCGGATGTCGAAGAAAAACTGGAATATCCCGGACATATTAAAGTTACGGTTATTCGAGAAACACGTGCAATTGACTATGCACATTAAACCATGATAAATAATACACTATTAAAAAAGTCGTTCGTAGAACGTCTTTTTTTGTTATAATTAATACAAGTGAGAATGTTTTAAATTTTTCATAAAAAGTTAAACAAAGTATAATCATAACTATGATATTTAGCGGAGGATTTTATGGAACCAGGACAATTAGCATTAATTATATTTGCCGTAGCCTTTCTACTTTTGGTGATTTTTATTGGCATATTCTTGTTACGCCTAACACGTTCATTGGGTGTTATAACAATGGATGTCGATACGATCGCACGTTCAAGTAATGAGATTTTGGGAAATGCTAATGTATTGCTAAATGATATCAATGGCAAAGTTAAAACCCTTGATCCAACGGTACAGGCAATGGCTGATTTATCAGTAACTGTGTCAAAACTAAATAATTCAGCGCAAAATGTGACTCACAAGTTTTCAGGTGTTAAGGCCGGTGCAACTGGTGTGGCGGCTGCTATGACTAAAAACGCAACAAAAGCGGCTATGGGTAAGTTTAGAAATAAAAAGAAGACGGAGGTCTAATTATGTCAAAGACAAAAGTATTTATTGCAGGTGTTTTAGCAACTACGGCGGCGTATGTTGCTTATAAAGCATTGCCCAAAGATAAGCAGGATGAATTGTCAGCCAAAGCACATAATACGGGTGCATTGCTACGTGATAAGGCTTATGATGCTGCTTACAATGCAGCGGATGTAGCGGCTGATGTGACAGAAAAAGCCAAAGAAAAAACCGCTGCCTTGAAGACGGATAGTCAAGAAAAATATGCTGACCAAATTGACGCTGCAACTGAAAAAATTAAGGATTTAACAGATCAAGCAGCGCCATATGTTGATAAAGCTAAAGATTTTGTTACTCCTTATATTGAAAAAACACAAGATGCACTTACTGATTTACGAGATAAATTCGCCAGTGAGGATATCGAATTAACACAAGATGATGTTGATTTGGAAGAAGCTTTGGCTGATTTGGCCGACGATGAAAATGTAAAAGATGCTGAAGCATCATCGATTAAAGATGACGATACTTCAGAAACAACAGCAAAACCAGAAGCATAAATAAAAAAGCAGAATGTCTATAATAGGCGTTCTGCTTTTTTAGTGTTGGCAAAATGTAGTTTAGCGTAGTGTTTCAAATCAATACCTCGTCGTAATAATTCCGCAGCAACAGTATCAACTTCACGTCCTGCACCAATAGGCAGCTTGATACCAGCTTCGACACTTAATTTAGACATGGCGTCTAATTCTACTACACGAGCTAAGATAGAAGCAGCGGCGACACTCAAATGATATTGCTCTCCTTTAGTAGTGAAGTATACATTTTCATGGATTATCCGTTGTTGCTTGGCATTCTTGAGATAATTAAAGTATGTGCTTTGTTGTGCAAATTGATCAATTAAAATGGCTTGGGGTGTGATTGGGAAAATTTTATCCAATACTTTACCTAAGGCAAAATTATGAGAAATTGCTTTCATCTGGTTCACATTATGCAATGGCTGCAGTTGATTATATTTTTCAGGCATTAAATTAACAACATGATGAGGTAGCTTAGCAATAATTTGAGGAGCAATTTTTTTCATTCTATCATCTGTTAAGGTTTTGGAGTCAGCAATACCTAGTGCTCGCACCCACTCTAAGTTTTCTTGGGATACATAAACGGCGGCTGTTGTTAGTGGACCAAAATAGGCACCAGCACCTACCTCATCAGAACCTAGAACCGACCAGTTAGCGAAATCAGCTGGAAGAGTTGTGCCCATTTTTTTAGGCGTGTCAAGACTGTGAATTGAATTTGATTGCCACTTAGCAGCCTCAGCACTAGCAGTTTTGCCTTGAAACATGACTTTACCAGAGTAGTAGCCAGTTACAGTGGCAGATCCACTACTAATTGAGAACAAGGCTCCAGTAGGCACTTTCTTACTGGAAAATTGACTATAATAATGAGCCATTTGTTTTAATTTTTGATTATTGACTTGAATAACTTTTTGCATATTAGCAGTATAGCAGTTTTTTGCACTGTGTGTTTAGAAAAAAATTCATCTTATTATTATTGGTTTTCTACTTGTTAGTGATAACATTCTCAAAATCAGTTTGAGATATGTTAATATTATATAATCGCAGTATGGGTTATTGCTGTTGAATTATAGTCACATGGGGAGAAAATAAAGTATGTTAAAAACTAAGTCACTATTAATAGCCATAATAATAGTAGTAGTTTTTGGTGGGGTAGCTATTCTGTTGTGGGAGTTCACGACGGGGGCAGATTACACAGTGGTGAATAAAGATGATGAAAGGAAATTTTATCAGGTTCTTCATAAAACTGATGTGTCTGATAAAATCCTCCAATTTAAAATTAATGATAAAGTGATTAAAGGGGATTCAATACTTTTGAATTTGCCAGAAAATAATAATAAAAAGGTTAGCATTTTAGTTGATAATAATCATATTGATAGGATATTTAAAGTTGGAGATATAATTACGGTAAAACTTAATCGTAGTGTAAAAATTAGAGATAATTTCTATGTTGTGAGCGCCGATATTAAATAATTCATGAAATGAAAGGATAGTCTCCAGTTTCTCCAGTGCTCATTAACTAAACTAACGGTGTTGGTAGTTTTTCCGCGCAATTATGGGATTTATTGTATAATTAAAGTATGACAAAACAACAAAGAAGACAATACAAGGCAACTATTGCCGGTAAAACATATGTTATTTCTGGGGAAGCGAGTCTGCCTCATTTTAAATCAACAGAGGAATTACTTAATAAACAGATTAAGCAAATTAAAGTTGTTGCTCCAAAGTTGTCACAATTGGATCAGGCGATTCTTTTGACATTCAATTCAATATCTGATCAGTTGTATAAACAAGCAGAAATTGATGAATTACGTGAAAAAATAGCTGAAATGCAAGCAGAAATTAATTTGCTACAATCGCAAAAAGAAAGGCTGAAGCCTAAAAAAAGTGCCGTTTCAAGTATTATCGCTACAGCTAAGCAAGAAAGCCGTACGCGCGCATCAAACAAAATATTTAAGGAAACTGACAAATGATTTTATTAGGATTGGCAATACTTTTTATTTTAATTACTATTAGAATGGGTTATCGCATGGGATTAGTCAATGCGGTGCTTCGTTTTATATTGTGGGTAATTGTTTGGTATATTGCCATTAAATTTTCTAAGCCGTTTGGACAGCTATTAACTGATTTTGTCTCGGGGCAATTTGTGCGAACGACAATACCACAGAGTGTTGTTGGTGACGGTTCACAATTTTTAGCATCAGGATTAGTATTTACAATAATATTCATCCTGGGTGGCATTGTTAGTCACTGGATATTAAAATCTTTTAGCGTTGTCCGACACATTCCATTATTGGGATGGTTTGACGCGATCCTCGGTGGTCTGCTGTATGGTATCATGGGCGCTGTTATAGCATTTTTTGCCCTAGAACTACTGTCTGTAATGCCTAACGTCTGGATCCAAGACCAATTCTTAAAAACGCCGCTATTAAACGATATATTAGACAATATGCCATTTTTTGCTAATCAAATATATAATTGGTGGCTATAGAATCTGACATAGAACAGAATCTAGTAACATTTTTGTTCTAGATATTTGGGAAGATAAAATGAATCAAAAAGTACTACAAACATTAGAATATGACAAAATCAAGTCACAACTGAGTGATTTTTTATCAACGCCCATTGGACGACAAGAAGCAGACGCGCTGCAGCCAATTACTGATGTACATATAATTAATTATTGGCTCCAAGAAACAGCAGATGCGATGATGATTGATCGTTTGAAAGGCGGCATCCCGCTAGCTAAATTAGCCGATATCACACCGCATTTGAAAAGACTAAATATCCAAGCAAGTTTAAGTGCTACTGAATTAGCTGAAATAGGAAATGTTTTACGTAATACAAGTGCTATTTCTAATTTTTTCATACAGATGAAAGATGAGTCAATTGGTGAATCTTTAGAAGTGCTTATTGAACAAGCTGAGCAATTAGAAACGTTGCCTGAGGTTACCAAATCAATTCAAACTGCTATTGACTCAACTGGTCGTATTAATGATGAAGCATCATATGAGTTAAAATCAGTTCGAGGCAAAATAGTCGGTCACGAAAATGCCATTAAAAATAAGATGCAGGAATTTACTAAAGGCAAAACTGCACAATATTTGAGTGATCCGATTGTTACTATTCGAAGTGATCGGTATGTTTTACCAGTAAAAGCAGAGTATAGAAGTCAATTTGGTGGTGTTGTTCATGATCAAAGTCAAACAGGATTGACACTTTATATTGAACCACAAGCTGTTGTTGAATTGAGTAACAAACTAAGCGAGCTTCGCGTGAAAGAAAATGCAGAAGAGCAGAGAGTGTTGCAAGAACTATCAGCAGAATTAGAGCCACATACAAATGAGATTCAACAAAATGTTCAAATTTTAGGGCACTTTGACTTTGTTAATGCCAAAGCGCGGTTAGCAGCCCGCTTAGATGCTATGCAACCAACTGTCAGCGTAGAGAACCACATTAGCTTGCGACAAGCTTGGCATCCACTGCTGGATAAAAAAATTGCAGTAGCTAACGATATAAGCCTTGGGGATAGCTACAAAACTATCATTATTACTGGTCCTAACACTGGTGGTAAAACGATCACGATTAAAACGCTTGGGCTATTACAATTAATGGCTCAATCTGGATTATTTATAACGACAAGGCAACCCTCTACGGTAGGTATTTTTGATGAAGTTTTTGCAGATATTGGTGATGAACAATCAATTGAACAAAACTTGTCTACCTTCAGCTCTCACATGGCCAACATTGTGTCAATGCTTGACCACATTGATAATAAAACATTAGTTATTTTCGATGAACTGGGCGCTGGAACTGACCCAGCAGAAGGGGCGGCACTAGCAATTGCTATATTAGACAAAGTTGCTAGCCTAGGGGCGTATACGATAGCTACGACACACTATCCTGAGTTGAAGTTATACGGTTATAATCGACCAGAAACTAAAAACGCTTCCATGGTGTTTGATGTGGAAACATTACAACCAACTTATCAATTCTTGATGGGTGTGCCAGGACAATCTAATGCTTTAGCAATTGCGAAGCGTTTAGGATTTGGTGAAGATGTCATTGATGCAGCGATGGCTTTGACTGACGAATCGGATCAAGACTTGAATAATATGATTGCTGATTTGGTTGCACAGCGAGATGAAGTCAAAAAAAATAATGAAGAACTTAGATCACAACTAAAGGCGACGGAAGAAAAGTCAGAAGCCTTAAGCGAAGAACAAAGTAAGTTGGAAAAAGAGCGCGCGCATGTTATTTTAGACGCTAAAAATGAAGCTAATCATATTGTCGCAGCAACCAAAAAACAGGCAGAGCAATTGATTAGTGAAATTCGTAAAGCGCGTTTAAGAGCAGGACAGCGTGGTGAGTTAACTGAGCAAGAACTGCAAGCCAGAAAAGGAAAGCTAGATCAGTTACGGCAGAATGACTCTTTGGAAAAAAATAAAATTTTGCAAAAAGCAAAAAAGGTAAAAGAATTAGCCCCTGGGGATGAAATTACCGTCCGTTCTTACAGCCAGCAGGGTACTTTAGTCAAAAAGCACAAGAATGGTCAATGGGAAGTGGAGATGGGCATTTTAAAAATGCTTGTTGATGAAGACGATATTGTTAAAACTGAAGCAACTGTGAAGGCTCAAAAAGGTAAAGCTAAGAAGAAACAACAAAAAATTATTCGAAAAACAACAAGCAGTGGATCAACGCGGGCTTCTGTAAAATCGTCATTGGACTTGCGTGGTGTACGTTATGAAGCTGCTTTAACCGAGCTAGATCGATATTTAGATACGGCAGTATTAGCAAACATTAGTCCTGTTGAAATTATACATGGAAAAGGCACAGGTGCGTTGCGTCAAGGTGTTACCGAGTTTTTGAGATCTGATCGTCGCGTGAAGTCGTATCATTTTGCTAGTGCAAATGCAGGTGGTGACGGTGCAACGATTGTGGAATTGAAGTAATTTAACTATTGATTAAGAAGAAGGCTTTCTCGTCGAAAGCCTTCTTCTTTCGTAAGAACGGGTAATAAATTGGGATTAATACGACGAACATTGATTGTTCAATTTGATTGATTTTTTATAGTATACTTGTATTGAAACTATTTTAAGGAAAACACATGGCAAAAGAAAAATTTAACTCTCAAGAATTTTTATCATCATTATTTCATTATGCGCACGGATTTAACTTTAATCATATTATTTTTGATGCAAACAGATATAGGGTCTCAGTTAGTTTGATGCGCAGGTCAGCAACATACGGGAATGCAGAAATGTTTTATGTGTCTGCGGATCCAAAGGAATTTGCCCCAGTGATGTCAGCTATTAATAGTGCAATTGAAATTGCCGAATTAGAGGGCAAACAACAGGCAACCGTTGTCACACCTAATTTAGAGCGTAACGAGCAAGTATTTCAGTTCAAGTTACGCGAGTTTGGTAGTGGGAAGTACAATCTAGATTTGAGTATTTAAAAAGGAGGATGTGTTGAATGCGGATCACGAATTATAAGTGATTTAATTTGATACTTTTATGATATGAAACAAGGGAAATCAGCGCAAATAAAAAAAATGCGTCATATAAAATCAAAGCAGAAATTCACTTCAAAAAGTGTATTGCCAGAATTTAACTACAATGATTTTGCGGGCTTTTTGCGTGCACGATATTATTTGACATACAATACTAAATATTCTACAGAAACATTTGAAGTAGCTTCTTTTTTCTTGGATGACGTGATTGCTACGATTGTGCAACAAAATTTTACAAAATTTACTAGCAACGAACGGGCCACAGTTAATTTGAACGAGGTTATGCAAGCAGCATTAGTGAATAGCGATGATCGTGATTGGCGTTACTTTGTACTGTTGGTACCCGTCTTGTATGATATGCAACAATTCTTGGTAAAAGAAAGTAGTGTTAACAAGAGATTTATCGCTCACGCACCAAAATTTGATATTAATTTTTGGCGTATGATTATGCGCACGGTAATCGCGATTAATTTTTTCAAGTGGCAAGGTAAAGATGTTGCGGAAATGATGAAAACGTCAAACGCCATTGATGAACTGCAATTTAAGTTTTTGTCAGAAAGTGAAGATGATGATGACTTTAATCTTGAAATTATTAATGAAACATTCCGCGGACTATCACCTAAAATGAAGCCTTTGAAGAATACTGATGATGTGCAAAAATTGCAACCATCGTTGTCACCAGACGAAATGCAAACAGAAATTGAATTTGCTGATAAAAGTCTACAAAAGTTCCAAGAAGCTTCTGTTAAAGATGTTGTCAGTGATAATGTCATTAATATGCTTCATGCCTTTCACGAGGGAATGGCACGCGAGTTTAATGCAACTCACAAATTATGGCGAGCAAATTTGTTAAATGCATTTGCTGAAAAACATCTGTTAGATTATTGGACACCACAATGGCGTGATTTAGATGGCATTGGTGGTGAGGTCAAATCTTATTTAACTTTTTTGAGTAGTAAAAAAGCCCTCACAGGATTAGGTGACCTTGTAGCAGGGACTCTTGATATTGATCGTTATATTGATGTAATTGCGATTAATTCTTTACTTGAAAAGTTAGATATGAAAGATATAGAGAAACTTAGTTAAAGCACAACTATGATTGTGCTTTTTTACGTACACATATGGTTGGTTGACAGTCAATTAAATGAAATGTGTCGAATCATTCCTGGTGTTATATTAGAGAACTTATGAGTCTTATAGGATTGCACAAAAAGCTGGCCATGATTATTTTGGTAAATGTATCCAGACAACTGCGTAATGCGCTCATTGAACAAAGAATCATTGAGCTGAACGGTTACAGGATCAGTTGTATTTAGCGCTAGTTCTAATCGTACAATGATTTCCTGTGCATTTAATTGGCGCTTTAAAGGCACTGCTTTTTTTGAAGCAACGTATTTAATAAGTTTTTGAAGTAAATGATGTAATGGTGCTTGAAATTGATGTTGGACAATATAATTTTGCATACCAGTCTTCTCCACTCGTTATTGTATAAATTTATTATACGAACAAATGTTCAAATAAGCAAATCATGGAAAGTTTCTTAAACGTTTCTTGAATATTATTATGATCATTATGTTGATAAATAGGCATATTCTGTTTATAAAGTCTATATTTGTCTATACGAACAAATATTCACTACAGTGGCTGTATTTATGTTAACATTGATATTGTGGCTGTACATTGCTATAATATTCTTATTAGTTTATAAAGAGGAATATTATGACTCAGCGTGGTTTATTAATCGTACTTTCAGGACCCTCAGGTGTCGGAAAAGGCACTGTACGTAAAGCAATTTTTGAAGAAGAAAGCATTGATTTTCAATATTCGATTTCCGCTACAACACGTCAGCCCCGTGCTGGAGAAGTAGACGGTGAAGATTATTTCTTTGTAACCCGTGAACAGTTTGAAGAAAAAATTAATAATGGTGACATGTTAGAGTATGCAAAATATGTCAGCAACTATTACGGAACACCTAAAAGCTTTATAGACGAGACGTTGGCGAGCGGGCGTGATGTTTTTTTGGAAATAGACGTACAAGGTGCCTTGCAAGTTAAATCAAAAATGCCAGAAGGTATTTACATATTTTTGACACTTCCGGATTTGGCAAATCTACGCGACCGTTTGGTCGGCCGTGGTACAGATTCTGCTGATGTGATTGAAAAACGAGTTGCAGCGGCGCGTGACGAACTTAAAATGATGATTAATTACGATTATGCTGTTGAAAACGATGTGGTTTCAAACGCAGTTGAACGAATCAAATCAATCATTACAGCAGAACGCCTACGCGTAACGCGTGTATTTGATAAGATACAATAAGGAGAGAGACATGTTACTATATCCATCAGTTGATAAGCTATTAGAAAAAGTTGACTCACGCTATAAGCTAATTGCTTTAGGCGCAAAGCGTGCTCGTGAATTGGATGCTGGTTTACCAGCAACTCAAGAAACATTTGAATCGAATAAGTCTGTTGGGCAAGCGTTAGAAGAAATTGAAAATGGCGCTGTCATTATTGATCCCAAATTTGAAGACGAAGTATAAACGCCACTAGGCGTTTTTTATAATTTTAGGAGAAAATTCATGGTAGATTATCCACAATTAGACGCTGCTAATTATAGTGGCCCTGTTGCAATTTTTAAAACAAATAAGGGTGATATTAGAATTAAATTGTTTTCTGATATTGCGCCAAAAACTGTCGAAAATTTCATCACACATGCAAAAAATGGATATTACAACAATGGCATTTTTCATCGTGTGATCAGTGACTTTATGATTCAAGGTGGCGATCCTGAAGGAACCGGTATGGGCGGTGAAAGTATTTGGGGCGGCAGTTTTGAAGATGAGTTTAGCGATCGTTTGTTTAATACGTATGGGGCTCTTTCGATGGCTAACGCTGGTCCTAATACGAATGGATCGCAGTTCTTTATTGTACAGGCATCTAATTTTCCATCACAAATGGTTTCGGCATTGCGTGATTTACCGGCAGAGGTAGCTGATTTTTATCGACAAAAAGGTGGTACACCATGGCTTGATGGCAAACATACCGTGTTTGGTCAAGTGATTGAAGGATTAAATATTGTCGATGAAATAGCGAAAGTAAAAGTTGATATGGCGGATAAGCCACGTGTAGACGTAGTTATCAATACGATTGAGATAGCAGGTGCATAACCTGCTTTTTTTATTGTTCAAAAGAACGAACAACTAAGAGACCATGATATAATGAAACATAGAGGCAAAATAATGAAGTATTCTGTAGGTCAAAAACTAAAAGGACGCATAACAGGGATTCAACCATATGGGGCATTCGTATCATTAGACGATCACACACAAGGATTAATTCATATTTCGGAATGTAAATCTGGTATTGTCCGTGATTTGAATGGTGAATTAAAAGTGGGCAAAGAAGTCAATATCGTAATTATGGATATTGAACAGTATAATGGCAAAATAAGTTTATCATTGCGTCAAGATGAAATGATAAACACTAACAAAAAAATGATGGGCAAAAACCACAATTTTAAAAAACGTTTTTGGACAAACTATCATTTAGAATACGGCTTTACATCTATTGCTAATAAACAGAATGAATGGATTGAAGAGGCACTTGAGCGTCTCGGAAAGTGAGTAAATATGTCGTTGATAGCAGTTACAGCAATTGCAGTGAAAGATAATCTACCTTATTTTTTGGTACAAAAAAAAGAAAATGGCTACCAGTTCTTCACTACAAAGATGCATAAACACAATAATGATACATCCTTGGGAGCAGCACTACGCGGTTTAAAAGAGTTGGGGGCAGTAAATTTTGATGATTGGCGTCTTGGTGAATTGACTAGCGTGGAAGTTGAGGGTGAGTTGTTATCAATCTATTCTTTTGAGGTAAAAGATACTGAGAAGATTGAACAAGAATTAAATTTTAAACTTAAATTCATGCCGGCCAATAAGATTCATGAGCTCTTAAAAACCTTAAAAACCACATTATTTGTCAGTTTTGAAGAAAATTGAAAAAAAGGTTGACTTTTTTAATAAAGCGAGTATAGTTATAGGAGTTGTTTCTTACGAAGCGGCAGCGTAAGGACAGTGAGGTCAACGAAAACTTCTTAAAAGAAGTAGTTGACAAAGCGAAACGAGCGTGGTAAGATAATATAGTTGTCTCAGCGACAACGAGTAGCACATTGAAAACTGAACAAAACTTTGAACAAACGAATCTGTAGCTGTTACGTAAAGTAACAAAAACAAATTTGCGAAGTCAATTCGTAACAAACAATAAACGGATTACGTTATAGAGATATAGCGAAATATAGTCAGTTTAATCGAAGAGCAATCTTCAAATTTTCAAATTGAGAGTTTGATCCTGGCTCAGGATGAACGCTGGCGGCGTGCCTAATACATGCAAGTCGAACGCACAGCGAAAGGTGCTTGCACCTTTCAAGTGAGTGGCGAACGGGTGAGTAACACGTGGACAACCTGCCTCAAGGCTGGGGATAACATTTGGAAACAGATGCTAATACCGAATAAAACTTAGTGTCGCATGACAAAAAGTTAAAAGGCGCTTCGGCGTCACCTAGAGATGGATCCGCGGTGCATTAGTTAGTTGGTGGGGTAAAGGCCTACCAAGACAATGATGCATAGCCGAGTTGAGAGACTGATCGGCCACATTGGGACTGAGACACGGCCCAAACTCCTACGGGAGGCTGCAGTAGGGAATCTTCCACAATGGGCGAAAGCCTGATGGAGCAACGCCGCGTGTGTGATGAAGGCTTTCGGGTCGTAAAGCACTGTTGTATGGGAAGAACAGCTAGAATAGGAAATGATTTTAGTTTGACGGTACCATACCAGAAAGGGACGGCTAAATACGTGCCAGCAGCCGCGGTAATACGTATGTCCCGAGCGTTATCCGGATTTATTGGGCGTAAAGCGAGCGCAGACGGTTTATTAAGTCTGATGTGAAAGCCCGGAGCTCAACTCCGGAATGGCATTGGAAACTGGTTAACTTGAGTGCAGTAGAGGTAAGTGGAACTCCATGTGTAGCGGTGGAATGCGTAGATATATGGAAGAACACCAGTGGCGAAGGCGGCTTACTGGACTGCAACTGACGTTGAGGCTCGAAAGTGTGGGTAGCAAACAGGATTAGATACCCTGGTAGTCCACACCGTAAACGATGAACACTAGGTGTTAGGAGGTTTCCGCCTCTTAGTGCCGAAGCTAACGCATTAAGTGTTCCGCCTGGGGAGTACGACCGCAAGGTTGAAACTCAAAGGAATTGACGGGGACCCGCACAAGCGGTGGAGCATGTGGTTTAATTCGAAGCAACGCGAAGAACCTTACCAGGTCTTGACATCCTTTGAAGCTTTTAGAGATAGAAGTGTTCTCTTCGGAGACAAAGTGACAGGTGGTGCATGGTCGTCGTCAGCTCGTGTCGTGAGATGTTGGGTTAAGTCCCGCAACGAGCGCAACCCTTATTGTTAGTTGCCAGCATTCAGATGGGCACTCTAGCGAGACTGCCGGTGACAAACCGGAGGAAGGCGGGGACGACGTCAGATCATCATGCCCCTTATGACCTGGGCTACACACGTGCTACAATGGCGTATACAACGAGTTGCCAACCCGCGAGGGTGAGCTAATCTCTTAAAGTACGTCTCAGTTCGGATTGTAGTCTGCAACTCGACTACATGAAGTCGGAATCGCTAGTAATCGCGGATCAGCACGCCGCGGTGAATACGTTCCCGGGTCTTGTACACACCGCCCGTCACACCATGGGAGTTTGTAATGCCCAAAGCCGGTGGCCTAACCTTTTAGGAAGGAGCCGTCTAAGGCAGGACAGATGACTGGGGTGAAGTCGTAACAAGGTAGCCGTAGGAGAACCTGCGGCTGGATCACCTCCTTTCTAAGGATAATCGGAAAGCGACAGGGACTTAAGTGTCAATTTGTTTGTTTCAAAGTTTTGTTTAGTTTTGAGTGTGATACTTTAATAGGTATCATGGTCTCAAAGTGATCCTATGGGGAATTAGCTCAGCTGGGAGAGCACCTGCTTTGCAAGCAGGGGGTCAGCGGTTCGATCCCGCTATTCTCCATAGCTAGTCGAAAGGCTAGCATGTTGTACATTGAAAACTGAATAGTAACAAATTCTTTTAAAAGCAATCGTAAGATTGCACTAAAATGAACCGAGAAACAACACAAAAAGTTCTTTAAAAAGAACGGTTTAATCGCAGGTCTGAAAAATGACCAACTCATAAACTTAAACCACAACTTCGGTTGTATAGGTTAAGTTAATAAGGGCGCGTGGTGAATGCCTTGGCACTAGGAGCCGATGAAGGACGTGACTAACTACGATAAGCTTTGGTGAGCGGTAAGTACGCTATGACCCAAAGATTTCCGAATGGGGAAACCCAACTCGTAAGAGTTGTCTGTATC